>NZ_CP033006.1:0-322667 GCF_005237295.1 Buchnera aphidicola (Macrosiphum euphorbiae)
TTTTGTCTTTACTAATAATAATAATAATTAATATTATTTTTTTTATCTTTTGAATTTAAATCTTAAAGAAAAGAAAAAAGATCTTTCTTTTAAGATCTTATTTTTAATATTAACATGTGTTATCTTGAATGAAAGATGAATGTTATTTAAATATTTTTAAATTTTGAAAAAGGTTTTTTACATGTTGAACTTAAAAAATTTTGATGTCATTGTTATTGGAGCAGGACATGCTGGTACTGAGGCTGCGATGGCTTCAGCAAGAATGGGTTGTAAAACATTATTATTAACTCAAAAAATTACAGATTTAGGTGTGTTATCATGTAATCCAGCAATTGGTGGAATAGGAAAAAGTCATTTAGTAAAAGAAATAGATGCATTAGGTGGGGTAATGGCTGAAGCTATTGATTATTCAGGTATTCAATTTAGAATTTTAAATTCTAGCAAAGGTCCTGCTGTAAGATCTACTAGAGCTCAAGCTGATAGATTCTTGTATCATAAAACCGTTAAAAGAATATTGAAAAAACAGAATAATTTATTGATTTTAGAAGAGGAAGTTAAAGATTTAATTTTTAAAAATTATACTGTTATTGGTGTATTAACACAAAATGAAATTAATTTTTATTCAAGATCAGTTGTGTTAGCAACAGGTACTTTTTTAGGTGGTAAAATACATATAGGATTAAATAGCTATTCTGCTGGCAGAATGGGAGGGAAATCTTCTGTAGATTTATCTGTTCGTTTAAGAGAATTATCTTTGCAAGTAAATCGATTAAAGACTGGAACACCACCTCGAATTGATCTTAATAGTATCAATTTTGATGATTTATTTATTCAAAATGGTGATGTTCCTGTTCCAGTTTTTTCATTTATGGGAGATGCTTCACATCATCCTAAACAGATACCATGTTATCTGACACATACTAATGAAAAAACACATGATATAATACGTGAAAATTTACATAAGAGTCCAATATATAAAGGTTTTTTAAAGGGTTTAGGACCTCGTTATTGTCCTTCTATTGAAGATAAAGTTGTACGCTTTCCTGATAGAAAATCACATCAAATATTTTTAGAACCTGAAGGATTATCTAGTATTAAAATATATCCTAATGGTATTTCAACTAGTCTTCCATTAGAAATTCAAAAAAAAATAGTAAATTCTATAAAAGGTTTAGAAAGATCTAAAATTATAAGTCCCGGATATGCTATCGAATACGATTTTTTTGATCCAAAAGATTTAAATTTAACTTTAGAAAGCAAATTAATTAAAGGATTATTTTTTGCTGGTCAAATTAACGGTACTACTGGTTATGAAGAAGCGGCTTCACAAGGATTATTAGCAGGTTTAAATGCAGGATTAAATTCTATGAATTCTGAAGGTTGGTTTCCTAGGCGTGATCAAGCTTATTTAGGTGTTTTAATAGATGATCTTACAACTCAAGGGACGAAAGAACCATATCGAATGTTTACTTCACGTGCAGAATATCGATTAACATTAAGAGAAGATAATGCAGATTTACGTTTAACTGAAATTGGTTATAAGTTTGGTTTGGTAAATAATTTAAGATGGATTCGTTATAATGAAAAAGTATTAAATATTAAAACGGAAAAAAAGCGTTTGAAAAAAATGAAAATACGTCCTTTATCTTCTGATGCTCATACCTTAAATCAAGTATGTAATATCAATGTAATCAAAGAAACAAGTATAGTTGAATTATTAAAACGACCAGAAGTTAGATATAGCAATTTGCAAATTTTAAAAGTGTTCGAAATCGGCATTTCTGATTTAGAAGCTATAGAACAAATAGAAAATGAAATTAAATATGCGGGTTATATTAAACGACAATCAGAAGAAATTGAGCGACATTTAAAAAATGAAAATACTTTCTTGCCACTTACTTGCGATTACAATAAAATAAAAGGTTTATCTTCTGAGGTAGCTAAAAAATTGAATGATTATAAACCTGTTTCTATTGGTCAAGCATCACGAATTTCAGGTATTACACCAGCTGCTATATCAATTTTATTAATTTATTTAAAAAAAGAATCTTATAAAAATTTTTTATAGTATATAATTATTGAATGTGTATTTTTTAATCAATTTTACTATAATGTTTAAAAATTAAAATTTGATTTTAAGCAATTTAAAATACATAATAATTTTCCAAATTTGTTTTAAACCCTTAAATATTAACGGTTTGCTGAATGTATTTTTGTTATTGTATAATTTTTTTTAAAATTATAAAAATATGAGAGAACACTATGATTTTAGAAAAGATATCTGATCCTCAAAAATATATTAGTCATCATTTAAATCATTTACAGATAGATTTACGTTATTTTCAAATTGTTAAACCAGGCACGTTTTCTTCTCATTATTGGACTTTAAATATTGATTCAATAATTTTTTCTCTTGTGCTTGGCAGTTTGTTTTTAGGTGTTTTTTATATAGTAGGAAAAAAAATTACTAGAGGTGTACCAAATAAATTGCAAACTGCAATTGAATTAATTTTTGAATTTGTAAATTCAAATGTACAAAGCATGTATCAAGGTAAAAATTCTCTTATTGCACCTTTGTCATTAACAGTATTTGTTTGGGTTTTTTTAATGAATTTAATGGATTTAGTACCAATTGATTTTTTTCCATTTATTTCTGAAAAAGCATTTGATTTGCCAGCTATTCGAATTGTACCTTCTGCTGATATTAATATTACATTATCAATGTCACTTGGGGTTTTTATTTTGATTTTATTTTATACTATTAAAATAAAAGGATGTATGGGTTTTTTCAAAGAACTTACTTTACAACCTTTTAACCATCCTGTATTTTTTATTTTTAATTTCATATTAGAATTTGTATCATTGCTTTCTAAACCAATTTCTTTAGGATTGCGATTGTTTGGAAACATGTACGCAGGTGAAATGATTTTTATTTTAATTGCAGGTTTGCTTCCATGGTGGTCACAATGTTTTTTAAATGTACCATGGGCTATTTTTCATATTTTAATAATTTCACTACAGGCTTTTATTTTTATGGTATTAACTATTGTATATTTATCAATGGCTTCTCAATCTCATAGAGATTAAAATCTATCGTGATTTTATTAAAAACTGGAGTTTCTAATGGAAAATTTAAATGTTGACATGCTTTATATAGCAGTGGCTATAATGGTTGGATTAGCATCAATTGGAGCAGCAATCGGCATTGGGATTTTAGGTAGTAAATTTTTAGAGGGAGCTGCTAGACAACCTGATTTAGTTCCGTTATTAAGAACACAGTTTTTTGTTGTTATGGGATTAGTTGATGCGATTCCAATGATTGCTGTAGGTTTGGGTTTATATATGCTTTTTGCTATTTCATAATTTTTTTATTGTGATTTTTTTTGTAAAAAATATATTATATTAGATTACTATAATAAAATCTTTACGTTTTTTTAGATAACGTAAAGATTAATTTTTATCTTGATATAAAAGGTGCATTATTGTGAATCTTAATGCGACAATTCTTGGACAAGCTATTTCATTTGTTTTATTTGTCTGGTTTTGTATGAAATATATTTGGCCTCCTATTATTTTAACTATTGAAACTAGACAAAAAGAAATTGAAGAATCATTGATCAATTCAAAAAAAGCTCAGGATGAATTATGTATTCTTGAAAAAAAAATACAGAAAGATATCATTGAGGCTAAACAAAAAGCATCGAATATTTTAAACGAAGCAAATAAACAAAAAACGTTAATTTTAGAAGAAGCAAGAAAAGATGCTTTAGAAGAAGCTAAAAAGATTCTTTCAAATGCTCAGTCAGAAATCGAAATTTCTATTATGCATGCACGTAAAAATTTACATAAAGAAGTAGTAGATTTATCTGTTTCTATAGCAGAAAAAATCATTAAAAAAAATATTTCTAAAGATGATAATCAAAATTTATTAGATCAATTAATTGTTTCTTTATCACAGGTGAAAAATTAATGTCAGCAATAGATACTGTTTCTAGACCTTATGCTCAAGCAATTTTTGAAACTGCTATCGAAAATAATAAAATTGAAGAATGGAAAAATATTTTAATTTTTATTAAAATGATTGCTTCTTGTAAAAAAGTCAGAAATTTTTTATCAGGTTCGCTTTCGCCTCAATATTTATCATTAGTATTTATTACAATTAGTAGTGATGTAATTAATGAAAATGCAAAAAATTTAATAAAATTATTAGCTGACAATCAACGTCTTAAAATATTAGATAACATACTAGAACAATTTCTAAAATTAGAAGCGTGTCATAAAAAAATTATAATTATTGAGTTAAGATCGGCATTTTTTTTAAAAGAAAAACAAATTGTTAAAATAAGAAAAATATTAGAACAGTTCTTTTTAAGAAAAGCTAAATTAATATGTAAAGTGGAACCTGATATGCTTGATGGTATAATTATAAAGGTGGATGATACTGTTTTTGATCTATCTGGTCAAAACCATCTTAAACAATTATCTGATGCTTTAAATTTTTAAGAGAATAATAATACATGAGATTAAATTCTACAGAAATCAGTAAATTAATTAAAGAAAGAATAGCTCAATTTGAAGTTTTTAATCAATCATATACTGAAGGTTCTATTATTTCTGTAAGTGATGGTATTTTAAGAATAAATGGTCTTTCTGATGTCATGTTAGGAGAGATGATTTTATTGCCTAACAATGAATATGCGATTGCTTTAAATATAGAAAGAGATACAATCGGTGCCGTGGTCATGGGACCTTATGTTCATATTACTGAAGGAACTAAAGTACAGTGCACAGGGAAAATACTAGAAGTTCCGGTTGGTTATAATTTCTTAGGTCGAGTAGTAAATGCATTAGGTTTTCCTATTGATGGAAAAAGTGCTATAAAAAATGATTGTTATTTTCCAATAGAAGCAGATGCACCTGGTGTAATTGATAGGCAATCGATTAATGAGCCAATACAAACAGGTTATAAAGTTATTGACGCAATGATTCCTATTGGTCGAGGACAACGTGAATTGATTATTGGTGATAGACAAACAGGAAAAACAGCACTTGCAATAGATACAATTATTAATCAGAAAAAGTCAGGTATTAAATGTGTTTATGTTGCTATTGGACAAAAACTTTCTACAATTATTAATGTGGTTAGAAAATTAGAAGAAAATGATTCTTTATCTAATACAGTTATAGTAGTAGCTTCTGCTGCAGAAGCAGCAGCTTTACAATATTTAGCTCCATATTCTGGTTGTGCAATAGCAGAATTTTTTCGAAATCGAGGAGAAGATGCTTTAATTGTTTATGATGATCTTTCAAAACATGCAATAGCTTATCGTCAAATTTCTTTATTATTACGTAGACCACCTGGTAGAGAAGCTTTTCCAGGAGATATATTTTATCTTCATTCCCGTTTATTAGAAAGAGCATCTCGGATTTCTGCAGAATATGTACAAAAAATAACTAAAAATAAAATTATTGGAAAAACAGGTTCAATTACAGCTTTACCTATTATTGAAACACAATCTGGAGATGTTTCTGCTTTTGTTCCTACTAATGTAATTTCTATTACTGATGGTCAAATTTTTTTAGAATCAAATTTATTTAATTCAGGTATTCGTCCTGCCGTAAATCCTGGTATATCAGTTTCTCGGGTAGGAAGTGCTGCACAAAGTATAATAATTAAAAAATTGTCTTCTGGGATTCGTACAGCATTAGCACAATATCAAGAACTTGCAGCATTTTCACAATTTGCATCTGATTTAGATGATACGACTAGAAAACAATTAGATTATGGTCAGAAGATCACAGAATTATTAAAACAAAAACAGTATTCACCTATTTCTATAGCTGAACAAGGTCTGATACTTTTTGTTGCAGAAAACAATTTTCTTGATGATGTTTCTATAGATCAAATAACTAGATTTGAAAGAGAAATATTGATATATGCTAAGAACCATTATTCTGATTTAATAAGACGAATTAATAAAACAGGCGATTTTAATATTTCTATAGAAAAAGAATTTATAAAATTAATTACTGATTTTAAAAAAAATAAATTTTAAAAAAATATAATTAATAAGTTAAAAAGAGAAAATAGTGACTAGTACAAAAGAAATAAGAAATCAAATTATTAGTGTTATTAATACGAGAAAAATTACTAAAGCTATGGAAATGGTTGCAGTTTCTAAAATGAGGAAAACTGAACAAAGAATGAAATTTGGTCGACCATATTCTGATATTATTAGAAAAGTCATTGATCATGTTACACAAGGAAGTTTAGAATACAAACATTGTTATTTAGAAAAAAGAAAAACTAAACGTATTGGCATAATTGTAATATCTACTGATAGGGGATTGTGCGGAAGTTTAAATACTAATCTTTTTAAACAAGTACTATTTAAAATTCAAGAATTTGCTAGAATAAATATTCCATGTGATTTGATATTATTTGGTTTAAAAAGTTTATCTGTATTTAAACTATTTGAAAGTAATATTCTTGCAAAAGTAACTAATTTGGGAGAAAATCCTCGATTAGAAAAATTAATTAATTCTGTTGAAATTATATTAAAAGCATATGAATATAAACAGATTGATAAAATTTTTATTGCTTATAACAAATTTCATAATAAAATGCTACAGTATCCTAGAGTTACGCAGTTATTGCCATTTTCTAAAAAAAATGTTAATGATATAAGAAGTAATAATTGGGATTATTTATACGAACCGGAATCAAAATTAATTTTAGATACATTGTTTAATCGATATATAGAATCTCAAGTATATCAAAGTATTTTAGAAAATATAGCAAGTGAACAAGCTGCTCGTATGATTGCAATGAAAACAGCTACAGATAATAGTGGCAATCGTATTAAAGAATTACAGTTAGTCTATAATAAAGTTCGTCAGGCTAATATTACTCAAGAATTAACTGAAATTGTTGCAGGTGCATCAGCAGTTTCAATGGATTAAAATTAGTTAGAGGTTTTAAAATAATGGCTACTGGAAAAATTATCCAAATTATTGGTGCTGTAGTCGATGTAGAATTTAATCAAGATTCAGTGCCGAAAATATATAACGCCTTAGAAGTTAAAAATCAGCAATATAAACTAATTTTAGAAGTACAGCAACAATTAGGTGCAGGTGTTGTACGAACTATTGCCATGGGTTCGTCTAATGGTTTAAAACGAGGTTTAGTTGTTACTGATCTTGGACACTATATAAAAGTTCCTGTAGGAGAAGCAACACTAGGGCGTATAATCAATGTATTGGGTGAAACAATAGATAATAAAGGATCATTGAAAAATAAAGATTTTTCTGAAATTGAATATTGGGAAATTCATCGTTCACCTCCAATTTATAAAGAACAAGCTAGTTCTAGAGAAATATTAGAAACTGGAATAAAAGTCATTGATTTAATTTGTCCTTTTTCAAAAGGTGGAAAAGTTGGTTTATTTGGAGGGGCAGGTGTAGGAAAAACAGTTAATATGATGGAACTAATTCGGAATATTGCTGTGGAACATTCTGGTTATTCAGTTTTTACAGGAGTAGGTGAAAGAACTCGAGAAGGAAATGATTTTTATCATGAAATGAATGATTCTAAAGTTTTAGATAAAGTTTCTCTTGTATATGGACAAATGAATGAACCTCCAGGGAATAGATTACGAGTTGCTTTTACAGGTCTTACTATTGCAGAAAAATTTCGTGATGAAGGGAAAGATGTCTTATTATTCATTGATAATATATATCGTTATACATTAGCAGGTACAGAAGTTTCTGCCTTACTTGGTCGTATGCCATCTGCAGTAGGTTATCAACCGACTTTAGCAGAAGAAATGGGTCTTCTTCAGGAAAGAATTACATCAACAAAAAAAGGTTCAATTACTTCTGTTCAAGCTGTATATGTCCCTGCTGATGATTTAACAGATCCTTCGCCAGCAACAACATTTGCACATTTAGATTCTACAGTTACATTAAGTCGTCAAATAGCATCATTAGGAATCTATCCTGCTATTGATCCATTAAATTCAACAAGTCGTCAATTAGATCCTTATATTGTAGGAGACGAACATTATGAAACCGCATTAGGTGTACAGTCAATATTACAAAGGTATCAAGAATTAAAAGATATTATTGCTATTTTAGGTATGGATGAACTTGCAGAAAAAGATAAATTATTAGTATCACGAGCACGAAAAATACAAAAATTTTTATCTCAGCCTTTTTTTGTTGCAGAAGTTTTTACTGGTTCTCCAGGTAAATATGTTTCATTGAAAGATAATATTCGCGCTTTTAAAGGGATTATAGAAGGTGAATTTGATTCTTTACCAGAACAAGCATTTTATATGGTAGGTTCTATTGAGGAAGTGATAGAGAAAGCAAAAAAAATATAATTTTTTAAGATGAATAGGATATTTTATGGATTTTTATTTAGATATAGTGAGCGTAAAAAAACGTATATTTTCTGGTTTTGTAAAAAAAATACGAGTTTCTGGAAGTGAGGGAGAACTCGGTATTTATCCCGGACATACTCAATTATTGAGTATAATTAAACCTGGAATAGTATACATTTCTCATAAATCAGATAAAAAAGAAGAATGTCTTTATATATCAGGAGGTATATTAGAAGTTCAACCTTCTATTGTATCTATTTTAGCAGATGTTGTTATTCGTGCTGTTGATTTAGATCGGAACCGTATTTTAAAAACAAAAAAAAACGCTGAAAAATATATTAAAAATAAAGACATAAACATTAATAGAGATGACATTTTATTGCAAATTTCTAAAGAAATTGCAAAATTAAGAGTACTTGAAATGATGGATAAATTTAAATGACAAACAATCTTTCGCGGCTGGTTTTTTCCTGCCGCAAATATTTTAAAAATTTATATTTTAAATATTAAAAATCTTTTTAAACATCAATATTTTCTGCTTTTAAAGCGTTGTTTTCTATAAATTTTCTCCTAGGTTCTACTGCATCTCCCATAAGAGTATTGAATAAATTATTAGCAGAAACTGCGTCTTTAACAGTTACTTGAAGCATATTTCTAGTTTCAGGATTCATCGTTGTATTCCATAATTGTTCTGGATTCATTTCTCCTAATCCTTTATATCTTTGTATAAATACCCCGCGTTTAGATTGTTTAATTAACCACTCCAGTGTATTTTTTATATTATCTATTTTATAGAAATATCCTGATTTTTCCACTAGAACTTCATTTGAAAAATATTTTCTAAATTTTTCACCTAAATTAGTAATTAATAAGTATTCCTTGCTCTTTAAAAATTCTTCTTTAAATTCATATTTTTTATGGTATGCATATCTAGATATTTTTATAGTAGGTTCAAATATATTTTGATCAAAATTCTTTTTGATTTCTGTTGAATAATAACTATTACTTTTATCATTTTTGTTTAAATTTTCTGCTAGTTTTTTTATCCATTCTTCTACTATTTTAATGTCTTTTAAATCAGATAAATGAGTATGATAAATTAGTTCGTTAAATACTAATTTTGGAAAATAATGTTTACTTTTTTCCATAAAAATTTGCATAAAATGATATTCGGATATGATCTTTTTAAATTTTTTTAGGTTTTCATTAATATCAGAATTATTTTTGCTTTTTAAGGTAAGATCTTTTAAAGCATTTTTAATTTGATACTTATTCATCTCTGTATCGTTTTTGATATATTCTTCTTTTTTTCCTTTTTTTAGTTTATATAATGGAGGTTGTGCAATGTAAATATATCCTTTTTCAATTAACTCAGGTAATTGACGATAAAAAAAAGTTAAGAGAAGTGTACGGATATGTGCACCATCTACATCAGCATCTGTCATTATAATAATATAGTGATACCTTAATTTATCTATATTATATTCGTTTTTACCAATTCCACATCCTAATGCAGTGATAAGAGAAGCGACTTCTTGAGAGAGAATCATTTTATCGAATTTTGCTTTTTCAACATTTAATATTTTTCCTTTAAGAGGAAGAATAGCTTGATTTTTTCTATTTCTTCCCTGTTTAGCAGAACCACCTGCTGAATCACCTTCCACTAAATAAATTTCAGAAAATTTAGGATTATTTTCTTGACAGTCAGATAATTTTCCAGGTAAAGCACCTAGATCTAATATATTCTTTCTTTTGTTGATTTCTCTAGCTCGTCGTGCTGCATCTCTGATTTTAGCAGCATTAATAATTTTTTGAATAATAGATTTTGAGTCAGAAGGATTTTCTAAAAGATATTCAATAAGGTTTTCATTAATTAATGATTCTATGACTGATCTTGCTTCAGAAGAGACTAACTTATCTTTAGTTTGAGATGAAAATTTTGGATCAGGTATTTTAATTGATATAATAGCTGTTAATCCTTCACGTACATCTTCACCTATTATAGTAGTTTTACTTTTTTTATTATATCCTTCTCTTTCTATATGTAGATTTAATGTTCGTGTCATACCAGAACGAAAACCAGCTAAATGTGTTCCACCATCTTTTTGCGGTATGTTATTTGTAAAACACAATATATTCTCTTGATGGGAATTACTCCATTGCATAGCAATTTCTAGCTCTATTTGATCTTTTATAGATCGAAAATAGAATATGTGCGAATGAATAGGTGTTTTTTTTTTGTTTAAGAATTTAATAAATGCTTTGATACCTCCTTTATAGTGGTAGCAATTTTTAATATTAGTTCTATTATCTTCTAAATGAATAGCAATATTTGAATTAAGAAAAGATAGTTCGCGTAAACGTTTAGACAAGATTTCATATTGAAATTTAATATTATTGGTAAAAGTTTTATAGCTTGGCCAGAATCTTATATATGTACCTGTTAAATCAGTTGCTCCAATAGCAGAAAGAGGATTTTCCGGTTTTCCATTTCTATATATTTGTTGATATTTTTTTTTATTTTTATAAATTATCAATTCTAATTTTTCTGATAAAGCATTAACAACTGATATTCCTACACCATGTAATCCTCCTGATATTTGATATGAAGAATTATCAAATTTTCCACCTGAATGTAAGACTGTCATAATTACTTCTGCAGCTGAAATATTTTCTTCAGGATGAATATCTGTAGGTATACCTCTACCATTATCTTTTACAGAAACTGAATTATCTGAATGAATAGTTACTATTATTTCCTTGCAATAACCTGATAATGCTTCATCTATGGAATTGTCTACTATTTCAAAAACCATATGATGTAACCCACTACCATCATCTGTATCTCCAATATACATGCCTGGTCTTTTACGAACAGCATCTAATCCTCTTAAAATTTTAATATTAGAAGAGTTATATGTATTCTTCATAATTTTTCCTATGATCTTTTTAAGCAAAATAATAATCAATTAATTTTATATTGTTATAAAAAAGAAATGATATTGAAATTATTCTGAATTATTTTTTATATTTTACATGCAGTGTTTACAATATTTAACGTTTTAATAACATTACAACATATAATGTTGAATCATCATTTTCTGCTTCAATTTGTATTGAATTATTAGAATTATTTAAAAATAAAATAATATTTTCACTAGTAATAGAATTTAATATTTCTAGTATATAATACACATTAATTGATATTTCTACTTCATCTCCAGTATAATTTATATTAAATGTATCTTCTGCTGTTTCTTCTTCTTGATTATCAGATAATACTTTAAATTGATTATTTCTGATATGAATTTCTACTCCACAAAATTTTTCATGAGATAAAATAGCCGCACGTAATAGTGATTGTTTTAATAATTTAGAATTAAAGGTAATAAAATGATTTCTTGTTTGAAGCAAAACACTTTTATAATCAGGATATTGTCCTTCAATTAATTGTGCAGTAAAAATGAGATCTTCTATATATATTCTGATATTATTTTTTCCAACTAAAATTCGTATTAGTTGCGTTGGAATATTTAATAATCTATATAGTTCGATAACTCCTTTTCTCGGGATAATTATTGAAAAAGGAACTGTATTTTCTTGTAGAATGGTTTTTGAAATTCCAAGACGATAACCATCTGTAGCTACTGTATAAAGTGATTTATCTGTTATTTCTAATAACATGCCATTAAGGTAATATCGTACATCTTGTTTACCCATAGAAAATTGAGTTTTTTCTATCATTTCTTTTAAAACGTTTGAAGATATAAAAAATTCTGCAATATGATGAAAGTTATGATTATTTGGAAAGTTATCAGAAGGCAAGGTGGTTAATATATAACTGCTGTTATCAGAAATAATATGCATTTTATTTTTATTTAGTTGCATTTGTATATCTGATAAATCCAATGAATTTCGACAAATATCTAAAAGTTTTCGACCTGAAATTGTTGTGCTGCCTGCTATATAGTCTGTAGATAATTTAATAGTAGCAATTAATTCTATTTCTAAATTAGTAGCTGTTAATGATAAAATTCCATTTTTTACAGTAATTAATATATTTTCTAAAACAGGAAAAGAATTATTTTTTATAAGCAAGCGACTTATTTTTTGTAAATGTTTAATTAAAATATTTTTTTTTATAATAAATTTCATATGATTACACTGATAGAGTTCTGATTAAATTTAAAAAATCTTTTTTAATATCGTTACTTTCTTCTCGTAATTGTTCGATTTTACGACATGCATGTAGTACTGTTGTATGATCTCTACCGCTAAAAGCATCTCCAATTTCAGGCAAACTATGATTAGTTAATTTTTTTATCATTGCCATTGCCATTTGTCTTGGACGAGCTATTGAACGTGAACGTTTTTTCGATAATAGATCAGTAACTTTAATTTTATAATATTCTGCAACTGTTTTTTGAATATTATCAATGGTAATTAGTTTTTCTTGTAGAGCCAGTATATCTCGAAGCGCTTCACGAACAAAATCTACAGTAATAGCACGATGAGTAAAACGAGAGTTAACAATAACTCGATTAAGAGCACCTTCTAATTCTCGTACATTAGAACGTAAATTTTTAGCAATAAAGAAAGCTACTTCATTAGATAATGAAACATTATTTTCGTCAGCTTTTTTTATAAGAATAGCGACTCTTGTTTCTATTTCTGGTGGATCTATAGCAACAGTAAGACCCCAACTAAATCTTGATTTAAGACGATCTTCAACTCCATTAATTTCCTTAGGATAACGGTCAGAAGTTAAGATGATTTGTTGATTTCCTTCTAATAGAGCATTGAATGTATGAAAGAATTCTTCTTGTGAACGTTCTTTATATGCAAAAAATTGAATGTCATCAATTAATAATGCATCAACAGAACGATAATATAATTTAAATTTTTCAATAGCATTATTTTTTAACGCTTTTACCATATCTTGTACAAAACGTTCGGAATTCATGAAAATGATTTTAATGTCATATTTATATGCTAAGATTTCATTTCCTATAGCATGCAGCAAATGAGTTTTTCCTAGTCCTGTTGCACCATATAAGAATAATGGATTATAAGAATTTCCAGGGTTTTTTGCTGCTTGAAACGCTACAGATCGTGCCAGTTGATTAGATTTTCCTTCTATAAAATTTTCAAAATTATGTTTTTTATTAATATTAGAACGATAAGGAAAATTTTTACATGCTGGGATCTTAGACCAGATTAGTTTTTTATTAAAAGAATTCTTCGAAATATTTTTTTTTAGTTTTTTTTCTTTATAAATTTGATATATTTCAAATTTTATTGATGGAGAATTAGAACCGCAAACATCTTGCAGTATTTTTTTAAAGCGAATTAAGTATTTATCTTTTACCCAATCCAAAACAAATTTATTTGGAGCATATATTTCTAAAATGTTATTGTTTAGTTTGGCCTTCAGAGAGCGTATCCACATACTAAACTCTGTAGTTGGTAGCTCATTCTGTAACCGGTCAAGACACTGTTTCCAAAGACAAAGTGACACGGTAGACTCCAAGCGAACACAATTAATAAAAAATAAAATTTGAAAGTTATTGTTTTTTATACTTTTACTTTGATATACATCATCTTAATTTTATATAAGTTTTTATATAAAATTATATTTTTTTACATTAAAAGCTATACAATCTAAGATTGGTGAGTATAACGAAAAGGATATAATATATTTTTGAGATATTTTTTTATCTAAAGAAGTGATTTTTAGATCTACTGTTATATTTATAAATAAAATATAGTTATCATACCAGAATACAAAATTAAAAATATTTTTTTAGATAAGTCAATGTTGAATGTATTTTAATGAATAAATATTATTATTAATTTTTTTCCATATTTAATGATTTTAACAAAGTTCATTGACTATATCATTGAGAATAATTACTCTTAGTAAAAGTGAATCTTATAAATTATATTTAATATAAAATAGTCAGGTAAACATTAAAATGAAACGAACTTTTCAACCATCAGTATTAAAACGCAATCGTTCACATGGATTTAGAATTCGTATGGCAACAAAAAATGGTCGTTATATTTTATCACGAAGACGTGCTAAATTAAGAACTCGTTTAACTGTTTCTAGTAAATAGCAGGTTAATATTGTGCTTAATTATTTCTTTAAAAAAAAACTACGATTATCTAATTCCATAAATTTTCAAGATGTTTTTAAAAAACCTTTAAAAAAAAAAATACTTTAGAAATAAGTATTTTAGGACGTTTTAATTTATTAGGATATCCCAGATTGGGTCTTAGCATTCCCCGAAAAAATATTAAATATGCTCATAATCGAAATTTAATTAAACGATTAGTTCGAGAAACTTTTCGTTTATTGCAATACAAATTGCTTTTCATGGATTTTGTGGTGATAGCGAAAAAAAATATTCTTTGTTTAAATAATAAGAACATAATAGATATGCTGAATAGTTTGTGGGCGAATTATTATAGATAATTTGATTTTTATTCAATAGAAATTATCTCGGTATAAATATAATATAAAATTTTTTATTCTGTATATTTTGAGTATATTATTTAGTTTCAATGTAATTTTAATGATTCTATGGTAATTAAAATAACATCCTTTAGATATAGGTGAATAAAATTATTTACCTTTAAATATTAAAGATAAAAGTGAATATTAATTATGGAAGTACAACGTAATTTTTTTATTTTTGCTTTTTTATTTGTTTCTTTTTTACTTTGGCAAGCATGGCAAAGTCAATCATTTTTAAATAACAAAACAAATGAAAAAACAGTTCCCATGTTTCATTCTATTGATACCAAAAAAAATGAAAAGCAAATTTTTATTAAAAACAATGTAATCAGTTTAGTGGTTAATATGTATGGTGGAGACATAGAAGAAGCATCTTTACTTGCATATAAAGATAAACTACATTCATCTAAACCTTTTAAATTACTTGAAACTGCATCTGATTTTGTTTATCAGGCACAAAGTGGACTCATTGGAAAAGATGGTCCTGATAATTCAGTAAATCATAGTAGACCATTATATTTTTCTAATAAAAAATTTTTTTCATTAGAAGATAATAAAAAAGAATTACGTGTCCCTATAAAATGGGTGGGTAAAAATGGTGTGATTTATATAAAAACCTTTATTCTCAAACCCAATAGATATGATATAGAAATAGAATATGATATTTATAATTCAAGCAAAGAAACTTTGAAAGTAAATATGTTTGGACAGATAAAACAAACAATTAATCTGCCTAAAAAACGTAATATTTATAGTGGTAATTTCGCTCTTCAAACTTTTCGTGGAGCTGCTTATTCGAGTGTTGATAATAAGTATGAAAAATATAAATTTGATATGATTTCTAATAATAAAAACTTGCATATTATGACTGAAAATGGATGGATAGCAATGTTGCAACAATATTTTGCAGTTGCTTGGATTCCTCAAAATTTAGGTCAAAATACAATATATACCTCTAGTCTAGATCATGATATCGCTGCAATTGGATATAAGTCTCCTTCAATTAGTATCTTACCTAATACTAGATCTATTATAAAATCAAAACTATGGATTGGTCCTGAAATACAAAATGAAATGAAATCTATTGCACCAAATTTAGACTTGACAGTTGATTATGGTTGGCTCTGGTTTTTATCTCAGCCATTGTTTAAATTATTAACTATATTATATAATATTGTAGGGAATTGGGGTTTTTCTATCATTTTAATTACCTTTATTATGAAAGCTATAACTTATCCTCTAACAAAAGCACAATATATTTCTATGGCAAAAATGCGTGCATTACAACCAAAAATAAAGGAGATAAAAGAAAAATTTTCAAATGATAAACAACGTATTAGTCAAGAAATGATGCTTTTATATAAAAAAGAAAAAATAAATCCTTTGGGTGGATTTTTACCTATTTTTATTCAAATGCCAATTTTTTTATCTCTTTATTATATGCTTATAGGATCTGTTGAATTACGTCATGCTCCTTTTTTATTATGGATTCATGATTTATCGAGTCAGGATCCATATTATGTTTTGCCTATAATAATGGGTTTAACAATGTTTTTCATTCAAAAGACATCGTCTACTAATCACATTTCTGATCCATTTCAAAAAAAGATTATGAATTTTATGCCTGTGATTTTTACCGTATTTTTTTTATGGTTTCCTTCAGGATTAGTTTTATATTATATAATCAGCAATTTAGTGACTATTATACAACAAAAGTTTATCTTATCTAAATTAGAAAAAAATAGATAAATTTTTTAAATAATCATTGTTTAAACTTATTTAATTTCTAATCTACACGAAGAAAATATTTTATGATTTATAATGAAACGATTATTGCTCAAGTTACATGTCCAGGAAAAAGTGCTGTTGGAATAATAAGAATATCTGGTGTTCAAGCAAAGATAGTTGCTATAGAAATTTTAGGAAAAATGCCTTCAGCAAGATTTGCTACTTATTCAGATTTTTTAGATAAGGAGGGAAAAGCATTAGATAAAGGTATATCTTTATGGTTTCCTGCTCCTTGTTCATTTACAGGTGAAGATGTATTAGAATTACAAGGTCATGGTAGTCCAGTAATAATTGATTTATTAATGAAAAGAATTTTATCTATTAAAAATATTAGGATGGCTAAACCGGGAGAATTTTCTGAACGTGCTTTTTTAAATGGAAAAATGGATTTAATTCAAGCCGAGTCTATAGATGATTTAATTAATTCGGAAACAGAATTATCTATTCGAGCTTCATTAAATTCATTACAAGGGAATTTTTCTTTTTTTATTACAGAACTAATAAATTCAATTATTAAATTACGTATTAATATAGAATCTAGTATAGATTTTTCAGAAGAAGAAATTAATATTAATATTAAAAATATAGTTGATGTAAAATTTAGAAAAATACATAATAAGTTCGCAAAATTAAAAAATATAATTTTAGATGGAAGTTTATTAAGAGAAGGGAAAAAAATAGTAATTGCAGGTCTTCCTAATGCAGGAAAATCGAGTTTATTAAATATTTTATCGCATTCTGATAGAGCTATAGTAACTGATGTACCCGGAACTACACGAGATCTTCTTTATGAGCATATTAGCATCAATGGTATTGTTTTTGAATTAATTGATACTGCTGGTTTACGAAATACAAATAACAAAGTAGAAAACATTGGAATTATCCGTGCTTGGGAAGCAATCAGAAAATCTGATCATGTTCTTTTTGTTATTGATAAAACATTGAGTAAACGAAAAAGAAAAAAAATATGTGATGAATTTAGAAAAAATATTTCTAATGATAGTATTCCAGTAACGTTTATTTTAAATAAAAATGATTTAGTAAAAGATGAATTTGGCATAAAAAATATAGATGGTTTGTCGTTTATAAGTCTATCAGCACATACAGGTCAAGGTGTTGATATATTACGTGAGCATATTGCAAAAATTGAAAAAAATATAAACAAAGAAAGTGTTTTTATTGCTCGTCGTCGTCATGTTAAACAATTAGATTTAGCATATAACGAGTTCTTATTCGCTGAAAATAATTGGAAAATTTCTGAAAATATTGAATTGTTAGCAGAATCTTTAAATAGTATGAATAGATTTTTAGGTGAAATAACTGGTCGGTTTACTTCTGAAGATTTATTAAAAGATATTTTTTCTAGCTTTTGCATTGGTAAATAGACTATAAATTATAATATGCCCGGAGGCGGAATTGAACCACCGACACGGGGATTTTCAGTCCCCTGCTCTACCAACTGAGCTATCCGGGCTTTTTTTATATTAAATCATCAAATATAAAAGATTGTCAATGTTTTTTATTATGAAAATACTATAATTATTTTTTTATTTATATCAATTAATAATTAGTTTTTAAATTTTTAAAAAATAAATTTTAATAAACAAAACAATAAAAAAATAATTTTTACCCTTGAAAGTTTTAATAAAGATCCCTATATTTATAAGAGAACATATTAAATTAAAAAATAATTTTTAAAATAATTAAGGAAGATTATTCACAGGAGCATTATCATATGAAAATTCGTCCATTGCATGATCGTGTGCTTGTTAAACGTCAAGAAGTTGAATTAAAATCTGCAGGCGGTATTGTGCTAACAGGTTCTGCTGCAGGAAAATCGACTCGAGGAACAGTCACTGCTGTAGGGAAAGGTCGCGTTTTAGATAATGGAGAAATTAAACCATTAGATGTTAAAGTTGGTGATACTGTTATTTTTAATGAAGGTTATGGTGCAAAAACTGAAAAAATTGATAATGAAGAATTATTAATTTTGACTGAAAGTGACATTTTAGCAATTGTTGAATAGTAAACTATATGCTATATCCATTGAAAAATTTATTTAAGGGAATGTCAAATGGCCGCTAAAGATGTGAAATTCGGAAACGAAGCCCGAATTAAAATGCTTCGTGGAGTTAATGTTTTAGCAGATGCAGTTAAAGTAACTTTAGGGCCAAAAGGTAGAAATGTTGTTCTAGATAAATCTTTTGGAGCGCCTAGTATTACTAAAGATGGTGTATCAGTAGCTCGTGAAATTGAATTAGAAGATAAATTCGAAAACATGGGAGCTCAAATGGTAAAAGAAGTTGCATCAAAAGCAAATGATGCAGCAGGTGATGGTACTACAACAGCGACATTATTAGCCCAATCTATAGTAAATGAAGGCTTAAAAGCAGTAGCAGCTGGAATGAATCCAATGGATCTTAAACGTGGAATTGATAAAGCTGTTATTAGTGCTGTAGAAGAGTTGAAAAATTTATCTGTACCATGTTCTGATTCTAAAGCAATTACGCAAGTTGGAACTATATCTGCAAATGCAGATGAAAAAGTTGGCTCTTTAATTTCAGAAGCAATGGAAAAAGTTGGTAATGATGGAGTAATTACAGTAGAAGAAGGTACTGGTCTTCAGGATGAACTTGAAGTCGTTAAAGGTATGCAATTTGATCGAGGTTATTTATCTCCATATTTTATTAACAAGCCAGAAACAGGCATTGTTGAATTAGAAAATCCGTATATTTTAATGGCTGATAAAAAAATATCTAATGTTCGTGAAATGTTACCAATATTAGAATCTGTTGCAAAATCAGGAAAACCATTATTAATTATTTCAGAAGATCTAGAAGGTGAAGCTTTAGCTACATTAGTAGTTAATTCTATGAGAGGAATCGTAAAAGTAGCCGCAGTAAAAGCTCCTGGATTTGGTGATCGTCGGAAAGCTATGTTGCAGGATATTGCAATTCTTACTGGCGGTTCTGTTATTTCTGAAGAATTAGCTATGGAATTAGAAAAATCTACTTTAGAAGATTTAGGACAAGCAAAACGTGTTGTTATTAGTAAAGATACTACAACCATAATAGGTGGTGTAGGAGAAAAACACTCAATTCAAAGTCGTATTAGTCAAATTCGTCAAGAAGTTCAAGAAGCTACTTCTGATTATGATAAAGAAAAACTAAATGAGCGTTTAGCTAAATTATCAGGAGGAGTTGCAGTACTTAAAGTGGGTGCAGCTACAGAAGTAGAAATGAAAGAAAAGAAAGCTCGCGTTGAAGATGCTTTACATGCTACTCGTGCAGCCGTAGAAGAAGGAGTAGTTGCCGGGGGTGGTGTTGCATTAGTACGCGTAGCAGGAAAAATATCTAATTTACGTGGTCAAAATGAAGATCAAAACGTAGGTATTCGTGTTGCTTTACGTGCAATGGAAGCTCCTTTACGTCAAATTGTTTCCAATTCTGGTGAAGAACCTTCTGTAGTTACTAACAACGTTAAAGATGGAAAAGGTAACTATGGTTACAACGCTGCTACAGATGAATATGGTGACATGATAGATTTTGGTATATTAGATCCTACTAAAGTTACACGTTCTGCTTTACAATATGCTGCTTCTGTTGCTGGTTTAATGATAACAACAGAATGTATGGTAACTGATTTACCAAAAGAAGATAAATCTTCTGATTCCAATTCTTCTCCTGCAGGAGGAATGGGTGGCATGGGCGGAATGATGTAATAAAAAATTTATTTTATTAAAACAGTTTTGAATCAATTTTAAAGTATCTTTCCTCAGAATAACTATTCTGAGGAAAGTTTTTTGTTTTTACTTGATATAAAAGTTTTTAATTAAATAATTAGAAATTATTTTAATTTAATTCAAAGTTTGGTTTTATGTGATAAATTTTTTTCATATAAAATTAATTTTTAATTTTATTAAAAAAAAATCATTATTAAACAATTTGATAATTAAATCTAATTAATAACATGATATTATATTTTTTAAAACATAGTAAATTAATGTCTAAATTATTATTTATTTTTTCTCATTCTAAAGTTTATTTTTATTTTAAATCTTAGTATTAGTGTTTATTGTAATTTATAATATTTCTTGTTGTAAAATTTTTAAACATAACATCTATAATTCATGATATAATTTTTTTATGGTCAATAATATTTATATCGCCTTCATTTATATATTTTTTTAAATATAATAATTTATTTTTTATAAAAATATTTAATTAATTATTAAGTGTTTAAAAATTCTTTTTAGTTTTGACCTGTGCGTTATTTTTATAAAAATTTTGTATATACTGTGAAATTTTCAAAAAAACATGTGTTATACACAATAAAAAAATTTTATTTAAAAAATAATATTTTTTTATTAATATAAATTAATAATTTTATATATAAGTAGTAATCTTTTTATAGAAATAGAGGTTTCATGAGAGTTTATCATACTAATAATTTTCGTTCAGGTTGTAAAATTATTTTTGAATCTGAACCGTGTTTGATAGAGTCTAGTGAATTTGTTAAACCTGGAAAAGGTCAGTCTTTTGTTCGTGTAAAACTACGAAAACTATTAACAAAACAACTTATAGAAAAGACATTTAAATCTACAGATTTTTTAGAAGTAGCTGATATTAAAGAATATTTACTATCTTATTTATATAATGATGGTCGTTTTTGGTATTTTATGAATAATAATACTTTTGAAGAATTATCAGTAGAAGAAAAAATTATCGGGATTCATAAAAAATGGTTGTTAGAACAAGACACATGTACCGTGACTTTATGGAATAATCAACCAATTTCAATTACACCTAATAATTTTGTAAATCTTAAAGTTACAGATGTACAGGTAACTATTAAAGGTGACACTATCAATACCAGTGGTACTAAGTTGGCTACATTAAGTACTGGTGCTATTGTAAAAGTGCCTTTATTTATTCAAGTCGGTTCATTAATTAAAGTAGACACGAGATCAGGTGAATATGTATCTAGAATAAAATAAAAAATTTTCTTATCTATATTAATATTCATTCCCATTAACATATTGTCTGTAACTGTCCCATTCAAAAGTTAGCCATAAACTATTTCCTAAACGCATTCTATCGATAACTCTTTCACCTAATAAACTTTTCATTCCTTTATGGTCTAAATTAGATAACATGCCAGTAGAACGTTTAGATGACGATCTTCTATCAACTATTTGATTGATGATTACTTTTTCATAACGAGATTCAGTTTGCATACCAATTTCATCAATCATTAATAAATCAACACTGCTAAGATTATGTAATAAATTTTCTTCGGTAATATTACTAGTACCGCTAAATGTTCCTTTCATATTAGACATCAAATCTGCTACTGTTACAAGTAAAATGCTTTTTCCATGTAATATTAAGTAATTACCTATAGCGGATGCTAAATGATTTTTTCCCGTTCCAGGTTTTCCCGAAAAAATAAAACTAGCGATGTTTTCATTAAATTCTTCTGCATATCGTTTTGAAGCTTTCAGAACTTTTTTTTGGCCATCATGTTCAATTTTATAATTATCAAATGAGCAGTTCATGTATAATTCTCGAATACCAGATCTACCTAAAACACGTTGCATTTTCATTGCTTTGTTTTCACGTAGTATAGATTCAGAAGATAATCTTCCCTGTTCTTGGTTCCAAGCTAATAACGCTTCATCATTATCAAATTTAGGTTTAATGTTTTTAGGCATAAGACGTTGAAGACGTTTGAAGAATTCAGTATAAAATGTCATTATTTACCTCTAAATCCACTTGGTGTAGTTTGATCAGGTGTTGGAATATATGTAATATCTCGTTTTTTTTGTGACATGCAAATAATAGATCTGCTTTTTTGTAAACTTCTAGCTAATTTTTGTTGCCATTGTATATGATGAAAAAAACAACCTTCTGCTTGCCAATAAGAAATGAAAGATGCAAGTTCAGATTTTGATATTTCTTCAGTTAACATAATTCCCCATAATGCTGCTTGACGAATAAAATCTTTATCAGGAGTCCATTCTGGATGCATTGAAAATTTTTTTATAATTTTCTGTTGTATTGTATCGTGTTGCAATAAGCAATGATCAAGATCAAATATTTTTTTTAATAAATGAGGCGTAATTGCGTAAAAAATAGGAGAATTATTTTTTAGTACCGCTATAATTCCTTTATTAGATTTTTCTAAAATTTGCATCGGATTTTTACAAAATAAATCAAGGGATACATTATCAGAAACTAAAACTTTCATAAATATTTTTTCCTATTTTAATTTTCAAGAACTTATGTATTCTATATTATTAAACTTTTTAACACAAAATATTATAATTTTTATTGGTCTTATATATTAAAAATATATAGATAACATTGTATTTTATTTGTAATTTTTTTTTTATATAAAACCCAGTTTTTTGATAATGTCAGAGGTTGTTTTTTTTCTTGTTCTATATAAACGAAAGAATTTTTTTTAATCCATTTATTATTTTCTAACAAATCAATAGTTTTATTGATTAAACCTTCATGATAAGGAGGATCAATAAAGATTATATCATATGGTTTTCCAGGTTTTTTTAACCAATTAAGTGTGTTAGTACGTATAATTTCTACATTACATATTTTTAATTCTTTTATATTTTTTTTTAGATTAAAAAATGTTTTTTTTTCTATTTCTAGTAAAGTTGAAAATGCAGCATGGCGAGATATGGATTCTATTCCTAATGCGCCACTACCTGCGAAACAATCAAGACATCGCGAGTTTTTAATGTATTTAGATAACCATTCAAATAGTGTTTCTCTTATTTGATTAGTAGTAGGACGCAAGTTTGAGATGTTACTAAAAGATATTTTTCTTCCTTTAAGTTTTCCAGAAATAATATAAATTTTGCCATTTTTTTTAAAAAAAGAATTATTCATTTTGTTAGATTATTTGTGTTAGTGATATAATTTATTTAAATATTAATATTAATAAAAAATTAAATAAATATTTTTTAATGATTAATTTTTAAAAAATATATTTTTTATTTATAAACTATAAGGTAAATAATATGACAGATAGCAAAAAAAATGGTTTTTTTTCTTGGTTAAGTTCTAAAATAAAAAAAAAGAAAATAACAGATGTAATACAAAATAATCAAGAAGAAAAAAATAGTTTTAATAATAAAACAGAAGATACTTCAGAAACTATATTAATTAAAAAAGATAATATAGAAATATTAAACAACTCTAGTAATAATATAGAAAAAAGACAGAATACAAAAAAAAATTTTTTTTCACGTTTAAAAAAAAGTTTAAAAAAAACACAGAAATTTCTTGGTGAGGGAATTAGTCATATTTTTTTATCTAAAAAAATCGATAGTGTACTTTTCGAAGAATTAGAAGAAAAAATGTTACTTGCTGACATTGGAATTAATACCACTAATCGAATTATTAGTGATTTAATTAAAGATGTTAATCGTAATGATTTAAAAAACTCTGAAAAACTATATTTTTTGTTAAAAAAAAATATGTATAACATTCTAAAAAAAGTGGAAGTGCCTTTAGAAATATCTAATCATACTCCTTTTATAATTTTAGTAGTAGGAGTTAATGGTACAGGAAAGACTACAACGGTTGCTAAACTAGCACAGAAATATAAACTAGAAGGAAAATCGATAATGTTAGCTGCTGCAGATACGTTTAGAGCTGCAGGTATAGAACAATTACAAGTATTAGCAAAATTAAATAAAATACCAGTAGTAGCACAGCGTTCTGGTTCAGATCCTGCAGCAGTAATATTTGATGCAGTTAAATCAGCAAAATCAAAAAAAATAGATGTTTTAATTATTGATACAGCTGGTAGATTACATAATAAATCACATTTGATGGAAGAGTTGAAAAAAATAATTAGAGTAATTAAAAAAATAGATTTATCTGCACCGCATGAAAAAATATTAATTATCGATTCCTGTAATGGACAAAACACAATACAACAAACAGAAATATTTCATAAATCATTAGATTTAACCGGGATTATAATTACAAAATTAGATGGAACAGCAAAGGGAGGAGTTGTTTTTTCTTTAGCTGATCAATTTAAAATTCCTATTCGTTATATTGGAATTGGTGAAAAAATACAGGATTTAGGTGTTTTTAATAGCCAAGAATTTATTGAGTCTATATTTACATAAAAAAGAAAATATCATTAAACATTAATTTAATAAAATTATTAAGAATAGATGAATTATTTTATATAAATCTTTGATTTATATTTTTAATTAAAGTATTATAGATGTGTCCCACATGTTAATAATTCAGTATGTATAATTCATTGATGCGGGAATTAAAATGATTAACAAAGTACAGATTTTATCTGTAACACCACCAGGTAATTTAGATGCTTATATTAGAATAGCTAACTTATGGCCGATGCTATCCATCGAAGAAGAAAAAATACTCACTAAACGATTACGTTATAATAGCGATTTAGATGCCGCAAAAACTTTGATTTTATCCCATCTCCGTTTTGTAATCCATATTTCACGCAACTATTCAGGATATGGTTTGCTTCAAGCTGATCTTATACAAGAAGGTAATGTCGGATTAATGAAAGCAGTTCGTAGATTTAACCCAGAAATAGGAGTTCGTCTTGTTTCTTTCGCTGTACATTGGATTAAATCTGAAATACATGAGTACGTTTTACGTAATTGGCGTATCGTCAAGGTTGCAACTACTAAATCTCAAAGAAAACTATTTTTTAATTTGAGAAAAACCAAAAAAAGATTAGGTTGGTTTAATGAGGAAGAAATTCAAATAGTTGCTAGAGAGTTGGGAGTGAGCAGTAGAGATGTAAGAGAAATGGAATCTCGTATGTCCGCTCAAGATATTACTTTTAATCCATTACCAGAAGAAGATTTTGATGGTAAAGTAAACACCTGTTCTATACAATATTTGCAAGATAAAAAATCAAATTTTGCTAGTGGTGTTGAGCAAGATAATTGGGAAGAACATGCTGCAAATAAACTAAGCAATGCACTGTTAAGATTAGACGAACGTAGTCGTCATATTATTTATGCGCGTTGGCTAGATAAAACTAAAAAAAACACTTTGCAAACTATAGCAAACAATTATGGCATTTCTGCTGAACGGGTTCGACAATTGGAAAAAAATGCAATGAAAAAGTTAAAAATAGCCATAGAAGCTTAGATGAAAATGTGAGTTTTAGTGTTATATAATTTAGTTTTATTAAAAAATGTTTATATAGAGTATGAGATTAAGTTTTATTAAATTGAAGACTCATACTCTTTTTTAAATTTAATATATAAAATTTTATTCTACTGTTACTGATTTCGCAAGATGTCTTGGTTGATCAATTTCTTTTCCTTTTTTTAATGCGATATAATAAGCAAGTAATTGTAAAGGTATTATGTAAAAAATAGGTGCTATTAGTTCTTCCACATATGGAAGTTTGATAACATTCATATTATCTTCATGATCAAATTCTTGATCTGAAAAAACATAAATTAAACCTCCTCTAGAACATATTTCTTTAATATTTTTTTTATTTTTCTCCAATAATGAATTTTTAGGAGCGATCATAATAACTGGTATATTTTTATCAATGAGTGCAAGAGGGCCATGTTTAAGTTCTCCAGATGGATAAGCTTCAGCATGAATATAAGCAATTTCTTTTAATTTTAAAGCTCCTTCCATTGCAATTGGATACTGATTACCTCGTCCAAGATATAGCATATTTTTTTTGTTAGCTAATATATTAGCCACGCTTTTTATTATATAATTTTTTTTTAAAATTTTTTCAATTCTCATAGGTAACAGATTTAAGGTTTGCACAATTTTTTGTGATATGTTGTTGTTTTCTTTTTTTAAATTTATTATTTTAGCGACTAACATAAGTAAAACAGTTAGTTGAGTTGTAAAAGATTTTGTTGAAGCTACTCCTATTTCTAAACCTGCTTTAGTTAATATATAGAAATCAGATTCTTTCACTAAAGATGAACTTTCCATATTGCATATAGTTAAACTTCCTAGGTATCCAAGTTTTTTAGAGTATCTTAATGCTAATAATGTATCCGCAGTTTCACCTGATTGCGATAAAGTAATTAGTAAACTTTTTTTTCTTACAGTTAATTTTCTTGAAGAAAATTCAGATGCAATTTCAACATCGCAAGGAATGTTAGCAAGTGATTCAAACCAATGTTTAGCAACCATTGCTGCATTATATGACGTACCACATGCAACTATTTGAATATTTTCTGTATTGTAAAAAACATCATTTGCTTCTAATACTAATTCAGAAAAATATACTTTATTTTTATTTTTTAAACGGTTTTTTAAAGTGTTGAGAATTGATGTAGGTTGTTCATATATTTCTTTTTCCATATAATGACGATACTTTCCTTTTTTTACTGATTTATATTCTGTATTAGATATAATTTCTTTTCGTTTAATAAAAAAATTGTCTTTATTGAAGATATTAATTTCTTTTTTTTTAACAATGGCAATATCACCTTCTTCTAAGTATATAAAACGTTTTGTTACATGTAATAATGCGATTTGATCAGAAGCTATGAAATTTTCTTCTATTCCCAATCCTATAATTAATGGACTTCCAGAACGTGCAGCTATTAATTTTGAAGGATTATTTTTATCGATTACAACCATACTATAATTACCATCTAACTGTTTTATACTGTTTTGTATAACTTTTTTAAGTGAATCTTTTTTTTTGTTTTGTTCCCAGTGTAATAAATGTGCAATTACTTCTGTATCAGTATCAGAAGAGAATATATATCCTTTTTTTTGTAAAAAAAGACGTAATACGGAATTGTTCTCAATAATTCCATTATGTACAACAATAATATTTGAAGAAATATGTGGATGAGTGTTTTCTTTTGAGACTTTTCCATGAGTAGCCCATCGAGTATGAGCTACACCAATATTACCAAGTATTGTTTTTTTATTTGTTTTTTTTATAAGTTCATTGACTTTTCCAACACAACGAATTCGAATAATATTATTTTTATTATCTATTACTGCTAATCCTGAAGAATCATATCCTCGATATTCTAGTTTTTTGATGCTGTTGATAAGAAAATCAGCAATATTACGTTGTGTTACTGCAGCAACAATACCACACATATTGATACCTTTTATTTTTTATTAAAACATTTTATTTTAAAAGTAAATATATTAGTTTAATAAATCATAACAATTATTTTTGATTAATTTTATGAGGCCGTATCCAGTTTTTTTTATATTTTTGTTCTTTAGTATTATAAACTAAACAGGGTGTGTTCACATCTTTAGTTAAGGTGGTCCCTGCTGCAATAGTTGTATTTTTTACGATTTTTATAGGTGCAACTAATTGTGTATTAGAACCTACTAAAACATTATCACCAATAATAGTTTTGAATTTATTTGTCCCATCATAATTACATGTGATACTACCAGCTCCGATGTTTACTTTCGAACCAATTTCAGAATCACCAAGATAACTTAAGTGTTTTACTTTAGATTTTGTTTTTATGAAACTATCTTTAATTTCAACAAAGTTACCTATATGAACATTTTCATCTAATAAAGTATTTGAACGTAAATGAGCAAAGGGACCTATAATGCAATTTTTTCCTATTTTAGCATTTTCTATAATTGTATATGCTTGAATGTTAGTTTGACTATCAATAATACTATTTCTAATAATACAACCAGGACCAATTTTAACATTATCACCTAAAACAACATGATTTTCTAAAATAACTCCTGTATCTATTTCAACATTTTGACCGTGTTGTAATGTTCCTCTAAGAAAAAAATGAGATGGATCTTTTATTATGACTCCATTGATAAGTAAATTTTCAATTTGTTTTTTTTGAAAAATATTTTCTAAAATAGATAATTGTAATTTATTATTTATTCCTAATATTTCTTCATAATTTAAGGGCTGTACTGTTGAAATAAAATTACTTTCAAGATAAGCTAAAGAGACAATATCTGTTGCATAAAATTCTTGTTTTTTATTTTTTTTATCAATTTTTTCTAACCATCTTTTTAAATTTTTTCTTTTTGCTATAAAAATTCCTGAATATACTTCTTTAATATCTTTTTGTTTATTAGTTGCATCTTTTTCTTCTATTATACCGATAACTTTTCCTTTTTTTCGTAAAATACGTCCATATCCATTAGGATTTTTTATTTTTGTAGTTAACAAACTAATTTTTGATGTTTTTTTAGATTTTTGTAGTTTTTTTATTGATTCAAGTGAAATAAACGGTACATCGCCATATAGAACCAGTACATTTTCATCATCTGAAATATTTTTTATTGCGAGCAATAAAGCTTGTCCAGTTCCTTGTGGTTTTTTTTGTATGACCCATTCAATTGGTATGTTATATATATTAGAAAATACAATTTTTTTTTGAGAACTATAAACTAGTATAATTTTTTTAGGTTTTATAGATTGTGCAGTTTGTACTACATGTTCTAAAATTGTTTTTCCTCCTAAAAAATGTAGTACTTTAGGGTAATTAGATCTCATTCTAGTTCCTTTTCCAGCAGCAAGTATTACTACAATTACATCTTGTGTTAACATAAATACCCTTTTTGAAATATGTTATTAAATACAATATTTTTAATTAAATAGTTCTAATTTATTTAAATTATTTTTTAATCTATTTATCTTATAAAATAAAATTTTTATATATTAATTTATATATATATAATATGTTTTTATAATAAAATACATTATATTTTTTAAGGTTTTTTATGAGTTATATTATTGCAGTAGATTTAGACGGTACTTTGCTTTCTTCAGAGAATAAAATAACAAAATATACTCAAAAGATTATACAATTATTAATAAAAAAAAATTTTTATTTTATTTTTGCTTCAGGTCGTCATTATATAGATGTTATGGAAATTAGAGACAGTTTAAAAATAAAGATTTTTATGATTACTTCAAATGGTGCTAAAATTTATAATTTAGATGATGAACTAATATTTAGTGATAATTTAGAAGCAAATATTGCTTCTACACTTTGTAGAATGGAATATTTAGATACAGAAATTATCACGCAAGTATATCAAAATAATAAATGGTATATAAATAACAATAAAATAGATAATAAATTTTGTTCTGCTCTTTCGTCATTAAAATATCAATATTTTCATCCAGACGATTTAGATTTTAATAATATTAGTAAAATTTTTTTTACAAGTAGAAATTTTCAAAAATTATATATTCTTAAAAGAAAAATTACTGATTGTTATGGTTGTAAAGTACATATTAATTTTTCAGTTCCAGGTTGTCTTGAAATTGTATCAGGAACTACTTCAAAAGGTCATGGATTAAAATTAATATCTAATTTATTAGGCATTCCCTTAAATAATTGCATTGCTTTTGGAGATGGAATGAATGATCAGGATATGTTAGATATTGCTGGAAAAGCATATATTATGCAAAATGCAGATTCACGTTTAAAAGACATATTACCCCATATTGAAATTATTGGCAGTAATAATAATGATGGTGTTGCAAGATGTTTAAATAAAATTTTTATAGAAAATAATAAAAATATATTATAAGGTTAATAAAAAATTAACATTTTTTAATAAAAATATTTTTTTTTAATACACTACGAATAAACTGTAAATGAGTGGAGACGTGTAAACGTATAGAATGAACAAAATTTTGGATAACTAGTTCTTTTTGTTCACCATTACGTATAGCTGCATATAATCGTCCCCATATTCCATTTCCTATTCTTTTTGTTATGATTAAACCTTGACGTTCAAAATTCTCTACCACCCAATGTGGTAGTGCAGCAATTCCCATTTTTGCGGATACCATTTGAATTAAAAGTAATGTGTTATTAACATTTTTAAAAATAGGCATAATTCCAGATGGTTGTAAAAAATATTTCCATATGTCTAGTCTATCTCGTTGAACAGGATAAGTCATTAATATTTCAGATGCAAGATCTTGAGGTGTGATATTATTTTCTTTTAACACAAGAGGATGATCAGGAGATAGTACTAGACGTACTTCAAAATCAAATATTGGCATATAAAATAAATTACTTCGAGGTAATACTTCTGAAGTAAGTACAATATCAAGCTTTCCTTGTTGTAGAAATGTTTGAGGATTAAAATTCATATCAGAATAAAAATCTATTTCTATTTTTGGACATTTTTTTTGAAAAACTTTTAGTGCTGGAGTTAACCATTGAATGCAGCTATGACATTCAATTGCTAATCGAATTCTCATATAATGAGAATCTGTACATGATTGTATCGCTTTTTGTATTTTAGGTAATATTTCTTCAGATAATTGAAGTAAAATTTTACCTTTAATTGTAAATATTATAGGATTGCTTTTTCGGATAAATAATTTAAATCCTATTTTTTTTTCTAATTGGTTACATTGATGTGATATTGCTGATTGCGTTTGATGTAGTTGGATTGCTGCTGCACTTAATGAACCATTGTTCTTTAACGCTTGTAATGTTCGAAGATGTTTTATTTCAATCATGAGATTCCTTCATATCAATAATTAACTATTTACGCTTGATAATTTTCTTTAATACTAGAATTATAGAATATATATTTTATATAAAGCAATTATAAATTATTTTCAAACTAAAAATCTCATTTACAAAAGATAAGGTATTTAAAATGACAATTTTAAATCATACTCTTGGCTTTCCAAGAATAGGTTTGAACCGCGAATTAAAAAAAGCTCAAGAAAAATATTGGTCTGGTGAACTTGCACTTGAAGATTTGTTATCAGTTGGTTGCGAGTTGAGAAAACAACACTGGCAAAAACAAAAAGAGTCTGGAATTGATTATATCCCAGTTGGTGATTTTGCTTGGTATGATCATGTATTAACGACTAGCATGATGTTAGGAAATATTCCAGAAAGACATAATAATATTATTAATACTATTGATTTAGATTGTTTATTTCGTATTGCAAGAGGTTGTTCTCCAGATATTTCAGCTTCAGAAATGACTAAATGGTTTAATACTAATTATCATTATATTGTACCTGAATTTTATAAAAATAAAGTTTTAAAATTTTCTTGGAAACAAATTCTAGATGAAGTTGATGAAGCGTTATTATTAGGACATAAAGTTAAACCTATACTTTTAGGTCCAGTTACATATCTTTGGTTAGGAAAAGTAAAAGGAGAAAATTTTGATCGTCTTGATCTTTTAAAAGATATAATTCCAATATATAAATATGTTTTAACAGAATTATCTAAACGTGGTGTTGATTTCGTCCAAATTGATGAACCTGCATTAGTTTTAGAATTACCAAAAAAATGGAAAGATGCTTATTTTTATGTTTATAAAGAACTATTTGGAATCACAAAATTATTACTTACAACATATTTTGACAGTGTTGAACACAATATAGAATTTATTCGTGATCTGCCAGTTCAAGGCATTCATATTGATTTGATTTTTGGAAAGTATAATTTAAAACGTTTTATTTCTAAAATATCACCAGAATGGATCTTATCTTTAGGAGTGATTAATGGTCGAAATATTTGGCGTTCTGATCTTTTAAAATGGTTTAAAATTATTAAATCAATTTCAAAAAATCACAAAAGAATACTCATTGGTTCATCCTGTTCTCTTTTACATACACCAATTGATTTAGAAAAAGAAAAAAACTTAGATAAAGAAGTAAAAGAATGGTTTTCTTTTTCCGTGCAAAAATGTATAGAGTTAGGGTTATTATCAAATGCTTTAAATAATAATAATATTGATGCAATTACGAAATGGAGTTTACCTATTCATGAGCGTAAATTTTCTAAAAGAGTACATAAAATTGAAGTAGAAAACCGTTTATCTAATCTTTCAATTAATACATATAAACGTTTAAATTCTTATAACATTCGTTCTATAGAACAGAATAAAAAATTTAATTTGCCTATTTTACCTATTACTACCATTGGTTCTTTTCCTCAAACTATTGATATAAGGAAATTACGTCGTAATTTTAAATTAGGATCAATAACTAAAGAAGAATATGCAAAAGAAATTAAAATACATATTAAAAAAGTTATAAGAATACAAGAAGAATTAGGTATAGATGTTTTAGTTCATGGTGAAGCTGAAAGAAATGATATGGTAGAATATTTTAGTGAACATTTAGATGGTTTTGTGTTTACAGATAATGGATGGGTACAGAGTTATGGTTCACGTTGTGTGAAACCACCTATTATTATTGGAGATATTAGCCGTCCAAAACCAATTACTATAGAATGGTCTAAATATGCTCAATCTTTAACTGAAAAACCAGTTAAAGGGATGTTAACAGGACCAGTTACAATTTTATTGTGGTCTTTTCCCAGAGAAGATGTTTCGTTAAAAAAAATTGCAACACAAATTTCTTTGGCATTATATGATGAAGTTTTAGATTTAGAAAAACAAAAAATAGAAATAATTCAAATTGATGAACCAGCATTACGAGAAGGCTTACCTTTGCGAAAAAGTTCTTGGCATGAATATTTATCTTGGTCTGTTGATGTGTTTCGATTAAGTTCTTCAGGTGTTAAAAATACTACACAAATTCATACACATATGTGTTATTGTGAATTTAATGATATTATAAATGCTATTGCTTCATTAGATGCCGATGTAATTACAATTGAAACAGCTCGTTCAGATATGGAATTACTAGAATCGTTTAAAAAATTTAGCTATCCTAATGAAGTTGGTCCGGGAGTATATGATATTCATTCTCCTAATATACCAAGTGCAAAATTAATTACTATACTTTTAAATAAAGCAATGAAATATATTCCTATAAAACGTCTTTGGGTAAATCCAGATTGCGGTTTAAAAACAAGAAATTGGAACGAAACAATATTAGCTTTGAAAAATATGGTTGAAGCAACGAAAAAAATAAGAGAAAAAATTAAAGAAAGTGATCTTAATTAAATTCATTTATTTTTAACTTTTAGAATCTAATTTTATTATTAAATCATCTTTTAGATTATTTACAAAAATCTAAATGATGATTTAATTGTTATAAATTTTTACGTCCTTTGTAAATCAAAAAACAATTAATGTTTAAAATGACGCTTATTAGTAAAAATCATTGCTATATTATGTTCATTTGCAGCTTGAATGATTTCTTTATCGCGTATTGAACCTCCTGGTTGAATGATACAACTAATACCAACAGAGGCGGCACTGTCTATTCCATCTCTAAAAGGGAAAAAAGCATCAGAGGCCATAGTTGCACTAATAACATTAAATCCTTGATCTTTTACTTTTATATTAGCTAATTTAGTCGAATAAATTCTGCTCATTTGACCGGCCCCTATTGCAATAGTAACTTCATCACGACCATATACGATCGCATTTGATTTTACAAATTTAGCTACTTTCCAACAGAAGACAGCATCTTTTAGTTCTATTTTTTTTGGACTTCTTTTTGTAACAAAACTCCATGATTTATAATTTGTATTATAAGAATCATGTTCTTGTACAATTAATCCATTAGTAATTTTTTTTAAATCCAGACCCATTTTATTTTTTTGTAACTTTCCAGTAACAAGTACTCTTATATTTTGTTTTTTTTCTAATATTTCTACTGCTAAATCATTTATTTCAGGAACAATAATAACTTCGACAAATTGTTGATCGATAATTTTTTGAGCGGTTTTTTCATCGAGTATATAGTTAAAAGCAATTATGCCTCCAAATGCTGAAATAGGATCAGAATGGTATGCTAATAAATATGATTTTGAAATATTATCACTTACTGCCACACCACAAGGATTTCCATGTTTTACAATAACACAAGCGGGTTTACTAAACTCTTTTACACATTCTAATGCTATATCAGAATCTGATATATTATTATATGATAAAGTTTTTCCTTGAATTTGATGTGCTGTACTAATTGTGCCAGATTGGAATATATTTTTTTCTATATAAAAAGATGCTTTTTGATGATAATTTTCTCCATATCTTAAGTCTTGTTTTTTTATGAAAGAAAAGTTTATTTCTTCAGGAAAAAAATTATTTTTGTCATTTTGATGAAAAGTATTTTTTTTTGTAAAATATTGTGAAATAACTTTTTCATAGGATAATGTGTATTCAAATGCTTTAGATGCTAAAAAAAATCTTTTTTCCCTATTCATGGTATTATTATTAATAGAATTAATAACAAATTGAAAATCACAAAGATCTACTATAATTATAACATTCTTATAATTTTTTGCAGAAGCACGTACAAGTGTGGGTCCACCTATATCAATATTATTTATAATATGATCTATGTTATTTTTATCTATATTTTGTATTTTTTCAAATGGATAAAAATTTACGATAACTATATCTATTGGACAAATATCATATAATTTCATAATTTTTTTATCTTTATCTTTTCTTCTTAAAATACCGCCCATAATTTTAGGATGTAATGTTTTAATTCGTCCATCCATTATTTCAGGAAATTTTGTATAATCTGAGATTTCGGTAACAAGTATATTATTTTTTTTTAAGATTTGAGCAGTTCCTCCTGTGGAAAATAAATTAATTTTATTTTTTATTAGCGTTTTTGCTATTTCTAAAATATCTGTTTTATCAGAAACGCTAATTAACGCATTTTTTATAAGATGATTAGATGGCATAATATATTTTCTTATTTTTAAAAAAATTAAATATTTTTTTATATTCAGACTATTTTAAATATATAATTATTTTTATTAAAATAATTATCAATAGAATATTTATTTAGTGAGGGGCATTATGCCCCTTAAAATGTGTTTGTGAGTTGCAATTATTTAATTGCATTTTTTAATGTTTTACCAGATGTAAAACTAGTAACTTTAGTAGCGGGGATCTGTATTTCTTTTCCTGTTTGAGGATTTCGTCCTATACGAGATGATCTTAAATTAACTTTAAAAGTACCAAATCCAACTATTTGTACAGGTTCGCCTTTTTTTAAAGAATCAATAATAGTTGACAATGTTGTTTCTAAAGTCAATTTTGCTTGTATTTTAGATAAATTAGATTTCTTAGAAATAACATCGATTAATTGAGTTTTATTCATTATTTTTCCTTTTTTTATTTAAATGTAAAAATTAATAATTTATTTAGATATTATTTTTATAAATTTAGATGGAAAAATTTATATTAAAATTATATTTTTTTATAGTAAGTTTTTATATACATTTTTTATATAAAAGAAGAAACATATTTCTTCATATTATATAATTTCTTATTAATTAAAAATTTTTATATTTATCAAAAATAATATAAAAAGAAAGAAGAATTAGGTTAAAAATTCATTTTTGAAAGAAATTTAAATATTTAATATATCTGAATATTATTAATAAAGACACTATATGAAAATTGTATATTTATTTTAAAAAAATTATTTTTTAAAAAATATTAAAATTAAATAATCTTGTATTTTTTTGCTAAAATTGTCTTGTGTATTCTTATTAGATTTAATAATTGTTTTAATGTATAAAATAAAACATCTTTTTTAAGATAGTAAGAATATCAGAAAATATTATAACTATGTTCAGGAAACAATTTCTTAAAAAAATGATTATTTTTATAAAGTAGTTTAATATTATTATATAATAATATAAAATTATCATATTTTTACTGTGGCTGCTTTTAAGAGCAGCCATAATTTAGATATATAAAAATATTAAAGATCATTTATTTTTCTATAAGAGCAGAATTTAATAATTCTGAAAGACTAGCAGAAGCTTCTTCAGCGCTGATTTGAGAACTGCTAACTGTTGGATTGTTATGTTTTTTTTGACGACGATTAAAACGTTCTTTATGATATGCATATCCCGTTCCTGCAGGAATTAAACGTCCAACAATTACATTTTCTTTTAATCCTCTCAATTCATCTTTTTTTCCTGCTACTGCAGATTCAGTTAACACTCTTGTAGTTTCTTGAAAAGAAGCGGCAGATATAAAAGATTCTGTTGCAAGTGATGCTTTAGTAATTCCTAATAAATCTCTTGAAAAAGTAGCTGTTATTTTCTTTTTTTTCTCTAATGTTCGATTTGAAATTTTTATACGAGAAAATTCGACTTGTTCACCTTCCAAAAAATCAGAATCTCCTGATTTGATTATCGTCGCTTTGCGCAGCATTTGTCTTATGATTACTTCAATATGTTTATCATTAATTTTTACACCTTGTAGACGGTATACTTCTTGTACTTCATTCACAATATATCTAGTTACAGCTTGAACTCCTCTTAATCGAAGAATATCGTGTGGCGATTCTGGTCCATCAGATACGACATCTCCTCTTTCTACCCTTTCTCCTTCAAAGACATTTAATTGTCTCCATTTTGGAATCATTTCTTCATAAGAATCATTACCATTTACTGGTGTAATAACTAATCTTCTTTTCCCCTTAGTTTCTTTTCCAAAAGATATAATACCACTGATTTCGGCTAAAATTGCTAATTCTTTCGGACGTCTAGCTTCAAATAAATCTGCAACTCTTGGTAGTCCACCAGTTATGTCTTTAGTCCCTCCAGATTCTTGTGGAACTCGAGCTAATGTATCACCAGAACTAATTTGGACTCCATCATTAAGTTGAACGATTGCTTTTCCGGGTAAAAAATATTGTGCAGGCATGTCTGTTCCTGAAATAAGAACATCTTTTCCATTGCAATCAACAATTTTTAATGCTGGTCTTAAATCTTTTCCAATTGACATTCTTTCGGCTGTATCTAATATTACTATAGAAGACAAACCTGTCAATTCATCTGCTTGCCTTGTAATACTTTGACCATCAATCATATCTAGAAAACGAACGAAACCATTAACTTCGGTAATAACTGGCATGGTATGTGGATCCCATTTAGCAACAGTTTCTCCAGAGTTGACTTTCTCACCATCTCCTTTAGCCATAATAGCCCCATAAGGAACTTTATAGCTTTCCTTTGTTCTTCCGAAATTATCAATAATATTAAGTTCTACATTTCTTGAAGTAATAACTATTTTACCACTAGAATTAGTTACAGATTTTGCATTATTAAGATTTATAATACCTTGATTTTTTATTTGAATACTAGATTCTGCTGCAGCTCTTGATGCCGCACCTCCAATATGGAAAGTTCTCATAGTTAGCTGTGTACCTGGTTCTCCTATAGATTGAGCGGCGATTACTCCAATAGCTTCTCCTTTATTAACTAAATTTCCTCGAGCTAAATCTCGACCATAACAATAAGCGCAAACACCAAAATCAGTATCACAATTTACTACTGATCTTACTTTAACATTGTCTATAGAATTATGTTCTAAAAGATCACATAATTGTTCATTCAACAATGTATTTCTTTTAATTAATGTATTTTTAGTATTCGGAATGATAATATTTTCTGCAGTGATCCTGCCTAAAACACGTTCTCGTAATGGTTCTTTTACATCGCCTCCTTCAATTAACGGAGTCATTAAAATTCCTTCATGTGTTCGACAATCATCTTGTGTTACAACTAAATCTTGTGCCACGTCTACTAAACGACGTGTTAAATAGCCAGAATTGGCAGTTTTTAGTGCTGTATCTGCTAATCCTTTACGCGCTCCATGTGTAGAAATAAAGTATTGTAAAACATTTAAACCCTCTCGAAAATTAGCTGTAATGGGTGTTTCAATAATAGAACCATCAGGTTTTGCCATTAATCCTCTCATCCCAGCTAATTGACGAATTTGTGCAGCAGAACCACGTGCTCCGGAATCAGCCATCATAAATATACTATTAAAAGATATTTGTTTTTGTTTTTCACCTTTTTTATTAATAACAGACTCTGTAGATAAGTTTTCCATCATAGCTTTAGCTACTCGTTCATTTGCTGCCGCCCAAATATCAATAACTTTATTATATCTTTCACCTGCTGTGACTAATCCAGATTGGAATTGTTCTTGTATTTCAGCTACTTCTATTTCTGCTTCATTGATAATGTTTGCTTTTTTTTCTGGTATTACCATATCATCAATACCAACTGAGGCTCCTGATCTTGCTGCATAAGCGAAGCCAGTATACATAATTTGATCAGCAAAAAATACAGTAGGTTTAAGTCCTAAAATACGATAACAAGTATTAAGCATTTTTGAAATATCTTTTTTGCCTAAAGTGTGGTTAACAATATCAAAGGGTAGTCCTTTGGGAATAATCATCCATAAAATCGCTCGACCTATAGTAGTAGTAACGATTTTTTTTATTGTGCTAAAACTTTGATCTTCATTTTTTTGATATTCTACTATTCGTACTTTCACTATTGAATGAAGTTCTGCAATGCCTAAACGATAAACTTTTTCCGCTTCATTAGAACCATTTAATAACATCCCTTCACCTTTTCCATTTATTTTTTCACGAGTCATATAATACAACCCTAGAACAACATCTTGAGAAGGTACAATAATTGGTTCTCCATTAGCTGGAGATAAAATATTATTAGTTGACATCATTAAAGCTCTAGCTTCTAACTGTGATTCTAGAGTTAATGGAACATGTACAGCCATTTGATCTCCATCAAAATCGGCATTGTAAGCTGCACATACTAGCGGATGGAGTTGAATTGCTTTTCCTTCTATAAGAACTGGTTCAAATGCTTGTATTCCTAATCTATGTAAAGTAGGTGCGCGATTTAAAAGAACTGGATGTTCACGAATTACTTCGTCTAAAATATCCCATACTACAGCTTCTTCTCTTTCTACCATTTTTTTTGCTGCTTTAATGGTAGTTGCTAAACCACGAACTTCTAATTTTCCATATATAAATGGTTTAAAAAGTTCTAATGCCATTTTTTTAGGTAAACCACATTGATGTAAGTGAAGATAAGGCCCTACAGTAATTACTGAGCGACCAGAATAATCTACACGTTTTCCTAGAAGATTTTGACGAAATCGGCCTTGTTTTCCTTTGATCATATCAGCTAATGATTTAAGAGGTCTTTTGTTCGATCCTGTTATTGCTCTTCCTCTTCTGCCATTATCTAATAATGCATCTACTGCTTCTTGTAACATTCTTTTTTCATTACGTACAATTATATCTGGAGCAGCTAAATCTAATAAACGTTTAAGACGATTATTTCTGTTGATAACTCGGCGATATAAATCATTTAAATCTGATGTTGCAAATCTTCCTCCATCTAATGGTACTAATGGTCTAAGATCAGGTGGTAATACTGGCAATACATTTAGAATCATCCATTCGGGTTTATTATGAGACTGTATAAAAGATTCTAATAATTTAATTCTTTTAGTTAGTTTTTTTCTTTTAGTTTCAGAATTAGTTTCATTTAATTCTATCCTTAATTTATTACATTCTTGAACTAAATTGATATCTTTTAATAGAAATTGAATTGCTTCTGCTCCCATTGTAGCATGGAATTCATCTCCAAATTCTTCTAGCGAGTCTAGATATTGTTCTTCAGTTAAAATTTGACGTTTTTCGAGATTAGTCATTCCTGTTTCTATAACAACATAAGATTCAAAGTATAGTACTCTTTCAATATCTCTCAAAGGCATATCTAATAATAAACCTATTCGTGATGGCAAAGATTTTAAAAACCAAATGTGAGCTGTGGGTGAAGAGAGTTCTATATGACCCATTCGTTCACGTCTAACTTTACTTTGTGTCACTTCAACTCCACATTTTTCACAAATTACACCTCGATGTTTTAATCTCTTATATTTACCACATAAACATTCATAATCTTTTACTGGACCAAAAATACGTGCACAAAACAATCCATCTCGTTCCGGTTTAAATGTACGATAATTAATAGTTTCAGGTTTTTTAACTTCACCAAATGACCAAGATCTAATCATATCAGGTGAAGCTAATGAGATTTTAATAGCGTCAAAATCTTCATTTTTAGTTTGGGATTTTAGAAATTTTAGTAAATCTTTCACACATTAGCTCTCGTTAGAGTTAAACTTTTAAGGTAATAAAGATATAAATATTTTTTATTATATTTTTGATATTGTTATTCGCTTTCTAGTTCAATGTTAATCCCTAATGATCGAATTTCTTTTAAAAGTACATTAAAAGATTCCGGCATTCCAGGTTCCATTTGATGATTTCCGTCTACAATATTTTTGTACATTTTAGTTCTTCCATTTACGTCATCGGATTTAACAGTTAACATTTCTTGTAATGTATAGGAAGCTCCGTACGCTTCTAATGCCCAAACTTCCATTTCACCAAAACGTTGTCCACCAAACTGAGCTTTTCCACCTAGTGGTTGTTGAGTTACTAAACTATAAGAACCAGTAGAACGAGCATGCATTTTATCATCTACTAAATGATTTAATTTTAACATGTACATATAACCAACAGTAACAGGTCTTTCAAATTTTTCTCCTGTTCTTCCATCGAAAAGTGTAATTTGTCCAGAAGTAGGCAAACCTGCAAATTTTAACATTTTTTTTATTTCATTTTCTTGTGCACCATCAAATACTGGTGTAGCAATAGGCATGCCATTTTTTAAATTTTTAGCTAAATGTAATATTTCTTCATTTGAAAATGCGTCTAAATTTACTTTTTGACGTAAGTTATCTCCTAAGTTAAAAGCTTTTTGGATAAATTTACGTAAATTGGATATTTTTTCTTGCATTTTAAGCATATGATTTATTTTATCACCAATACCTTTTGCTGCCATGCCTAAATGTGTTTCTAATATTTGTCCAATATTCATACGAGATGGAACACCTAATGGATTTAAAACAATATCGACTGGTATACCATTTTTATCATAAGGCATATCTTCAATAGGATTGATTTTAGAAATTACTCCTTTATTACCATGTCTTCCTGCCATTTTATCACCAGGTTGAATTTGACGTTTAACTGCTAAATATACTTTAACTATTTTTAAAACACCTGGAGCAAGATCATCACCTTGTGTGATTTTTCGACGTTTTATTTCAATTTTTTTATTGAATTCTTCTTTTAAATCACTGTGTTGTTTTGCAAGTTTGTCCACTTCTTTTTTTTTGTCTTTTTGTTTAATTTCTACAGAAAACCATTTTTCGAAAGGTAGTGTATGAAGTTGTTCTGTTTCAATGTTTAAAGATTCAAAAGTTTTTTTAATATGAGCGAATAAACTCGATTCAAATATTTTAAACTCTTCAGTTAAGTCTTTTTTAATTTTTTTAATTTGCATATCTTCAATTTCTAAAGCTCTTTTATCTTTTTTTACACCATCTCTTGTAAATATTTGCACATCTATTACAGTCCCTGATACTCCATTAGGAACTCGTAATGAAGAATCTTTTACATCTGATGCTTTTTCCCCAAAAATAGCACGTAATAATTTTTCTTCTGGTGTTAATTGAGTTTCTCCTTTTGGAGTGACTTTTCCGACTAGTATGTCTCCTCCAGTTACTTCTGCACCAATATAAACAATGCCTGATTCATCTAATTTGCATAATGCCGCTTCACCTACATTGGGTATATCTGAACTAATTTCTTCTGCTCCTAATTTAGTATCTCGTGATATACATGATAATTCTTGAATATGAATTGTAGTAAAACGATCTTCTTGAACAACTCTTTCTGATACAAGGATTGAATCTTCAAAATTGTATCCATTCCAAGGCATAAATGCCACACGCATATTTTGTCCTAATGCGAGTTCTCCTAAATCAGTAGATGGTCCATCTGCTAGAACATCACCTTTTTTAATTTTTTCACCTAAATTGACACAGGGTTTTTGATTGATGCAAGTATTTTGATTTGATCGAGTATATTTAGTTAAATTGTAGATATCTATTCCAGCTTCCCCTGAGTACATTTCTTTTTCATCGATTTTGATTACTATACGTGAAGCATCTACATATTGAATAAAACCACTTCTTTTAGCTACTGCCGTAACGCCAGAATCTACTGCTACTGCTCGTTCCATTCCCGTTCCAATTAAAGGTTTATCTGCTTTAAGAGTAGGTACTGCTTGACGTTGCATATTAGCACCCATTAATGCTCTGTTTGCGTCGTCATGTTCAAGAAAAGGAATTAAAGATGCACCAACAGATACAATTTGTTGAGTAGAAACATCCATATAATTTACTTGATCACGATTAAATAAACTAGATTCACCTTTATGTCGACAAGTTACTAAATCATCAGTAAAAAAACCAGTTTTATCAATATTAGTATTAGCTTGTGCAATAATATAATTACCTTCTTCTATAGCAGATAGATAGTTGATTTCTTCAGTTACTAAACCGTTTCTAACTTTTCGATAAGGTGTTTCTAAAAATCCATATGAATTTGTCTGAGCATATACGGATAAAGAATTAATCAATCCAATATTCGGACCTTCTGGTGTTTCTATGGGACATACACGTCCGTAATGAGTAGGATGAACATCCCGAACTTCAAAACCTGCTCTTTCTCTAGTTAAACCACCTAAACCTAATGCTGAAATTCGTCTTTTATGTGTGATTTCTGATAAAGGATTGTTTTGATCCATGAATTGTGATAGTTGACTAGAACCAAAAAATTCTTTAACAGCAGCTGATATTGGTTTGGCATTAATCATATCTTGTGGCATAAGAGTATCTAAATCACCGATAGATAATCTCTCTTTAACTGCTCTTTCTACTCTCACTAAACCAATTCTAAATTGATTCTCTGCCATTTCACCAACAGATCTAACACGTCGATTGCCTAAATGATCAATATCATCTACTTCTCCTTTTCCATTGCGAATGTCAATAATTTTTTTTATGACATCTATAATATCTTCTTTATTTAAAGTACCTGAACCTTCAATTTCTTCACGCAAAAGAGATCTATTAAATTTCATTCTACCAACAGAAGATAGATCATACCTATCTTCAGAAAAAAATAAATTTTCAAATAAGTTTTCTGTTGCTTCTTTAGTAGGCGGTTCTCCAGGTCTCATAACCCGATAAATTTCTATTAAAGCGCTCATGCGATCATTAGCTGAATCTATTCGTAGTGTTTCAGATATATATGGACCATGATCTAAATCATTAGTAAATAGTGTTTCGATATCATGAAAACCTGATTTTTTTAATTTCTCCAATATTTCTAAAGACAGTTCTGTATTGGACAAAATAATTATTTCGCCTGTTTTTTGATCTATATAGTTTTTAGATACAATTCTTCCTAAAATGTATTCAACAGGAACTATAATAGATTTAATCTTGTTTCTTTTTAGTTCTTGAATATGTCTAGCAGTAATACGACGTCCTTTTTCTATATATATTCTTCCATTTTTTTTAATTTCAAACGATGCAGTTTCACCGCGAAGTCTTTCAGGTACTAATTTCAATTTAATTTCATTATTTTCTATTTTGAAAATATTTTTTTCAAAGAAGATATTTAATATTTCTTCTGTATTATAATTAAGAGCACGTAAAAGAATACTTACTGGTAATTTTCTACGTCTATCAATTCTAACAAATAAATTATCTTTTGGATCAAATTCAAAATCTAACCAAGATCCTCGATAAGGAATAATTCGGGCATTATAGAGAACTTTTCCTGAAGAATGTGTTTTACCTTTGTCACTATCAAAAAAAACTCCAGGACTACGATGTAATTGAGAAACAACTACTCTTTCCGTCCCATTTATTATAAATGTTCCATTATTTGTCATTAAAGGGATTTCACCCATATAAACTTCTTGTTCTTTAATATCTTTAACAGTAGCTTCTAGTATGTCACGTTCATAGATAACTAAGCGTAATCTTACTCTCAATGGTGCTGAATAAGTAGCACCTCTTATTTGACATTCTTTCACATCAAATATCGTTTCTCCTAAACGATAACTAACATATTGAAGTTCAGAATTTCCATTGTAACCACGAATAGGAAACACAGAACGAAATGCTGCTTCTAATCCGTATTGACCTTCTAAATCTGGTTGAATAAATTTTTTAAAAGAATCTAATTGAATCGAAAGCAGATATGGTATATCTAAAACTTTAGGACGTTTGCCAAAATCTTTACGAATACGTTTTTTTTCGGTATAAGAGTAAACCATGGGGTTCCTAAGCTCGTTGACAGATAAGTTAAAAATTAATTTATCTTTTTATCTGAAGGGGAGACAGTTGTAATTTTGTTTTAAGAATTTTAATTATGTTTTATAATTTTTTTATTAAATATTTTTAGAAGATTATTTGAATTTTTTTTTTGATCAAAAAGGCTGGTGAATTAAAATCACCAGCCATACTTTAAAATTAATTAAATTATAAAATTTAATATTTTTATTTAATTTCGATTTCGGCACCCACATCTTCCAATGTTTTTTTAAGTGATTCCGCATCTGCTTTGCTAAGATTTTCTTTTAAAACTGTTGGAGCAGATTCGACTAAGTCTTTAGCTTCTTTTAGTCCTAGACCAGTTGCACTTCGTACAGTTTTAATTACTGATACTTTGTTTGGTCCAATAACTTTTAAAAAAATATCAAATTCTGTTTTTTCTTCATGTGAATCTTTTTCATTCTGATTGCTGCTATTAATAGACATATTAGCAGAAACGCCAAATTTTTCTTCCATTGCCGCAATAAGATCTACGACATTCATAACAGACATTTCTGATACAGCTTCTAAAATTTGTTCTTTAGTAATAGACATAACAATAATTCCTAATAACAATTAGAATTATTTTAGATGTTATTAATACATCAAAAATAATAACCTTTAAGAGGTTTCTTTTTTTTGTTTTATAGCAGATAATGTATAAACAAGTTTTCCAGCAACTGATATCTTCAATACTAATAGAAGTTTAATAATTGCTTCTTCATAAGTAGGCATATCTGCAAGTTGATTTATTTCTGAAGTCGAGAGTAATTTTCCTTCAAAAGCTGCTCCTGTAATTTTAAAATGGGTATTTTTTTTTGAAAATTCTTTAAATAACCTAGCACCACTACCTGGATGTATCATAGAATAAGCGATAAAAGTAGAACCTTTTAATTTTTTTTTTAAACATTCAAAAACAGTATTTTTAATCGCTAAAGAGAGTAGAGTATTTTGAACAATACTCATTTTTACTCCTGTTTCGCGTCCGGATTTTCTTAATTCATTTATTTTATTTACGCAAACACCTTGAGAATCTGCAGTAACAGCTGATAATGCCGTATTAGAAATTTTATTAATTTTAGAAACAATTAATTTCTTATTATGAAGATTTAATGCCATTTATTGAATTCTCCTTATTGTTCTAGAGAGAAATAATTTAAATTAATTTTTAATAAAAATACTAACTATAATAATAGATTTTTGTAAAATATATTTTTATTTTTTTTCACTCTATGACTATAAAAAAATTATTAAATAATAAATTTTAGCATTAGAATCAGATTATTTTTTAGGTGTTTTTAACTAAAAAGATTTAGCTGATAATTAAAAAAAGGGATATCATTATAAATAATTTTTATTATAGCGTAAAGTGAAAATCATTGTGTTAAAGAGACAAAGTAGATTGATCAAGAATTAATCCTATACCCATAGTTGTTGATAAAACTATTTTTTTTATATATATTCCCTTTGATTGTGGCGGTTTTGATTTTTTTATAGCTTCTAAAAATATATTAAAATTTTCTTTTATTTGATTTTTATTAAAATTGATTCGACCAATTGTAGCATGAATAATTCCGTTTTTATCATTTCGATAGCGTACTTGTCCTGTTTTCGCATTTTTAATTGCTTCAGCGATATTTGTAGTTACTGTTCCTAATTTAGGATTAGGCATTAAATTGCGAGGACCAAGTATTTGTCCTAACTGTGTTACTACTTTCATTGCGTCAGGTGAGGCAATGACAACATCAAAATTAACACCTTCTTTTTTTATTTTTTCAGCTAAATCTTCCATTCCTATTAATTCTGCACCTGCATTTTTAGCTATTTCAACATTATTTCCTTGTGTAAATACAGCTACTCGAATAAAACGTCCAATACCATTTGGTAATACTATTGAACCTCGAATATTTTGATCTGATTTTTTAGAATCTATTCCTAAATTAATAGCGATATCAATACTTTCATTAAATTTTACTTTAGATAATTTTTTTAATAAGTTTATCAGATCATCTATGTGGTATAATTTTTCAAAATTAATATTTTTTTTAATATTTTTTATACGTTTAGCTGTTTTTTTCATTGTTATTCCTCAATAATTAGACCCATAGATTTAGCAGTACCTTCAATAGATCTCATCATGCTTTCAATATTAGAACCAGTCATATCATTATTTTTGATAGTTGCTATTTCCTTGATCTGTGAATTTTTAATTGTTCCTATTTGTTCTAATTTAGTTTTACTAGAACCCTTTTTAATTCCAGATAGTTTTTTCAATAAAATAGAAGCAGGAGGTGTTTTTGTGATAAATGTGAATGAACGATCAGAATAAACTGTAATAATTACTGGTATTGGCAATCCTTTTTCTATATTTTCTGTTTTTTTGTTAAACAATTTACAAAATTCCATAATATTAACACCTTTTTGACCTAAAGCAGGTCCAATCGGTGGACTAGGATTAGCTGTACCAGCTGAAACTTGTAATTTAATATATGATTGTATTTTTTTAGCCATTTTTTTCTCATTTTATATTGATATGTATCAGTGTGTTAATTTTTTTCAACTTGCCTAAAATCTAGTTCTACCGGAGTAGATCTTCCGAAAATAGAAACAGAGACTTTTAGTCTACTTTTTTCATAGTCCACTTCTTCTACAACACCATTAAAGTCTGCAAAAGGACCATCATTAACACGAATCATTTCTCCTGGTTCAAATAAAGTTTTAGGTCTTGGCTTGTCACCAATCTTACGCAATCGATTAATAATAATTTCCACTTCTTTATCACTAATAGGAGAAGGTTTGTCTGATTTCCCTCCTATGAAACCTAAAACTCTTGGAATATTTCTAATTAAATGCCAAGTTGAATCTGTCATTGTCATTTGGATTAAAACATATCCAGGAAAAAATTTGTATTCACTTTTTCTACGCTGTCCACCTCGAATCTCAACAACTTCTTGAGAAGGAACCATAACTTCTCCGAATAAATCTCCCATTTCATTCAATTTTATATATTCTCGTATTGATTGTGCCACGCGACTTTCGAATCCAGAAAAAGCTTGTAATACATACCATCTTTTTTTTTGACTCTCATGCATTTTTAGAACCTTAAACTAATAATAAATGCTATTAAATGGAATATTATACTATCTACACCCCACAAAAGAAGAGACATGAGAATTGTTACAGAAATAACAATCAATGTAGTATATAAAGTCTCGTTATATTTAGGCCATATTATTTTTTGCATCTCCTTTTTTGACATAATTATATATGATAATATGTATTCGCCTGTTTTTGTGTACATTAAAGTTACTATCGCACACAGAATTAAAAAAGATATAATAAATATACGAACAAATAGTTGTTCTTTATAAAAATAGCAGTTAATAAAAAAAGATAGAATTAAAAATATAGATATAGATAACCATTTTATTTTCTCTAAGATTTTAAACTTGTTGCGGTTGTAATTATTTTTATTCATAATTTCTCCTAAAATTATAAAATAATATAGAAAAAATATGTTAATAAATTAAATATCTTGTTCTTTTTTTATTTATAAAAATTATATTTTTTAGATGAAAAATTTTTCGTTATTTTTTAAAATTAAAAACTCTTGAAATAAACTATTTATTTTTAAAATAGATCAATTCGTTATGAAGTAAGTGTAGAAGTTTCAAAATATAGAATATTTTAAAATAAAGTATTAGGTGAGATTTATGATAAATGATTTGAAAATATTTTTTTAAAAAATTACCTGCTTAATGAAAGAATGTTACGAATATATTTATTAACTAAATCTTTTTAGTTATGCTGATACCCAGGATTGAACTGGGGACCTCACCCTTACCAAGGGTGTGCTCTACCTACTGAGCCATATCAGCAATTTTAATTTTTTAGCGGACAGCGGGAATCGAACCCGCGTCATCAGCTTGGAAGGCTAAGGTAATAGCCATTATACGATGTCCGCATTTTATGGGATTTATATTTTTTATTTTGGTGGGAGAAGGATTCGAACCTTCGAAGTCTATGACGGCAGATTTACAGTCTGCTCCCTTTGGCCGCTCGGGAATCCCACCTAAAAATAATTTTTATGCCGGCTACCGGAATCGAACTGGTGACCTACTGATTACAAGTCAGTTGCTCTACCTGCTGAGCTAAGCCGGCTTTTTTTACTAAAAATAGTAATAAATATTAGAAGATTAGTTTTAAACAAATTATATTATATAATTTTTCATTCGTATTGCAAGTTTTTTTATTAAAATAATCTTGCTTTCGGGCAATATCATCTTCTTTTAAAATGATATAACTTTTATTTTTTTTGACATTTAAAAATATCTGATGATTTTACTTTTCCGATTCGTCCAATAAAGTCTATTTCTGGTTCTAACAATACACCAAATTTTTTAAAAACACATATATGTATTATTTTCGCTAATTTTATAATATCTTTAGGAGTAGCATTTTTTTTATTGATGATTATTAGTTTTTGTTTTTTATGAATACTTGCATCACCAATCTTAATATTATTAAATTTATAATTTTCGATTAACCAAGCGCCAGAAATTTTTACTAAACCATTTTTTTCTGGATAATATGGTATTTTATATAAATATTGAAGTTTTTGTGCTTTTTCTTTTTTAATAATAGGATTTTTAAAAAAACTACCGGCATTACCAGTTTTTTTTGGATCAGGAATTTTTTTTTCACGTATTTTACATATTATATTAAAAATATTACATGCAGTTATATTTATAGGTTTAATATAACTTTCTAATGAAGAAAAGATTATTGGATGCCATTTTTTTGATAGTTTTATTCCAACCCCAATAATAGCATAATCATGATTATATTGATTTTTAAAAATACTATTTCGATAAGAAAATTTACAAGATTTTTTATTAATTCTTTTTGTAGTATTATTTTTTAAAGATAATACATCGACATATTCACATACATCTTTAAATTCTAAGCCGTATGCACCAATATTTTGAATTGCCGCAGATCCTATACAACCTGGAATTAATGCTAAATTTTCTAATCCAAAAATCCCTAAATTTAAAGTTAACTTTACTAAATCATGCCATTTTTCCCCTGAAAATACATACAATAACCAAGTGTGTTTTTTTTCTGTTATTTTTATTCCTTTAATTCGATTAATAATTACTATTCCTCTATAGTTTTCTAAAAATAATATATTACTTCCTTCTCCTAAAATTATATAAGGAATATTAGATAATTGGCAGATTTTCGATATATTAATTAGTGATTTAATTGATTTTACGAAAATAATTTTTTTTGCTGTTACATCTATTGCAAATGTGTTTAAATCTTTTAATGATTGATTAGAAAGATCTTTTTTTTTACACATGGAATATTAGATAATAATAATGTTGTTTGTTTATTTTATACTATAAATAAATTTTTTAGCATATATAGTAATTTTTATATGAAATTATGTTAATGGAGTTTAAAAATGAATTTTTTTTCCGAATATCATCAAGATATAATGAATCAAAAATTAGAAAATATTCGAAATAGTATACATTGTTCTTTTGAATTTTTTCCACCTAAAAATTCTGCTTTAGAAGAAAACTTATGGTCTTCAGTTAAACGTCTGAGTAAATTAAAACCAAAATTTTTTTCTGTTACTTATGGTGCAAATTCTGGGGAACGTGAAAAAACATATGATATTGTAAATAAGATATATAAAAAAACAGGTATTATTACAGCAGCTCATTTAACTTGTATTGATTCTACACCTGCTGAATTAAAAAAAATAGCAGAGAATTATTGGAATAACGGTATCAAAAGTATTGTTGCACTAAGAGGGGATACATCAAAAAAAGATTATAAACATAAGATGTATGCTTTAGATTTAGTTGTTTTATTAAAAAAAATCGCTAATTTTGATATTTCTGTAGCTGCTTATCCTGAACTACATCCAGAATCAAAAAGTTCTAAATTAGATATCCTTAATTTGAAAAAAAAAATTGATGCAGGTGCGAATAGGGCAATTACCCAGTTTTTTTTTAATATTGAAAGTTATCTGCGTTTTCGAGAGAATTGCATTAAAAATAGAATAAATGTTGAAATTATACCTGGTATTTTGCCTATTTGTAATTTTAAGCAATTACAACGTTTTTCAAAAATGACTAATATTAAAATTCCTCAATGGATGTTTGAGATGTTCAATGGTTTAGATAACGATTTAGTTACACAGAAAATAATAGGTTCTAGTATAGCAATAGATATGGTAAAAAAACTATCTTTTGAAGGAGTAAAAAACTTTCATTTTTATACTTTAAATCAATCTGATATCACTTATGCCATTTGTCATATTTTAGGTTTATAAAAATATTTAATTTAATAACAAAATTTATTTATTAATTTACTGATAATATTTTTGGTTGGTTGAATAAAAAATTTATCTAAATATTCATCTGGCTGATGTGCTTGTTCAATAGAACCTGGTCCTAGTATTAAGGTAGGTGCAATTTTCTCTAGAAAAGGAGCTTCTGTACAGTAATTTACTGTTGTACTATTTAATTGACATAATTTTTCTACTGTTTTAGTGATATTATCTTTATGAGAACATTCATAGGAAGGAACAGAAGAAAAAAGTTTTTTTATAAAAATACGATTATCAGACCATTTTTTTATGATTAATTCTAATTTTTCTTCAATTAAAATTTCAATTTGTGTTAAAGTCAGCCCTGGTGTAGGTCGTATTTCAAAATTTAATACACATGAAGAACAAATTCGATTAATTGCATTACCGCCATGTATAGAAGATAAATTCAAAGTTGGATATGGAATAGAAAAATCTTGATGTCGATATTTTTGTTTTAAATATTTCTTTAAAAGTAATAACGCCTTAATAACATCATACATAATTTCAATACTGTTAATGCCATAATCAGGATTGCTAGAATGTCCAGTATTTCCAATAACTTTAATTGAATAGGACATGTGTCCTTTATGTGCATTAATTAATTTTAAAGATGTCGGTTCTCCAATTATTATACAATCTGGTTTAATATTGGTAGATTTTATAAAATATCTAGCTCCAGACATATCTGTTTCTTCATTAGCAGTTGCAAGAATATAAATTGGCTTAGTGATCTTTTTTGTATTTATGGAAGATATTACATCTAATATAAAAGCAAAAAAACCTTTCATATCTACTGTTCCTAATCCATAAAATCTATTATTAGCTTCAGTTAATGTGAAAGGATCTTTTGTCCATTTTTTTTCGTCAAAATCTACTGTATCTGAATGTCCAGATAATAGAAGTCCTCCAGTTCCTGAACCAATAGAAGCTAACATATTGAATTTATTAGTATATGGAATTTGATAATTTTTTATAGAAAAATTTAAATCAGAAAAATAATTAGATAATAAATCAATAAAATTTTTATTGCTTTGATCAAGAGATTTATTGTCACTACTAACTGTAGGAATTTTGATTAGTGACTTATAAACTTCAATAAAAGAAGGTGTTTTTTTCATCATATTAGAAATTTTTAATTGCATATTATTGATTAAATTTAAAATATTTTATTCGCAAATGGATAATTGATCAATGTATTAATAATATAAAATATATTTTTTATAAAATTTAATACATTATTTTATCTAAAAATAGTAATTCTTTGTTTAAGGTTTATTAATTTTATGTTGAATGTATTAATTGTTGGTGCTAGTGGATATGCTGGTGCAGAATTAGTTAACTATATAAATCGTCATACGTTTGCTAATATAAAAAAAATATTTGTTTCAAATAATAGTTTAGATGTAGGTAAGTTATTTTCAGATGTTCATCAACAATTTAAAAATATTATAGATCTACGGTTTGAAGCTATAGGAAATTCTACTTTAATTGACAAAAATATTGATGCTGTTTTTTTAGCAACAGATCATTGTGTTAGTCATACTCTTGTTCCTTCTTTTTTATCTTTAGGTTGTGTTGTTTTTGATCTTTCTGGTGCTTATAGGTTTAAAAAAAGCACGTTATATTTGGATTATTATGGTTTTGCGCATCAATATAAAGAACTTTTAAAAAAATCTGTTTATGGATTAGCAGAATGGAAAGAAAGAAAAATTAAAAAAGCAAATCTAATTGCAGTACCTGGATGTTATGCAACTTGTGTTCAATTAGCATTAAAACCCCTTATTGAAGAAAACGTTCTTTGTGATACAAATATGCCGATTATTAACGCTATAAGTGGTGTAAGTGGTGCTGGTAGAAAGACTAATTTAAAGAATAGTTTTTGTGAAGTTAGTTTGCAACCATATAATATTTTTACTCATCGTCATACTCCTGAAATTATAGAAAAATTAGGTATTCCAGTAATTTTTATTCCACATTTAGGTTCTTTTTCTCGAGGTATAATTGCTACTATCACATGCAAACTAAAATATAATGTTAAATCGATGGATATATATAATATTTTTTATAAATTTTATAGGAACAAACCATTAGTTCGTATATACAAAAAATATTTACCAAGCATTAAATCAGTTGAAAAACAACCATTTTGTGATATTGGATTTGTAATAAAGGATAATTATATAGTAATTGTAACAGCAGAAGATAACTTATTAAAAGGTGCTGCTGCCCAAGCAGTACAGTGTTTTAATATTCGTTTTGGTTTTTCTGAAACGGAATCAATTATTTAATTAATGATGAGTATGTATGATGAATCCTTTAGTGATTAAATTAGGTGGAGTTCTTTTAGAAAGTGATAATGCTATGATGCGTCTATTTGAAGCTTTAGTTGATTATCGGAAGTCTTATAAACGTCATATGTTAATAATTCATGGAGGAGGTCGTTTAATTGATGATTTGATGAAAAAACTTTCTCTTCCAGTTAAAAAAAAGAATGGTCTACGTATTACTCCAGCTGAACATATTAATATTATTACGGGTGCATTAGCTGGAACTGCTAACAAAACTCTACTTGCATGGGCGTTAAAATACAATATAAATGCTGTTGGATTGTGTTTAGCAGATGGAAAAAGTGTCAACGTAGAAAAGTTAGATCAAGATTTAGGTCATGTTGGAAAAGCATTTCCAGGATCACCTTTTTTTCTAAAAAAACTTTGTGAAGAAAGTATTTTACCAATTATTAGTTCTATAGGAATTACTAATGATGGTTTGTTAATGAATGTAAATGCTGATTTAGCAGCAACAGCTTTAGCAACTACTTTACAAGCTCATTTAATTTTATTATCTGACATAAGTTCAATACTAGATGGAAAAGGACAGAGAATTAAAGAGATTAATAGTATTAAAGCTCAACGATTAATTGAACAAGGCATTATTACTAATGGTATGATTGTTAAAGTGAATGCAGCTTTAGAAGCTGCACGTGTTTTACATCGCCCCGTAGACATAGCAAGTTGGCAAAATACAGAAGATTTAAAATTATTGTTTAATGGTATAAACATTGGGACTCGAGTCTGCATATAATTGTATAATAAATATAATTTGTATAATAAATATAATGGATTTAAAAAATGATTAGAAAAAAAAATAATAAAGTCGTTTTAGCATATTCTGGTGGTTTAGATACTTCAGCTATTATTCCATGGCTCAGAGAAAATTATAATTTTGAAGTTATTGCTTTTGTTGCAGATATAGGACAATCTAAAAAAGATTTAAATGGTATTGAAAAAAAATCACTAGATTCTGGTGCATCTAGTTGTCATGTTTTTGATTTAAAAGAAGAATTTATAAAAGATTATGTTTATCCTGTTTTAAAAACTGGTGCTTTATATGAAGGCAGTTATTTATTAGGAACAGCTATGGCTAGACCTATTATTGCAAAAAAACAAGTGGAACTAGCATTAAATATTGGAGCAAATTCATTATGTCATGGTGCTACTGGAAAAGGAAATGATCAAGTTCGATTTGAAATGGCTTATGCAGCATTAGCTCCAGATTTAAATGTAATTGCACCATGGCGAGAATGGAATCTTAATTCAAGAGAATCACTATTAAAATACTTACATGAAAGAAACATTCCTACAACTGCAACATTAGAGAAAATATATAGTAAAGATGAGAATTCCTGGCATATTTCAACAGAAGGAGGTTTACTTGAAAATCCTTGGAATCAATCTAATGCAGATTGTTGGAATTGGACCGTAGACCCAGAAGATGCACCAGAACAACCTGAATATATTTCATTAACATTAAAATCGGGCTCAGTGGTGTCTGTCAATAATAAAAAATTAAACCCTCTACAATGTGTAGAGGAATTAAATAATTTAGGTTCTAGACATGGTATTGGTAGAATTGACATTGTTGAGAATAGATTAATTGGCATGAAATCTAGAGGATGTTATGAAACGCCTGGTGGAACTATTATTACTACAGCTATAAAAGCAATTGAACAATTAGTATTAGATCGTGAAAGTTTCAAATGGAGAGAAAAAATAGGTTTAGAAATGTCATCTATTGTTTATGATGGACGTTGGTTTTCTCCAATACGTAAATCCTTACAAGCTGCTTCTGACTCATTATCATCGGAAATAAATGGAGAAGTTATATTAAAATTATACAAAGGTACTGTAATAGCTATTCAAAAAAAATCTCCTAATTCATTATATTCTGAAGAATATGCTACTTTTAGTGAAGATCAAGTATATAAACAATCTGATGCAGATGGATTTATTCGTCTTTTTTCCTTGTCTTCAAGAATACGCGCACGCAATGGATTAAAATAGTTTTTAAAAAATTTTAAAATACATTCATAATACAATGTTACATTTAATTTTCTTTTTGCAGTTTTTTTATAGAGACGATATATGACACTTTGGGGTGGACGATTCATTAATGAATCTCATAAATTATTTAAAGAATTTAATAAATCTTTATCTTTTGATTATATTTTGGCAGAAGAAGATATCACTGCTTCAGTCGCTTGGTCTAAAACGTTAATGAAAAGCGGTATTATTACTAAAAAAGAACAAATAATAATAGAATCTGCACTTTGTGAATTACTAATAGAAATCAAAGATAATGTTCAAAATATTCTCACAAGTAATTGTGAAGATATTCATAGTTGGGTAGAAGAGAAGCTTATTAATAAAATTGGCAAATTAGGGAAAAAGTTACACACAGGTCGAAGTAGAAATGATCAGATTACAACTGATTTAAAATTATGGTGTAGAAATAGAATTAACATTCTATTAGAAAATCTAATTGAATTGCAAAAGAGTTTTATTATAAGTGCGGAATGTAATCATAGTGTTATCATGCCAGGATATACTCATCTACAACGAGCTCAACCTATTACTTTTTCTTATTGGTGTTTAGCTTATGTCGAAATGTTAAGACGAGATGTTGGTCGCTTAAAAGATGTTTTAAAAAGATTAAATACGAGTCCTCTTGGGTCTGGTGCTCTTTCTGGTACGGCATGGAACATTAATCGTGAAGAACTTGCTTTGTCTATGGGTTTTAGTTCTGCGACTAACAATGCACTTGATAGCGTTTCTGATCGAGATTATGTTGTGGAAATATTATCATCTGCATCAATCAGCATGATGCATTTATCACGATTTTCTGAAGATATAATTTTTTTTAATTCTGGTGAAGCTAATTTTATTGAGTTATCCGATTCAATTACATCAGGTTCATCATTAATGCCTCAAAAAAAAAATCCAGATGCATTGGAACTGATTCGTGCTAAATGTGGTCGTGTTCACGGATCATTGATTTCTATTTTAGTTATATTAAAATCTCTTCCTTTATCTTATAATAAAGATATGCAAGAGGACAAAGAAGGTTTATTTGATGCAATAAAAACATGGAATGATTGTTTATGCATAGCAACGTTAGTATTAAAAAATATTAAAATAAAAAATAAATCATGTCGTAAAGCTGCAGAAGAAGGATACTCTAATGCAACAGAAATTGCAGATTATTTAGTGAAAAAGGGTGTAACTTTTCGTGAAGCACATAATATATCTGGTCAATTAGTATTAAAAGCAATTAGTGAAAAAAAATCTTTAAATAATTTAGAATTATCTACGTTTCAAATGTATAGTCAACTGATTCAAAATGATATATATGATAATATTACCTTAGAATCTTGTCTTGAAAAGAGGCTGTCTAAAGGTGGTGTAGCACCATATCGAGTTTATGAAGAAATTATAAAAGCAAAAAAAAGATTGAATATATTTTAATTAGTATAAAATTTTTATATTATTTATCGTTATTAACTAGCATTTAAAAATCATTTAAATGCTGAGTTAATAATTTTTTAAAATATAAAACATAGGAAATGTAATTTATGCAGAATATAGTATTTTTTATTAGTGAACATATTATACTTTTTAGTATATGGTTGTTATGTCTTATTGCATTAATTTCTTTTGTGATTAAAAATATATTTTTACAATCTAAAACAATTAACAATTTTCAAGCAATAAAGTTAATTAATAAAGAGAAAGCTGTTGTAATCGATACTCGTTCTCCAGAATTTTTTAAAGAAGGGCATATTATTAATTCTATTAATATTCCATTAAAAAACATTTTCTTAGGAGAGATGCAAGAAATACAGACGTATAAACATACTCCTATTATTCTTGTATTAAATGAAACATATAGAGATAGTGCGTGCATTAAAGAATTCTTTAAACATGGATTTAAACATATTTATATTTTAAAAAATGGTATATATTATTGGAATATAAATCATCTTCCACTTACTACTAAAGATAAATAATTTAGAAAATTACGGAATAATTTTTTAAAAAATTAGATAAATTAAAAAATATTAAGTTATATGCATTTATTATGTTTTGGGATATGTTATGTCAAAAGAAAAAAAAAAACAAGAATCCTTTGAAATTCAACGTATTTATATAAAAGATGCTTCTTTTGAAGCACCGAATACACCAAATATTTTTCATATTAATTGGACACCTAATATTAAATTTAATTTAAATACTAGTGCTAAAAAAATAGAAAAAGATATTTTTGAAATTATTTTGAAAGTAAGAGTTACAGTAAAAATTAAAGAAGATTTAGTTTTTTTATGTGATATAGATCAAGCTGGTATTTTTTTTATTGCAAATTTAAATAAAAAAAGATTGAATCATTGTCTATATTCTTATTGTCCAAATATTTTGTTTCCTTATGCTCGTGCATGTATATCTAATTTGATATCTTATGGTAGTTTCCCTCAGATGAATCTTGCACCTATTAATTTTGATGCTCTGTATCATGAGCATATAAAATTAGAAGAAAAAAAATATAAATAAAAAAATAAATCATGAATATACTTGTTCTTTTTTTGGGATATTAAAAAAAATCTAATTATAAAAATAGTATGAATATTCTATAGGAGAAAATTATGTGTGTTACAGAAACATCAAAAATATGGAGAAAAATACTCGATGAAGTTTCTTTTTTATTAAAAAAAGAACCAATTTTATCAGATTTTTATCAATATAGTATTTTGCAGCATAAAAGTTTAATTAGTTCTTTAAGTTGTATCTTAGCAAATAAATTATCCACATCTACTATTTCTGAAAAACAAATTAAAAGTGTCTTTGATGAGATATATTTAAATAATCCGTCTATATTAGATGTTGTAGTACGAGACATAAAAGCTATATTATACAGAGATCCAGCAGTAAAGGATTATTTAACACCTTTACTTTATTTAAAAGGTTTTCATGCATTAGAAGCATATAGAATAAGTCATTATCTTTGGAATATGAAAAAAAAATCATTGTCTACATATCTACAAAGTAGAATATCTTCTGAATTTTCAGTTGATATTCATCCAGCTGCGCATATTGGATCTGGTGTAATGCTTGATCATGCAACTGGTATTGTTATCGGAGAAAATGTTACTATAGAAGATGATGTTTCAATTTTTCATTCAGTTACTTTAGGTGGTACTGGAAAAAACTTTAGTAAAAATAGACATCCTACTATTCGAAAAGGAGTTATTATAGGGGCTGGAGCAAAAATTTTAGGAAATATTGAAATAGGTTTAGAAGCAAAAATAGGAGCAGGTTCGATAGTTTTAAAAAGTGTTCCTGCATATGTAACAGTTGTTGGGGTACCAGCAAAAATCATAAATCAATTAGATGGTAAAAAATATTTTTCCAGGAAAGAAAAAAATAGTTTGCAATCTACAAATATGTTTCAATACGGAGATGGTATTTAGTGTATTTTTTATATATAAAATAAAAACTTCTGTTTTATTAAAAATAAATTATAGTAGATATACTAATATTAGTACAGAAGCTTTATTTTATATTTAACTCTTCTATTTTAATCGTCTAAAAAACTACGCAATACTTCTGATCTGCTTGGATGACGTAGTTTTCGAAGCGCTTTTGCTTCTATTTGACGTATTCTTTCACGAGTAACATCAAATTGTTTACCAACTTCTTCTAGAGTATGATCAGTATTCATATCTATTCCAAATCGCATACGTAATACTTTTGCTTCACGAGCTGTGAGACCTGATAAGACATCATGAGTAGCTGAACGTAAACTTTCAGATGTAGCAGAATCTAATGGTAATTCTAAAGTAGTATCTTCAATAAAATCACCTAGATGTGAATCATCATCATCTCCAATAGGTGTTTCCATAGAGATAGGTTCTTTAGCTATTTTTAAGACCTTTCTAATTTTATCTTCAGGAATAAGCATTTTTTCAGACAATTCTTCTGGAGTTGGTTCCCGACCTATTTCTTGTAACATTTGTCTAGAAATACGATTAAGTTTATTAATGGTTTCAATCATGTGTACTGGAATACGAATAGTACGGGCTTGATCAGCAATAGATCGTGTAATTGCTTGTCGAATCCACCAAGTTGCATAAGTTGAAAACTTATAACCGCGACGATATTCAAACTTATCTACAGCTTTCATTAGACCAATATTTCCTTCTTGAATTAAATCTAGAAATTGTAGTCCTCTATTTGTATATTTTTTTGCAATAGAAATAACTAATCTTAAATTAGCTTCTACCATTTCTTTTTTTGCTCGTCTAGCTTTTGATTCTCCAATAGACATTCTTTTGTTAATATCTTTTACCTGTTCAATAGTCAAACCAGTTTCTTCTTCTATTTTAATTAATTTTTCTACACTAATAAAAACAGCTTCTTTAACTTTTTTTAAGTTTTCAGACCATGGTTGATTTGTATTTTGTTCTTTTATAAACCAAAGATTGTTAATTTTTTTTACTGGAAAAATTTTAATAAAATTTTTTTTTGGCATTTTACATGTTTCAACACATAATTTTATAATAATTCTTTCTTGTGTTCGTACTCTTTCCATCATATGTCTCATATTATTGACCAAATGATCAAATTGTTTGGGAACTAATCGAAATTGTTTAAAAACTTCTGAAAGATTATAAATTTCTAATAATGCGTCTTTATGTGTTCTATTTTTATTTTTAATTGTGTTATTTGTATTATTATATTGTATACGTAATTCAGAAAATTTTTCATTAGCTAATTCTGGATCAATACTATGATCGTCTTCATGATCGTTTTGATTGTCTTCTTCGTCTTCTTCATTGTTTTGATCTTCATCTAGAAGTTCGGAACCTATATGAATTGCTGCAGGAGAAAAAATTTCGTCTGCATTTGGATCAACAAAACCTGTTATTATATCTGATAATCGTATCTGACCAGTTTTAACTCGATCGTATTGTTCAAGAAGATACGTGATTGCTTCTGGATATTCTGATACTGAGCATTGCACTTGATTAATGCCTTCTTCAATACGTTTAGCTATATCAATTTCTCCTTCTCGTGTAAGTAATTCTACAGTACCCATTTCTCTCATGTACATTCGAACGGGATCAGTAGTTCGTCCTAATTCAGACTCTACACTAGATAGCACTTGTGTTGCTGCTTCAACTGTATCTTCGTCTGTATCTGTATTAATTTCATTTAATATTAAATCATCAGCATCAGGTGCTTCTTCAACTACTGGAATGCCCATATCATTAATCATCTGAATGATATCATCGATTTGTTCAGAATCAATAATATCTTCTGGTAAATGATCATTAACTTCAGAATAGGTTAAATACCCTTGCTCCTTACCATGTGTAACAAGTAGCTTAAGTTGCGACTGTGGGTTTTGATCCATAATACGGTATCCAGATTCTATTAATTTAATGAATATTAATTGACTAATTTGTCAATAATGAATAATAAAATTATCTTAAATTTTTCAATAGGTTAAAAAAGTATTTTCAATTTTTAAAATATTAATATGTTTAATTGCTATTAAATCTTTTAAAGAAATTAATGCTATTTTTTTGATAAGGCTTTATTAATAGACCAGATTTCTTTTTTTTCGTCCATTTTTAATCCATTTGTTCTTTCTTTTGCAATAAGATATTCTTGTCTTTTTTCAAGAATTTTATCATATATGTTCATTAGTAAATCTAAAAACATGTTTTGAATTTCTTCTTGAATTATCATATGATCCCATCTTGCTAAAATTTTTAAAATATTAATTATTTTAGTGTTTCTATATAATTCCAATAGTTGACCTGTATTAATATTAGGATTATCAAGACATGTCTGTAATATTTCCAAAAAAATAGGTAATCCTTTTATTTTTAAATTTTTAAATTTTGTTGTCGAAGGAGCTATTTTTGCTAAACTAGGATTTTGTATAAGTAGTCCTATCAGAGTACGCATTGGAGTACGCTTGATTTGAAATTGTAGTTTTTTAGTGTTTTTTATTTCTTTTTCATATAAAAATTTTTCGAATTGATTATCATCTAAAATTCCTATCATTCTAGCTAATATTTGACGTAAATAAATTCTTATCGTATCACTGGAAATGGTATTTATTAAAGGTAAAGCACGTGTGCTTAGATAAAATTTATCATCATTAGATGATAAATTAATATTTTTCAATATGTTTTTAAAAAAAAATTTTGACATAGTAATTGCATTTTTTATTCGCATTTGAAATTTTTCTCTACCTTCTTTTCGAATAATTGAATCAGGATCTTCATTATCAGGTAATAAGAGAAATTTCAAGGTTTTTTTATCTGATATGTATGGCAACGATTTTTTTAAAGTTTGCCAAGCGGCATTTTTTCCTGCATCATCACCATCATAGCAGTATATGATCATATCTGTATTTTGAAAAAGAAGCTGAATATGTTCACTTGTTGTTGAAGTTCCTAAGGTAGAAACAACATAATTAATATTATATTGTGTTAATGTTATAACATCAATATATCCTTCAACAACCAATAAATATATGGGTTTTAAACATTTTTTTTTAACTTGATACAATCCATAAATTTGTTTTTTTTTATGAAAAATATCTGTTTCAGGTGAATTAAGATATTTTGGTAAAATATTATTTAATGAGCGACCTCCGAAACCAATAATTCTGCCATGATAATCTTGTATAGGAAATATTATACGTCCTTGAAATCGATCGTATGTATATCCCTTTTTACTAACAGAAATTATATTGTGAATTAATAATTCTTGTTCAAGTTCTTTATTTATTTTTAGTTTTTTATAAAAGCTGTTCCAGCTTAAACTAGAAAAGCCAATCAAAAAACAATCAATCATATTTTTATTAATACCTCTTTTAGCTAAATATTGATTAGCTAAATCAGTAAAATTTATATTTTTTTTATATAATTTACATATTTTTTCCATTAATAAATATAGCTTTTGTTTTTTAAAATAAAGATTATTTGACGTTATATTTTCAAATGGTATTGTAATACCATGCATTGTAGCTAGTTCTTCAATCGTTTCTATAAAACTTAAATTTTCATACTGTATTAAAAAGTCAATGGCATTACCATGTGCATTACATCCAAAACAATAGTAAAATTGTTTTTCATAACTAACAGTAAAAGATGGAGTTTTATCGTTATGAAAAGGACAGTTAGTTTGATAATTTTTACCATTTTTTTTTAATGTTAGACGTGTATTAATTAATTCTATAATATTAGTTCGAAATAGTAGTTCAGTGATAAAATATTTAGGTATTTTCCCAGACATGTAATTTTACAATTATATAATTTATTTCCGTTCTTAAAAAAAGAACGGCTTTTTTTATTTATTTTTTTACTAAAATATATTTAGTACATACGAATACGTCTTGCGTTTTCTCGTGTAAGTTTTTTTGCAAGACGTTTAACAGCTGAAGCTTTTGCTCGCTTACGTTCAGTAGTTGGTTTTTCATAAAATTCTCTTCGACGAATTTCAGCTAAAATACCAGCTTTTTCACAAGATCGTTTAAAACGACGGAGTGCTACATCAAATGGTTCATTTTCACGTACTTTTATTATTGGCATTCAAAATTTACCTCAATTATCTACTTTTATAAAATAAAATATTATCAAAATATATTTAAAACAATAGATCCTATATCAATGAGTATCATATTGTAAAGTGTCATTTTTTATGTTTAATATAGTTTCAATAAAATTTTTCGAAATTATGTCATTTAGAATAACATTAATTGAAAATTGATGTGAAATGTATTTCTTCTTATAAAACTTTAACATATAGGCGTAAATTTATGAGAGTATTAGGTATTGAAACTTCTTGCGATGATACAGGTATAGCGATTTATGATAGTAAAAAAGGATTGTTAATCAATGAAGTGTATAATCAAAGAAATTTACATAATATGTATGGAGGTGTTGTTCCAGAATTAGCATCTCGAGAACATATGACGGCAATGATTTTTTTATTAAAAAAAATATTTAAAAATAAAAGTATTGCTGAATGTATTGATATAATTGCTTATACTGCTGGTCCTGGTTTAGTCGGTTCATTATTAGTGGGTGCCACATTTGCATGTTCATTAGGATTATCTTTGAATAAACCAGTCCTTCCGGTTCATCATATGGAAGCACATTTATTATCACCAATGTTAAATTTTAAATCAATTAAGTTTCCATTTATTGCATTACTGGTATCTGGGAAACACACACAAATTATTGGTGCTTATAAATTTGGTAAATATGAAATACTTGGAAATTGTTTAGATGATGCAGCTGGTGAAGCATTTGATAAGACAGCAAAATTATTAGGATTAAAATATCCAGGTGGTGCTGAGTTATCTAAATTAGCATGTAACGGAATTGAAGATTATTGCTATTTTCCTAGACCTATGATACATCATCCTAGTTTAAATTTTAGTTTTTCAGGTTTAAAGACTTTTGCAGCTCAAAAAATTAATAAATGCAATCAAAGTATACAAGAAAAAGCTAATATTGCAAGAGCTTTTGAAAATGCAGTAATTGACGTATTATTAATCAAAACTAAAAAAGCATTAAAAAAACAAAAATGGAAACGTTTAGTTATAGCAGGTGGTGTTAGTGCGAACCATAATTTACGTGAAAAATCTAAAAAAATGGTTAAAAAATATTTTAATGGAACAGTTTTTTATTCTAGTCCAGAATTTTGTACAGATAATGGTGCTATGATTGCATATCTTGGTTTTTTACGTCACAAAGAAGCAAAAAAGCCTCAATTAGAAATATTAGTAAAACCAAAATGGTCTATAAACGATTTGTTTTTTTAATGTAAAAGATTAAATCTTTTATAGTTAATACTTGCATTTTTTTATTTTTAGAAAATTCTATTACTTCAGGTGTACGAGCCATAGTTCCATCTTTGTTTGTTAATTCACAAATGACTCCAGCTGGTTTAAATCCTGCTAGAGAAACGATTTCGATAGCAGCTTCTGTATGTCCTGCTCTTGATAAAATCCCACCTTTATGGGCTCTTAAAGGGAACACGTGTCCTGGTCTGTTTAAATCACTGGGTTTAGCATTATCAGCAATAGCAGTTTTTATAGTAGTCAGTCTATCTCTGGCTGATACACCAGTAGAAATTCCTTTAGAAGCTTCTATTGTCACTGTAAACCCAGTACGATATGCACTAGTATTTTTTTTAACCATCATAGGCAAATTAAGCTGTTTTCGTTTTGATTCAGTTATACAAAGACATACTATTCCGCTACCATATCGAATGGTTAAAGCCATTTGTTCTATTGTCATATTTTCGGATGCGAAAACGAGATCTCCTTCGTTCTCACGTTTTTCATCATCTAATATAATAATTCCTTGACCAGATTGTAATGCAAGTATTGCTTTTTGAATTCGTTCTATAGGTGTTCCAAATTTAGACAAGAGTGTTTGGTTCATTATAAAAATCTTAGTAGAGTTGAATGATTCTTAAAAAAAGTTTTACGCATATTAAATTTAATTAATTTTTTATCTTCATATTTTAAATTTTTTATAATAGAAGTATTAATAATTAATCTATCATATATTGAATTAAATTTAAGAGCAACGTAGATTTATTTTTAAGTGATATTTAAAATTTTTTTATATATTATTACTCAATAGAGTATTTTATTTATATGTGACTAAATATTTCATAAGTTTTCTAAAATAAGTTTTATAAAGAATTATAAAAATAAATAATCAGTATTTTTTATTGGTTATTTAAAACATAATTTAATTCATTAATAGTTAATGTTTCAGTACCAATTTTTTGTATTACTATGCTAGCTGCAATATTAGCATAAAAACATGCTTCCTCTAAAGAATATCCTGTTGCTAAAGATGCTGCAATTGTAGCAATTACAGTATCTCCTGCTCCGGTTACATCAGAAGCTATTTTAGATATAGCAGGAAAATGTATTGGTTTTTTTTGTGTTTGAAATAAAGTCATCCCTTGCTTAGAACGAGTAACTAACAGTGCTGATAAATTTAGTTCAGATAATAATTTTATCCCTTTTTGAAAAATTTCATTTTCTCTATGACATTTTCCAACTATTTTTTCAAATTCAGAAAGATTTGGTGTTAATAAACTAGCACCAGAGTATTTTTTAAAATCGACTCCTTTAGGATCTATTAATATAGGGATAGACATTTTTTTTGCAAAACTAATAATTTTTTTTATATTTACTAGAGTGCCTTTTGCATAATCTGATAGTACTAAAATTTTAAATTGTGATATTGAATCAATAATTTTTTGATCTAGCATGCTATTTTTTTTAGAAATATATTTTTCTTGAAAATCTACTCGAATTAATTGTTTTTTTTCTGATACAACTCTAATTTTAGTAATAGTTTTATTTTTTTTTATAGAAATTAAATCACAATTAATTCGTACATGGTCCATAAGTTTTCTCAATATTAATCCTTCATTATCCATACCAATAAAACCAATTATTTTAGAATAACCTCCAATCTCTGCAATATTTTTAGCTACATTTGCAGCACCTCCAGGTTGTTCTTTGACTTTATGGATTGGTACGATTGGTGTTGATTGTTCGGATAGCATATGATGGTTTTTACTGTACCAATAACAATCTAGTATGAGATCTCCCACGACTAGAACAAATGAATTATTGAAATTAATTAATTTTTTTTTCATAATATCATCGCTATAAGTTTAAATAATCTAATAAATATTAAACATTTAACATTTTTTAAAATAAATATAAAAAACTATAAAGTTGATAAGATATTTTTTATATATTATATAAAACATTATTACAAGATTTAATTTTTTAAAATAATAAATAATTATATAAAGAATTCTATTTTTCTATTATAGAATAGAATTTTGTTTTTTAATATGAGAAAATTATTATGAAAATATATTTAGTAGGAGGAGCTGTGCGCGACTCTTTGCTCAATTTACCTGTCAAAGATAAGGACTGGGTGGTAGTAGGTGGAACAGAAAAAATATTATTAGAAAGAAATTTTCAACAAGTTGGTAAAGACTTTCCAGTTTTTTTGCATCCAGAAACACATGAAGAATATGCTTTAGCAAGAAAAGAAAGAAAATCTGGAAAAGGATATACTGGTTTTGATACTGATTGCAATTCTAATGTAACTTTAGAAGAAGATTTAGTAAGACGAGATTTAACAATTAACGCTATTGCTCAAGATCAATATGGTAATTATATTGATCCTTTTCATGGTAAAAGAGATATTAAATATCGTTTAATAAGACATGTTTCAGAATCTTTTACAGAAGATCCATTACGTGTTTTACGTGTAGCAAGATTTGCTGCTGCTTTAATGCATTTAGGATTCAAAATTGCAAAAGAAACTATGTTGTTAATGTGTATTATAGTAAAAAAAAAGGAGTTGTCATATTTAACTTCAAATAGAATATGGAATGAAACCGAAAAAGCTTTTAAAACTTCTAATCCTCATGTATATTTCCAAGTTTTATATGCTTGTAATGCACTTAATTTTTTTTTTCCAGAAATGTACTTTTTATATGAAAAGAAATTTTTTTTGAACTGTGCTCTTTTCAATAAATTATACAATAAAAATATAATATTAATGGGGTTAGCTAAAATATCACTTTATAATAAAGATGTCGATATTCGTTTTTCTTATTTGTGTCAATTTTTATCAGTCAACCAAACAGATAAAAATTATTCAAAGATATTTTTTGATTCGTATTCGGCTTCTATTGTTAATAATTTATGTAAGCGATTTAATATTCCATCTCATATTAGGGATATAGCAGTTTTGAATACTGGTTTTTATTTTTTTTTGAGTACTATTCATCATCAATCATCTAAAAATATTGTAAATCTATTTTCAAAAGTTGATGCTTGGAGAAAACCAGAACGTGTTAAAAAAATAGCATTTTTGAGTAATTTTAATTTTTTAAGTCCATATAAATCTGAACTTTTTTATATAAAATCTGGTTGTTTTTTAAAAGAGTGTTTTAATGTTGTTAGAAGTGTTTCTATTAAATTAATTTTAAAAAAAGGTTTTAAGGGTTATGCAATAAAGGATGAATTAACGCGTTTAAGAATTAAAAAATTAGAATTATGGCGTTTAAAGAAATTGAATATTGTCCCTATCTATAAAAATATGTTCTTTTAATCAAAAAATTCAAATTAATTAATGAAATAAATTAATCCAGCTATTATAAAACGATATATTCCAAAAAATATCAGCGATGTTTTATTGATTATTTTTAATAATTTTTTAATACATATTAGAGAAACGATAAAAGATATTATAAATCCAGTAAAAAATACTGGAATATCTGAAATTTTAATATTACTAATATTATTAATAACATCCAAAAAAGATGCTCCCATTATTAATGGGATTGATATTATAAAAGAGAATTCTATCGAAACTGATCTTTTAATGCCTAACAGTATTCCGGTTGCTATAGTTGCTCCAGATCTTGAAAAACCAGGATATAAACAAAAAATTTGAAAAAGACCGATTATTGTAGATTGAAATAAAGTAATTTCATTAATACTATATGTTGTATATTTTTTTGGTTTAAATATTTCAGAGATTAATAAAAAGAAACCACCTAATATTAATGAATACATGATATTATGTGTATTAAATAATGATTTAATTTCTTTATAAAATATAAGTCCAAAAAATATTGTAGGTAAAATAGAAATAAGGACATGTATAGTTTTTGTCTTTTTATTTTTAACACTTATATTAAATCTTATTATCTTTAAGATCTTTTTATGAAAAAAAAATAATATTGATAATGCAGAACCAAATGCAATAAACGTTTCTAATATTTTTGTATTATTATTTTCTATATTTAACCAATGAGAAGCTATAATCATATGTCCTGTAGAAGAAATAGGAAGAAATTCTGTTATCCCTTCTATTACTCCAATAATAATAGAAGCGATAATTTGATGTAAATCAAGCATTATTTTTCCGTTAAAGTTATTTGATATTAATAGTATATAATTAAAACGGTACTAAATAACAGCACCGTTTTTATATTATGAATCAATGATATAAAGTGATAATAACTGTCTTTCCAGCAATAATAGTCCCAGATGATTTTTTTATTTTTTTGAAATTTTCCATATTAGATATTACGACAGGTGTTAAAATAGACTGCGCTTTTTCTGTGAGAAAATCTAAATCAAATGTGATAATTTCGTCTCCTATTTTTACTTTTTGATTGTCTTTTGCTTTTTTTTTAAAACCTTCTCCTTTTAACTTTACTGTATCAATTCCAAAATGTACGAATAATTCAACATTATCTTCCGAAATAATTGAAAAAGCATGCATAGTTTCAAATATTTTTCCAATTTTTCCGTTTACTGGTGCAAGAATTTGATTTCCTGATGGTTTAATGGCTATTCCATCTCCTACAATTTTTTTAGAAAAAACATCATCTGGTACATCTTCAATTTTTATTATATCACCTGATAAAGGTGCAATAATTTCTATTTTTTTGGAAAAATTAGTTTTTTTACTGTTGAAAAAATCAGAAAAGAAACTCATTTTTTTCTCCTAAGTACTTTTATTTTATCTTTTAATATATTCTTGCATCTTAATTATTTATAAAATTTTCTACTAAATGAAGTACTTCTTTAGTAGTAGGCAATTTCAATGCTTTTTGCGCTAATTTTTGAGCATCAGAAAAAGACGTTTTACGAATAATTTCTTTAACTTTAGGAATGCTTGTTGAACTCATGCTGAACTCATCTAATCCCATGCCTAATAAAAGAACAGTGGCACGTTCATCTCCTGCCAGCTCTCCGCACATGCCAGTCCATTTTCCGTTTGAATGTGAAACATCGATAACTTGTTTAATTAATTTTAAAACAGATGGGTTCATAGGATTATAAAGGTGTGAAATTAAATCATTTCCTCTATCAACAGCTAAAGTGTATTGTGTTAAATCATTAGTTCCAATACTAAAAAAATCTACTTCTTTTATTAAATGTTCAGCTATTATCGCTGATGCTGGGGTTTCGATCATGATACCAATTTTAATATTTTCGTCAAACGCTATGCTATTATTGTTTAATTGAATTTGAAGTTTTTTAATTTCGGATTTTAAAAATCTAATTTCTTCTACAGATATTATCATAGGAAATAAAATGCATATTTTACCAAATGCAGAAGCTCTAAGAATAGCGTTTAATTGTGTGTGCAATATTTCTTTGCGATCCATCGAAATACGTATAGCACGCCATCCGAGAAATGGATTCTCTTCTTTTGGTAAATTCATATAAGGAAGATCTTTATCTCCACCGATATCCATTGTTCTAATGATGACAGATTTATTTTGCATTAATTCTGCAATTTGTTTATATGCTTGAAATTGTTCATTTTCAGTAGGCAAAGAATTTCTACTCATAAATAAAAATTCAGTTCTATATAGACCAATACATTCAGCACCATTTTTTTTTGCAGAATCAATATCTTTAAGACTTCCAATATTAGAACCAATTTTAATATTATGTCCATCAATAGTTGTAGCATGTAAACTTTTTAAAACTATTAATTTATTTTTTTGTGAAATATACTTCTTTTTTATTTCTTTTTTTTGATGGATTAATTGATTAGATGGATTTATAAAAATTTGATTATTAATAGAATCTAAAACAATATAATCATTATTTTTTGCTACTGTTGTAATGTTTCCAGTTCCTACGATTGCAGGAATTTCTAATGACCTTGCCATAATTGAGGTGTGTGATGTTTTGCCTCCTAAATCAGTAATAAATCCTAAAATATATTTTAGATTTATTTGTGCTGTTTCCGAAGGAGTTAAGTCTTTTGCAATTAAAATCACTTCGCTATTTATATTATTCAAATCAACAATATTAAGGTTTAGTATATTTTTTAATAAGCGGTTTCCAATATCTCTTACATCTATCGCTCTATTTTTTAAATATTCATCTTTCAGTTCTTCTAGAGCTTTTGCTTGTCCTTCAATGATTAATTCAGTAGCTGCTGCAGCAGATATATTTTTTTCTTTTATCAAAGTAGTTACTTCTTTTTCTAATTCTTCATCTTCAAGGAGCATGATATGACCTTCAAAGATACTTTCTTTTTTTTCTCCAAATTTTTCTCTTGTTTTTATTTTTATTTCTGTTAGTTGTTGTATTGATTTTTTTCTGCCTTCAAAAAATCTTTTTATTTCTTTTTTAATATTTTTAATAGTAATTATTTTCCGGTTAATAACAATTTCTTCTTCTTTTAATAAAAGAGCTGTTCCAAAAGCTATACCCGGTGATGCTAAAATGCCTGAAATCATAACATTACCTTTAATAATAAAGTTTATCTATTTAGAGATGGAAATATGACGTGTCAGGCGAATATATTTTTTATAAAATAATCAGAAGTTATTTTATTTATGTCACTTCCAGTATTCAGTATTTTTAGGAAAATTAAAAATTGCTTCGTTAATAGTAATTTATTCTAATTCTGTCATTATTACAGATAAATGCTCAATTGCTTGTTGTTCATCTTCTCCTTCAGCGGATAGTGTAATCACACTTCCTCGTATTAAACCTAGTGTTTGAATTTTAAATAAACTTTTTGCATTGACTGATTTGCCATTATAAATAATAGAAATTTCAGAAGTAAATTTTTTTGCCTCTTTTACAAATTGAGCTGCAGGACGAGTGTGTAAACCATGCGGAGCAGTTATTTCGACTTGATTTTGAAACATTTTTTTTTCCTTAATGAAAGTGTATTAATATAATATTTTAATAAATTTTTGAAAGATTATTTTATTATTTGTTTTGAATTATTAGAATACAAGCTCTGTAATAAAAACAAGATTTTTTAGAGTTTTTTTATTGCGGAAATTGTATTTTAATGGGTTTCTCTATAGATTAGAAAATAATTCTGTACTTAAATAACGTTCCCCCGAAGAAGGTAAAATAACAACTATTGTCTTATCTAAAAATTTTTTTTGTTTTTGTATTTTGATTGCTGCATATAGTGCGGCACCAGAAGAAATTCCTGCTAGTATCCCTTCCCTTTTCATTAGTTTTTGAGCCATAAGTATTGCTTTTTCGCTAGAAACAGTAATTACTTGATCAATTAACGTTAAGTCTAAATTTTTAGGAATAAATCCAGGCCCAATGCCTTGAATTTTATGTGGTCCAGGTTTTATTTCTTTTCCTGCTAAAAATTGTGTAATTACAGCTGATTCAGAAGGTTCAACAGCTATACTAATAAAATTTTTTTTTCTTTTTGTGTTTTTTATGTATTTCGTAATGCCAGTAATAGTTCCTCCTGTTCCTACAGCAGAAATTAATACATCTAAATTACCATTAGTATCATTCCAAATTTCTGGACCAGTAGTTGTTTCATGAATTTCGGGATTAGCTGGATTTTCAAACTGTTTCAATAAAAAATATTTACTTGAATTGCATGATACAATATCATTAGCTTTAGAAATAGCTCCCTTCATTCCATATTTTCCATCTGTTAATATTAATTTTGCGCCTAAAGCTTGCAATAGTTTTCTTCTTTCAATAGACATTGTATCAGGCATAGTTAAAGTTAATCGATAATTTCTGGAAGCAGCAACATAAGCTAATGCTATTCCTGTATTACCACTAGTTGCTTCTATTAATTCTATATTTTTATTTATTTTTTTATTTTTTTCTGCACTCCATATCATATTAGCACCAATCCTGCATTTAACACTAAAACTTGGATTTCTAGATTCTATTTTTACCAAAATATTTCCATATCCAATTTTTTTTAAACGAACTAGGGGTGTATTACCAATAGTTAAAGAATTATCTTCATATGTTTTACTCATTTTTCCTCTTTTTTTAAAAGTTTTTCCTGTATTATAAAATTTGAATAATATTCAATAGAATATTATTTAAGTATTTTTATATTATACTTATTTTTAACAATTATTAAAAAATTCTATTGTTAATATTATAAATAAAAATTATATAATAAAAAATGTTTTAAAATATTAATATTATTCATTTATAAAATTTGATTAAGTTTAAAATTTATCTTTTTTATAATAATTATATATGTAATAAATTTATGACATCAATTAAAAATAAAATCGACAAATTACGAAAAAACATCTTAAAATATCAATACTTTTATCATACATTAGATCAATCAATTGTTTCTGATGCAGAATATGATTATTTGTTACATCAATTGTATAATTTAGAATCAAAAAATAAAGAACTTATTACTTTAGATTCACCGACGCAAAAAGTAGGAGCAAATTTATCAAATAAATTTAAAAAAATAAAACATTTTTCTCCTATGTTATCGTTAGAAAATACATTTGATATTAATGGATATTTAACTTTTGAAAAAAGAATTAAAAAATTAATTAATATTGAGAGAACAATGTCTCTTTGTTGCGAATTGAAAATAGATGGAATAGCTATTAGCATAATTTATGAAGAAGGGATTCTTGTTCGGGCAGCAACTCGAGGTGATGGTTTTAAAGGAGAGAATGTTACTGCTAATGTTCGAATGATAGAATCAATTCCATTAAAATTAGAAGGAACTGATATACCTAAGAGGTTAGAAATTCGAGGTGAAGTATTTATGTTAAAATCTGATTTTATAAAATTAAATCAAAAATATAACATGAATCAAAATAAAAGTTTTTCTAATCCTCGAAATGCAGCAGCAGGTTCATTGCGTCATATTAATCCTAAAATAACAGCTAAAAGAAAATTAAGATTTTCATGTTATGGATGTTATTTTTTTGCAGAAGATAATCAAGAGTTGACGACTCATTATAAACGATTGATGAAATGTTTGTCTTGGGGACTACCTGTCAATAAAGAGATTGTACTTTCTTCAAGTTACATAGAAGTCATAGAATTTTATAAAAAATTTGAAAAAAAGAGAAAATCTCTTGAATTTGATATAGATGGAATTGTGATTAAAGTAAATTCAATAGAATTACAAAATAAATTAGGTTTTAATACAAAATCACCAAGATGGGCTATAGCATTTAAATTTTTTTCTGCGGAAAGAATTACGACATTAAATGATGTTAAATTTCAAGTTGGTAGAACAGGATCGATTACACCTGTAGCTTATTTTGATCCTGTTTATATATCTGGAGTTATGATCAGCAAGGCTTCATTACATAATAAGAGTGAAATAGAAAGACTAAATTTACATGTTAATGATTCTGTAATAATTTGTCGTTCTGGCGATGTTATCCCAAAATTATTAAGTGTTATACAAATTACACGTTGTAATAATGCAAAAAAAATTATTTTCCCTAAATTTTGTCCAGTATGTAATACAAAATTACTAGAAAATGCTGAAGAAAAAATAATTCGCTGTCATGCTGGACTAACATGTGATGCTCAGAAAAAAAAATCATTGTATCATTTTTTTTCAAAAAAATCTTTATATGTAATTGGTTTAGGTCCAAAAATTATTAACGAATTGATACAAAAAGGATTGGTTAAAAATCCAATAGATTTTTTTTATCTTAAAAATTTTGATTTAACTAAATTGCAGAATGTAGGAAATAAGAAAAGTATAAATATTATTAATTCTATTCATGAATGTAAAAAAACTACTTTTAAACGTTTTATTTATGCTTTAGGAATACCTGGTGTAGGAGAGACTGTTTCTGAAAAAATAGCGAATTATTTTACAAAATTAGATGAATTAATGAATGCTGATATTTTAAAATTAAATTATATAGAGGGAGTGGGAAAAATTATTTCGAATAATATATTTAACTATTTTTCTATAATTTCAAATCGTGATATGGTTAATGAATTAATCATAAAAGTAGGAATTTTTTGGAAAGATCAAGATCAATATGAATTTGATATGAAAAAAACATATTTTTTTCATAAAAAAATTGTTTTAACAGGAGTTTTTAATTCTTTTTCAAGAATGGAACTAAAAAGAATTTTAATAAATTTAGGTGCAAAAATTCTAAATAATATTTCTCAAAAAACAGATTGTTTAATTTATGGTAAAAATTTCGGGTCTAAATTTTTTAAAGCTAAAAATTTAAATATTAAAATGATTAATGAAGAAGAGTTAAAATCTTTGATTCTATTAAATAGTACTAAATAGTACTAATTTTTTGGGTCGTGCAGGATTTGAACCTGCGACCAATTGATTAAAAGTCAACTGCTCTACCAACTGAGCTAACGACCCTTTAAAAATTCTTTAATAATTTTTGGTGGGTGATGACGGACTTGAACCGCCGACTTCCTCCGTGTAAAGGAGGAGCTCTACCAACTGAGCTAATCACCCTTTTATAAATCTATATATATATTGTAAAGCCAGAAGAAATAGAGTCAATCTTTTTTTAAAAAATAACATTTGTTTGTTGAAAATTTAATCATATTGATTAAATTATAATCTTTTTTTAAAAAAACTCAGTAATACTAATATTAAAATAATATTTATATAATTTATTAATAATTTCTAAATTAATATTTTCTTAAGGAATGCATGAAAGTAAAAACTCGTTTTGCACCCAGTCCTACTGGAAATTTACATATTGGTAGTATTCGTACTGCTTTATATTCTTGGTTATTTGCAAGACATCATGGTGGAAAATTTGTACTTCGTATAGAAGATACTGATCTTTCACGTTCTAAAGCAATTTCTATTAACTCTATTATCAATGGATTAAAATGGTTGGGATTAAATTGGGACGAAGGTCCTTATTTTCAAACTAAACGATTAAATAGATATAAAGAAGTTATTAACGTTCTTCTAGAAAAAAGAGATGCATATATTTGTATTTGTTCGTCTCAAGAATTAGAAGAAATACGAATAAATCAAATTAAAAAAGGTGATAAACCACGTTATCCTGGCACTTGTAGAAATTTACAAATTGAAAATAGATTAAATCAAAATTATGTAATACGTTTTAAAAACCCTCTTTTTGGTAGGGTAGCATTTCAAGATAAAATTAGAGGGGAAATTATTTTCGATAATGCAGAATTAGATGATCTAATTATTCAACGTAGTAATGGAATGCCTACTTATAATTTTTGTGTTGTTATAGATGATTTAGATATGAAAATCACTCATGTTATTCGTGGAGAAGATCATATTAATAATACACCTCGTCAAATTAATATCTTAAATTCTTTAGGAGGTAAAATACCTATTTATGCACATTTATCAATGATTTTAGATGAAGAAGGCCATAAAATTTCTAAAAGAAAAAATGCTATAAATATCATCGACTATCATAAAAATGGTTTTTTACCAGAAGCACTATTAAATTACATAATACGATTAGGTTGGTCTTGTGGTGATAAAGAAATATTTAATATATCAGAAATGAAAGAATTATTTAATTTAAAATTTATCAGTAAGTCGCCTAGTACGATTAACATGAAGAAACTTTTATGGTTAAATAAACATTATATTAACAATTTATCATTAAATCATATCTCTAATCTTCTTAAAGATTACATGAAAAACCAAAATATTAATATAAAAAATGGTCCTGATTTAGAATCTGTAGTAAAAATATTAAGAAGTCGTTTTAATACTTTAAAAGAAATAACAGAATCTTGTCGATATTTTTATGAAGAATTTGATGTTTTTAATAAAATAGCAGTAGAGAAACATTTCACAATAAAAAGTGTTCATATTTTAGAAGAATTTTATGAAAGAATGAAAAAATTATCTGTTTGGGATAATTATAATATATTAACAATGATTAACGATATATCTAAAGATGTTAAAGTAACAAAAAAAGACGTTAATATGGTATTACGTATTTCTATGACAGGAAATATGTATTCACCTAGCATAAGCTCTATAATTGATTTAATCGGCCGAGAAAGAGTTTTATCAAGGATTAAAAAAGCAATTAATTATATTAAGAATTTATAGATAATAGTGTTTTTTAGAACTATTTTTATTTTAGTAAATATAAGAATTATTTATAAAAAATTTGACACATATAATTTTTAGTCAGATCATGTTTAGGTTTTATAAAAAATATGTTTTTGAATATTTATTTTAATATAATTTATAAAAAATAAATTGACAGGATTCATGTGTTTTTATATTGTAATATTTTGGGGCTATAGCTCATTTGGTAGAGCGCTTGCATGGCATGCAAGATGTGAGCGGTTCGATTCCGCTTAGCTCCATTAAAATTAATGTTATAAATCTAAATTTTTATAAAAATATAAAATTTTTATAAAAATTATAGAAGAATTCTTTTATTTTTTAAAAATTACTTCAAGATTTTTTTGATACTGTGCTAAATTTTTTTCAGCACAGCAAACTTTATAAGTTTTATAAGTTAGATTTGTTGACTCATTATTTCTTGATAAGCTGAAACAATTTTATTTCTTATTTGGATTGCCATTTGTATAGAAATAGAAGATTTTTCTAGATTTATCATTACGTCGTTTAGAGATATTCCTGGTTGATTTAATATAAATTTTTCAGAATCAATTTTTGCGCGATTTTGAGTTTGGCTTATTTCTTCTAATGCTACTTTTATATAGTCTATAAACTTGTCATTTCCTTTTTTTTGCGTTTTTGTATTTGTATCTAACAAATTGATTTTTGTATTAATATTCTGATGATTGATATTATCAATAAACATAATCTTCCTCATTATAAATGGTTTTTATATTTTTTTTTAGATTTTTAAAATACTATCATATCTTTATAAAGATAAAAATAATATCATGTTATAAAAGATAAAAATATTAATAAAAATATTAATATTATATTTTAATTAAACAATAAATTTAATAGGAAATTTTTTTATTTCATACTAATTAGTGAGATTTTTAAATTCTCACTGAATTATAGCTAGGACTAATTTAGATAGGAAGATTTCATGAATTTCAGCACTATAGAAGATTCAGTTTTAAAAGAGAAAAAAAAATTTAATAATTTTTTACCTCATTTTTTAAAAAATTCTCGTGTTTTAATTATTTTACTAACAGCTGCAGTTATTACTGCCGTTTCTGTTTCAATATGGATTAAATCTCCTGAGTATCAAGTTTTATATAATCATTTGTCTAATGAAGATGGTGGAGCTATTATTAATGAATTAAATCAAATGAAAATTCCCTATCAATTTTCTGATTCATCAAGTCAAATATCAGTTCCAAAAGATAAAGTCTATGAAATTCGTTTACGTTTGGCAGAAAATAATCTTCCTAGAGGTGGTGGTGTTGGGTTTGAACTATTAGATAAAGAAAAATTTGGAGTAAGTCAATTTAATGAGCAAATAAATTATCAGCGTGCTTTAGAAGGAGAATTAGCTCGAACTATACAAAGGATTCATTCTGTAAAAAGTGCTCGAATACATATAGCATTTCCTAAATCATCATTATTTCTACAACAAGATAAAAATAAATCATCAGCTTCTGTAGTGTTAGAACTTCAGCCAGGACGAACATTAGATACAGGACAAATTAATGCAATATTACATTTAGTATCAAGTAGTATATCTAATCTTTTAGTAGAAAATATTACTATTGTAGATCAATTTGGAAAATTATTAAATCAGAACTCTTTAGAATATGATCAAGTTAATGATTTACAATTTAAGTATTCTGAAGATATTGAAACTCGTTATAAAAATAGAATAAAAGATATTTTAGAACCATTAGTAGGAATTGGTAATATTTATGCGGAAGTGACTGCACAGATAGATTTTAATGCACAAGAAAAAACACAGGAAAAATATTCACCGAATACTAACCGTAAAAACCAATCAATAAGATCTCATCAAATAAGTATTCATGATGAAATAGAGAAGAAATCTATCAAATCAGATATACCGAATGCTTTATCTAATAATGATATTTATTTTAATAAGAAAAATCGTAATGAAGATATCAAACAATCAAATTCTATAAAAAATACTCAAAATTTAAAAAATAATGATACGCCTATTAACAGTAACATTAATCGTGATAATACTATAAATTATGAATTAAATCATAGTGTATCACACACTAAAATGAATATAGGAGAAGTTAAAAGATTATCAGCAGCAGTGATAGTTAATTTTACTAAAGACAAGAATGGAAAATTAGTTCCTTTAACTGTAGAAAAAACAAGAAATATTGAAAAATTAATACGAGAAGCTATAGGATACTCTAAATCTCGAGGAGATACTATTCATCTTGTAAACGCATCATTTGCTAAATATAATGAAAAAAAGCCAGTTCAAATACATCATTTAAACACATTTGAATTATCTGATTTTTTGTTTGCCATTGCACCATGGTTTTTTTGTTCTTTATTTCTTTTCTTTTTATTAAAAAAATATATTTGTCCTTTTTCAAAAAACAATACTTTTGAAAATACATTAGTTATGCAAGATAAAAAACATGTAGAAACACATAATATTTTAGAGAAAAATGTTACGCAAGTAGATATTAAAAAAAACGTAAATATAGATAAATTAATCCATCAAATTTCTAATATATCTAATCAGAATCCACGTACTATAGCGTTGATTATTCGTCAATGGATGAGTGATAAAATATGATCTTAAATGGTACTGAAAAAAGTGCATTGTTATTAATAGCAATAGGGTCTGATCAAGCAGGAGAAATATTAAAACATTTAACTCCTTTTGAAGTGCAAGAACTAATTAATGCTATGGTGAATATTAAAAGAGTGTCTACTAAAAAATTAAATGAAATACTCTTAGAGTGTTATGATCTCGCAATAAAAAACAATGCTTTTAATTGTAATAACAGTGATGAATATCTTATTGACATGTTAACTAAAGCATTAGGAGAAAAACAAGGAAATTCTTTAGTAAAAGAAGCATTAGAAATTCGTAATGCTAAAATATGTATTAAAGCACTGAATTATATGAAAGCTGAACAAGTAGCCTTTTTATTAGATAATGAACATCCGCAAATTGTTACGACAATACTTGTATATTTAAATAAAAATCAATCAGCCCAAGTTCTTTCCTTTCTTAGTAATAAAAAACGAGCTGAAATTATATTAAGAATTATAGATTTTCGTGGTATCGAAGAATCTTGTTTAGTTGAATTAACTAAAGTTATTAATAATTTATTGCTAAATAAAAAATTAATTTTATCAGAGAAAGGAGGCATGAAAACTGCTGCTCAAATTTTAAATTCGATGAAAATGAAAGATGAAAAAGAAACAATAAAAAAAATTAGTATAGTTAATGAAAAATTAGCAAGTAGAATTGTTGAAGAAATGTTTTTGTTTGAAAATTTAGTGGATATAGATGATGAATATATTAAGTTATTAATTAAAAATATAGAAGAAGAAAAGTTGTATATTGCACTTCAAAAAACCAATTCTACTATTAGGGAAAAGTTTTTTAAAAATATGTCTGATATAGAATCTAATAAACTGTCTTTAAGTCTAGAAAAAAAATCTTATATTTCTGATGTTTCTATAAAAAATGAACAAAAATTAATTTTAATAATGATTAAAAGTATTATTGAAAATGGAAAAGTTTCATTGAAAAATTTAAGAGAGTATTATGCCTAATTCGATCTTAGAAAAAAAATGGACACGATGGTATCCAAAAAAAATATTTTTAAAAAATATAAAAAAAAATAAAAAAATTTTATTACACTCTGATGAATTTAAAAAAGAAGATTTTTTGATAGAGTCAAACAATCAAAAAAATTTTATTGCAGATAAGAAAGAAGTTGAAATAAATTTAAAAAAAACTAAAGCATATGAAATAGGTTTTAAAAAAGGATTTCTACAAGCTCAAGAAGAAAATATTTTATTAAAAAATAAATTAAATAGTTTATTTTTAGATTTTGAAAATGCTCTTTCCATTTTTGAAAATGCATTATGTTCTCAATTACTAAAAACAGTTTTAAAAATTGCATCTTATGTAATTGGTAAAAATATCGACATTGATAAATCAGTTTTAATAAATAGCATAAAAAAAATTATCAATAAAGACGGTATTTTTTTAAAAAAACCACAACTTATAATTCATCCTAACAACAAAAAATTAATAGAAAACACTTTTAAAGATTTTTTAAATACTTATAAATGGATATTAATTTGCGATGATAGTCTGGACTTAAATGGTTGTAAAATTAAATCAGAAAGTGTTGATATAGATGCTACAATAGATGCCAGATGGCAGGAATTATGTCGTCTTATTTATTCAGAGGAATATTAATGAATTTAAGATTTGCTCAATTTTTAAAAACGTTTTCTTCTTTTGAAGATAGAATTGAGAAGCTTTCTGATGCTATTAATTATGGTCGTCTTGTTAGTATTAATGGATTAGTTTTAGAAGTTGTAGGATTAAAAATGCCTATTGGTTCAGAATGTTTTATTGAAAGAAAAATAGACGGTAAAAATACAAATATTAGTGCTGAAGTAATAGGTTTTTCAGGAGAAAAAACTCTTCTATTATCTTGCGAAGAAGTTAATGGAGCCTTTCCTGGTGCTCGTGTTTTTGCACAATTAGGAAATGATGCAGACTGTATTATAAAAAAAATGCCATTAAGTGCAGAATTATTAGGAAGGGTATTAGATGGTCGAGGTCAACCATTAGATCGACTACCTAAAATCGATCGTAAATATTATACTACGATTAAAAATTATACTATTAATCCATTAAATAGAACTCCAATTACTCAAGTGTTAGATACCGGAATACGTGCTATCAATGGACTATTAACTATTGGAAGAGGTCAAAAAATAGGTATTTTTTCTAGTTCTGGTTTAGGTAAAAGTATTTTACTTGGTATGATGGCACGATATACACAAGCTGATGTTATTATTATTGCTTTAATTGGAGAACGAGGTCGAGAAGTAAAAGATTTTATAGAAAACATATTAGGAGTTGAAGGATTATCGCGATCCGTAGTTATTGCTGCGCCTGCAGACGTATCTCCTTTATTAAAAATACAAGCAGCATCTTATGCTACTAATATTGCAGAATATTTTTATAGAAGCAATAAACACGTATTGTTAATCATGGATTCTTTAACTCGTTATGCTATGGCACAACGAGAAATTGCATTATCTTTAGGAGAATTACCTATTTCTAAAGGTTATCCATCTTCTATATTTTCAATAATTCCAAATTTATTAGAGCGTACAGGAAGAGTCAATAAAAATAAAGCTTCAATTACTTCATTTTATACCGTTTTAACTGAAGGTGAAGATGAACAAGATCCAGTCTCACATCTTGCTCGTTCTATCTTAGATGGACATATTATATTATCTCGTTATTATGCTGATTTAGGTCATTATCCTGCAATTGATATTGAATCTTCTATCAGTCGTGTTATGCCTAGTATTGTTAATTCCAAACAGCATTATCAAGCTTTTTATTTCAAAAAATTAGTTTCTTCTTATCAAAGAAATAGAGATTTAATAAATATAGGTGCTTATATTTCTGGCACTGATTTAATCTTAGATCATGCTATTAAAATTTGGCCACAATTAGAAAAATTTTTACAACAAAAAATATCAGAAAAAAGTGATTATGTTTTTTCTTGTCAAGAATTAAATAAAATATTTCTTTGATCTCTAAATATACTGGATGTCTTGTACTAATGAAATATAAAAAGTTTTTATTTTCTTTGTTAGAAGAAATAGAAAAAAAGAAAATTGAAAAAGAAACAATTAATATTAAAAATCTTAATTTAAAAAACAAACAGAATAACGAACAATTAAAACTTTTGATTAATTATCAAAAAGAATATTTAAATAAAATGCATAAAAAAATGATATCGGGAATTGGTATATATGAGTGGCAGAACTACAATGATTTCATTTCTATATTACAAAAAATTATCAAAGAAAATATGAATAGCATTAAAAAAAATGAAAAAATAGTTGAAGAAAGTTTAAAATCATGGTCCAAAAATCAAATTAAACTGAAAGTTTGGAAGCATTTAAATACAATAAATAAAAAAAAAATATTAAAGATAAAAAAACTACGAGAAGAAATGATTAATGAAACTTTTTTTCAATTAAATTTTTTTAAAAAAGGATGTTTATTATAATGTTAGAAATTATTTGCAATATAGCATCACAGAAAAATACTCCTTTTAAAAAAAGTGATAATTTTTTTGATATTATTTATGAATCAGATTTATCAAAATCGATTTTCAATCAATTAAATAAATTTTTGCTAACTAAAGAAATGGAATTTGACAATGTTTTGACAGAAGAAAAAAAAGATGATGATAATAAAAGTATTATATGTGCTAATTTTATAATTAATAATTTATTAAATATTTTAATTAAAAAAGATATAGTTATTGATTCTAAAAATTTTAATAATATTAAAGATGATGAAATACAAAAAAAAAAAATAGACAAAGATGAAAATAGTTTATTGAATACTATTCATTTTTTAAAAAATATAAAAAACTTTAAAACAAAAAAAAACAAAGAAATATTTAAAATATTAAAAAAAGAAACATTATTAAATAAACTTATAAAGAATGAAAATGAATTTAAGCAAACTAATGAATTAAATAATATAAGCATAACAAATAATTTTTATTTAAAGAAAATAAACAATCAAATTTCTAATATTGATAAAACTAAAGTAAAACTCAGAAAAGATGAAAAAAAAATAATTTTTCCATTGAATATAAAAAAAAATAAAGATATCTCATCTTTATACAAAAACTTTAATACAATTGATAATATGATTGATAAAAGAAATTTATTCAAAATTTTTCACAAACAAGAACCTATGAAATTACATATTGAACCATTGATTTTGAATGATACAAAAAATTCTATTGAATGGAAAAAATTAATTAGTCAAAAAATACTTTTATCAATTTTTAATAAATATAATCAAGCAGAAATACATTTAAAGCCAGAATATTTAGGATCTATACATATTATAATTAGCATGAAAAATAATGCTGTCATATTAAAATTTATCTCTAAATATAATGAAGTAAGAAAATTTTTAGATAGTTATATGCCTTTTTTACGTAATTCATTAACGAAAAATGGAATTAAATTAGAAGAATTTAATATTTATAGTTCTTTAAAAAATAAAAAACTAAAAATTTATAAAAATATAGATTATATCAATAATTTTAAAAAAATATTTAATATACATGAAAAAAATTTAAATTCAACAAAATATACACCAATTGATGTATTAGTTTGACAAAAAATATGGAATATTTATTTTAAAAAAAATAATCATGCTGTTCGATATAAAAAATCGAATGTTTCACTTATATTTTAATAACTTTTACCTGTGAGGTATGCAAATGGGGAAAAGTAATAATTCACATAATAAACTTAAAAAAATTTATGAAAGAGAAAATCATTTACATAATCCTTTAAAAGGATATGAAATTAAAATATTAGAAGACATTAATAATTGTTTTACGGAAAAATTCATAAAATTTTTTTCTAGCTTTACTCAAAATAGTATGAAATTAACTTTCTGTAATATGAAGATAGGATCTTATGATCCTAATAAAAAAATTATAAAAAATTTGCGATGTCTTAACTTGGTAGAAATATTGCCTTATAAATATCAATCTTTTATAATTTTTTCTGATGATTTTTTGTCTATTATCATAGATATTTTATTCGGAGGTGGAGGTAGCTTTACAGATAAAATTAAAAAAATAACAGATATTACATCTACTGAAACTTTTATTAATAAAAAAATTATTGAATTTATAACAACTTCTTTTTCTAAAATTTATAAAAAATATTTTTTAACAGAAATGAATTTTATTAATAAAAAAACATTTTTTGATTTTAAACAATCTAATTTTAATCCTAATACAGTATTTTTAATTAATTATTTTAATTTTAATGTTAATAATTTAGAAGTTTTTTTCAACATTTTAATTCCAATATCAATACTTAAACATATAAACAAGAAAATAGTTATTTCAAAAAATAATAGTCATAAAAATATATGCATAGAAAAAAATATTGAGAATAAACTTTCTTTGAATGATATATATAATGTTGAATTAAATATTATATCTAAAATAATTGGTATTTCTGTTTCATATAATAAAATTTATAATTTATTGGTAGGAGATGTGTTATTAATCGAAAAACCTGATAAAATTACAGGATTTGTAGAAGATCAAGCTATATTTTTTGGAAGTTATAAAAGATTTAATGAACAATCTATTGTTTTTATAGAAGAGTTTATTAATAATAATTTAGAGTCCAATCAAGATAAGGAACAATCTAGTGAGTAATATAGAGAAAAACTCTAATAATAAAAAATTAATCGATTCTGAAAAAAAAATACTTGAAAGCCAAGAGATTAATAAAAATTTATCATCTGAAAAAAATTTAAATAAAAGTATAACAAATGATTCTCAAAATGAAATAGATAGCAAACACGTTATACTTAATACATTAGTTAGCATTACTATTGAATTAGGAAAATCGAAAATAAAAATTAAAGATTTTCTTGGATTTTCAAAGGGAAGCATGTTAATTTTGGATCAATCAATAAACAAACCATTAAATATTTTTATTAATGGGCATTTATTTGCATCTGGTGAAATTGTAATTTTAGAAAAAAACTATGGTCTTCGAATCACGAAAATAAAAAATTCTTTAAAAACTATCAATGTTTTATCTTAAATCTAAATTTTATGAAAAATAATGTGTTTTTTCAATCAATATCAAATACTTTTCAGCCGATATTTAATAGTGAAAAATTTTTTCAAATAATCAGTTCGTTATCTGAAATAATATTACTAATATTATTTTTAAGTTGGATCTTAAAGAAAATTTCTTTTTTTAAAATTAATAACATAAAATCTTGTATGAGAATTATAGATAGATTATCTATTGGATCACAAGAATCTATTGTCTTAGTAGAAGTTAAAAAAGTAAGATTGTTATTAGGTGTAACAACAAAAAATATTACTCATTTGTATACATTTTCATCTGTTTTAAAAGATGAAAAAATAAAAAAAATAGATGATACTTTGTTTCAAAAAAAATCTTTTAATCGTTCTTTAAAAAATTTTTCTAAAATATTCTGGAAAAAAACAATGTTTTATCGAATTATTCCATTTTTATTTTTATTATTACTTTGTCCAACAGTTCGTGCAGAAATACCCGGATTAACAAGTCATGTTTTAGATGATGGTGGGCAAACTTGGTCTGTACCAGTACAAACGTTAGTTTTTTTAACATCTTTGACTTTTCTACCAGCATTTCTTTTAATGATGACTAGTTTTACAAGAATTATCATTGTTTTTGGTCTATTACGAAATGCGTTAGGCACTCCATACGCGCCACCAAATCAAATATTAATTGGTTTAGCACTTTTTTTAACCTTTTTTATAATGTCGCCTACATTTGATAAAATATATCAAGATGCTTATGTGCCATTTAGCGAAGAAAAGATAAATATGGAAGATGCTATTTCAAAAGGTTCGATTCCGTTAAAAAAATTCATGTTAAATCAAATACGTATGCCTGATTTAGAGTTATTTTCAAAATTAGCAAATATTTCCTATTATGAAAATAAAAACGATATACCAATGCGAATTTTATTGCCATCATTTATTACAAGTGAATTAAAAACTGCTTTTCAAATTGGATTTACTATTTTTATACCTTTTTTAATTATTGATTTAGTTGTAGCTAGTGTATTAATGGCTCTTGGTATGATGATGGTACCACCTTCAACAATTTCCTTGCCTTTTAAATTAATGTTGTTTGTTCTAGTAGATGGATGGCAACTATTAATTACTTCATTAGCACAAAGTTTTAATACATAAAATCTTTATAAAATATTTTTATGTATTATAAATAATTTTAAATTAACTTTGAAAATGGGGATGTTTATTTATGACATCTGAATATGTAATGGAATTATTTCATAATTCTATGAAAGTTGCATTAATTATTGCTTTGCCATTATTATTAGCAGCTTTAATTAGCGGTTTAATTATTAGTGTATTACAGGCAGCAACACAAGTTAATGAACAAACTTTATCCTTTATTCCTAAAATTATTTCTGTTTTAGGCGTAATAGTAATACTTGGACCTTGGATGTTAGGTGTTATGCTTGATTATATGCATAATTTATTTAATAATATACCATTGACTATCAAATAATGTTAACATTTAATAGTTTGCAATTGACAATCTTAATCAGTAATTTTTTTTGGCCCATGGTACGAATTTTATCTTTTTTTTCTGCTGCACCTATTTTTAATGATACACTTATCAATAAAAAAAATAAAATCGTTTTATCTGCTATGATTAGTTGGTTAGTCTTTCCTTTTTTGCCTGAAATTCATGCAGAGTTATTTTCATGTTTTGGATTTTTATTGTTTTTACAACAAATATTAATTGGTATTTTTTTAGGTTTTACTGCGCAATTATTATTTGTTACAGTAAATTTATCTGGCGAAATAATAGGATTGCAAATGGGTTTATCATTTGCAACCTTTTTTAATAGTAGTAGTCATATTGGTACTTCTGTAATATCTCGTTTATTAAATATCCTGTCCTTGTTGTTTTTTCTAGTGCTTAATACTCATCTTTATTTAATTTCTATATTAATTGATAGCTTTTATAGTATGCCAATTGATAGTTATTTTTTAAATGCAAATGTTTTTTTTATTTTATTAAAATTTTCTAGTTATATTTTTTTAAATAGTATTTTGTTTGTTTTGCCAATTATGATTATTTTATTATCACTTAGTTTTATAATGAGTTTATTAAATCGTTTATCTCCTCAAATATCTATTTTTTCTATTGGTTTCCCATTAAATTTAATAGTAGGGATATTAGTTTTATATTTCTTAATACCAGTTACATTGCCTTTTTTTGAAAAAATATTAAATGATTTGATTATTTTTATAAATAATACTTTTTTACATGTATAATTTTTATATATTGATTTAAATATTATCAACGTAAATTTTTTTAAATTCTTATAAATAAAGTATAATTTTCAAAAAATTATACTTTAGTTTTACTTTAAAAATTAAAAAATTTTTTAATAAAAATTGATTATTTTTTATTTAATCTTTCCCTCGTTATATAAGACATGTTTTCTAATGACAGGATCATATTTTTTAAATTTTAATTTATCTGGTGTATTTCTTTTATTTTTAGTTGTAGTGTAATAATGTCCAGTTCCTGCAGATGATATCATTTTTATTTTTTCACGATTTTTTTTAGCCATTAAGTCACCTTTATTTTTTACAGTTTATTTTTTTTATAATTTTTTCAATACCTTGTTTATCAATACAACGCATCCCATTAGCTGAAATACGTAATTTAATAAATCTTTTTTCATCAGAAATCCAAAATCGATGATATTGAATATTTATTAAAAACTTTCTTTTAGTTGCATTCATAGCATGAGAACGATTATTACCAATCATTCTTTTTTTGCCAGTGACTTGACATATACGTGACATAATTTTTTCTCTTAAATTAAAATTTAATGTGTTTTAAATTAATTAATTTTATGAACGTTATTTTATTTATAAAACGGAAAAATATTTTAACATATTATAAAAAACTATAACAGTTGTTTAATTTTTGATATTTTTTATTAGATAGAATCTAATATGTTTTATAATTGAAATTAATTTTTAATATAGCATAAATTTTTTATAAAATAATTTAAAAAAACAATACTCAGAGAATAGAAAAATATCGTTTTTTTATTATTTTTAATATAAAATATGTTATTTTAACTATTAGTTGATTTATTATAAATTCATTTTTACATTTATAATTTAATATTTAATCAGGACAATTTTTATGAGTATATATCAGAGATGCTTATCTAAATCTTTGATTTTTTTTTCTATTTTATTTGTAATTTTTTTGTTGTTTATAGAAAGTAATACAGGTTTTAAAACGTTTTTTAATTTTACTAGTCGTTTTTTTATAGGATTAAAAGCGGAAGAAATATCAGGAAATTGGCGTGATTTTACATTAAAAAATATTAAATATAGTGTTTTTGGAATGTCAATGACAGCTAATAGTGTACATGTAATTCTAGATACTAGATCTTTATTTAAAATTTCAACAATTTTTAAGGAGATTAAAACAAAAAATTTGATTGTTTCATTAAAAAATAATGATGCTATTAATTTTTCAAAAAATAATGTATCCTCTAGCATTTTAAAAAATAATATTTTTATAAAATATCCTATAATTTTTGAAAAAATACATGCAGATAAAATTTCTTTTAAATCACCCGAAGTACATATATTTTTTTTAAATGTTTTAAGCAAGATAGAATTGATTAATAATAATATTATTTTTTCGCCCACTTATGTAGATTCCATTCATTTATCATCTTTAAAATCTCATCTAAAAAAAAAATATTTTAAAAAAATTAACTTTTGTAAAGCAGTTTAATAATACTAAAAAAATATATAATATATTGCAATTTTTTTCAAACAAAACAAAAAAAAATATCCCGTTAAACATTAATTTAAAATTTTTAAAATGTAATAGAATAAAATTCATAGATTATAAAAATAATAATGTATTTCAAATAGAGTTGAAAGCTCAAATAAACAATAGCATTTTAAAAATAAAAAATTTAAAAATAGATTCGTCTTTTTTCAAAATAAACTCTTATGGAAAAGTATTTTTTCATAACGATCAATCGATTTCATGTTTTATAAAAAATAAAGTAGTAATACCAAGATTGTACAATAGAATGATAAATTTTTCATTTAAATCTGATTTAAATGCACACAATAAACTTACGTTTAAATTAAAATCTAAAGATTTATATAAGATTAAAATTAATGGAACAGTACTTTTGAATAATCTAGATTATCCATTTTTTATAAAATTAAAGAGCAAAAATTTATTTTGGCCAATTAAAAAAGATTGTACATTAAAATTAGATAATCTTTATGGTGTTTTAAAAGGAAAAATAAATAATTATTTTTTATCTTTAAAAAATATTTTGACTCTAGAAGGTTTGCCGTCAATTTTTATTGATTTTAAGGCGCAAGGTAATTTTAAGAATATATTTTTAAAAAAAATTAAATTTTTCCCGATAAAAAAAACGAAATTCTATAAAAAAATAATTAATCTAGAGGATAATATTAAATATAATCAATACATATTAAAATTGATAGGAAAAATTAATATAGCAGGAAAATCTGATGATGATAATGTTTATAATTTAGACATTCCTAAAATAAATTTAAATGGTAATATAATGAAAAAGAAATTTTCTATATTAGGTGCTCTATATTATAAAAACTCTAACTTTATAGAAATTCCTAGAATAAATTTATTTTTAGGAGGTAATAAATTACAATTAAAAGGTTTATTAGGAAAAAATTACAATATTTATTCATCTTTTTATGCTGATAATTTAAATTATTTTTTTCCTGATTTAAATGGTAAAATTAAAGCAAAAGTAAATTTTTATGGTCATGATTTATTTCCTATCATAACAAGTAAAGTTTTAGCCAAGAATTTAGAATGGAATGACATATATTTAAAAAATGTTAAAATACTTACAAAAATGAATATTAATAATACATTTTTAGGGAAAATATTAATAGATGCACAAAAAATTAATTTTAATAATTTTTGTATTAATGCTTTACACGTTCAAACAGATTCTAATAATTATAAACAGAATTTTTCTTTTTTATTAAAAAGTCATAAATTGTACATAAATTTCATAATAAATGGAATTTTTAATAAAAAAACAGGAAATTGGTATGGTTTTTTTAAAAAAATGAATATTCGAACTTTTTGGGGGCAAATAAATGCAAATAAAGATAGTTTAATTAATTACTATGATTCTAATCATAATATAAGTAATTTTTATAAAAAAAATATTAAAAAAAGCCATATCATCTCATCTTTTTTATATAATACAAAGATGTCTCTTTTTAATATATTCAATGTATCTCCCTTGAGTTTTAAAAGTGAATTATCTATTAATTCAAAATTAAAGTGGACATTAGGAAAAAAAATATCTGATGGAAAAATAATTTTAATAGGTAAGAATATAAAATTAGAAAAAAAAATAAATAAAAAAACTTTAATTGAAAATATAGAGTATTCTAAAATACTTATTAATTTAATAGATAATAATTTTAAAAGTCAATGGATGGTAAAAAAGATAAGAAATTCATCACAAAAAAAAAGTATTGTTGGATATTTAAACATTATGGATTTTTACAATAAAAAAAATATGAAAGGTAAATTTACTATATATGATTTTCCTTTTTCTTTTTTGAATTTTTTTACTACAAACTTTAAAGAAGTAAATGGTATTTTTCAAAGCCAAATAAAAATTTTTGGAACTTTATATCAGCCTAAAGTTTCGGCTGATGTTAGTTTTCAAAATATTTTTATTAGAAGTAACAATATATTAAAGTATATAACTTTATTTTTCCCTTATTTTTCAGGAAAAATAGATTCTATTAAAATTAAGCAAGAAATTATAATGGAAAAAGGAAAGATATTGTTTGCATTAAATCCATTTTTAAAGAATCCTATTAATACAGAATGGAATCTTACATTTAATAGCAAAAAAATATCAGTGTTAATTTTTCCTAAAATAAAGGTAAAATTTTCTTCACAATTGAATTTACACTATTTACTTGAAAAATATGATTTAATTGGATATATAAAATTTGCTTTATTTTATTTTAAAATTAATGAAAAAAACTTTGTTTTTTAGTTTTATTAAAAAATATTTTTTATTTTAAAATGTGTTGTGTTTATTTTTTAGCACGATTATATGCATTTTTAATTTCTAATTTCGCATCTTGACAGTCTCCCCATCCAATAATTTCTACCCATTTTTCTTTTTCTAGATTTTTATAGTGTTGAAAAAAATGAGAAATCTGTTGTTTTAATAATTCTGATATATCTGATATGTCATTTATATTTTTATATTCTTGACAAATTTTACTTTTTGGTACTGCTATGATTTTAGCATCATTTCCTGATTCATCTTGCATTTTTAATATACCAATAGGTTTACAATGAATAACACAATTAGGTTGTATTGGATAATGTGAAGGTACTAAAACATCTAAAGGATCACCATCGAGAGACAAAGTTTGATTAATATAGCCATAGTTACAGGGGTAAAACATTGGAGTAGGTATAAAACGATCTACAAAAAGCATACCTGATTTTTTATCTACCTCATATTTGATAGGAGATGAATTTGATGAGATTTCTATGATTACGTATATATCATTTGGTATATCATCACCAGCAATAATTTTATTAAAATTCATATTTTTCCTTAAAAGAAATATTTAATGACTCTGGTATATTAATAAAACGTGAAAACAAGTGTTCAATATTAAATAAATTTTAACATTGAAGAGTAATTATATCTATATTTTGTATAAAGTAATTTATTTTAATTTTAAGTGTTTTTTAATATAATATTTACATCTAAAAAAACATGTTTAAAAGGGTTTATATATATGGAATTAATTAAAGAAATAGAAAAAGAAGAATTATTTCTTTTGAAAAGAGTAAAAGAAACTCTACAATTATCTAAAAGAAAAAATACTTCTGTTGAAGTATTTATAAAAAAAACAATAGGTATTAGTGTTAATGTAAGAAATAGTATTATCGAAAATGTAGAGTTTAATAGTGATGGTGCGTTATTTATAACAGTTTATAATAAATTTTCTAAAGGTAGTGTTTCATCAAAAGATTTTAGTATTGATAGTATTCAGAAAATGTTAGAAAGGGCGATTAATATTTCAAAGTATTCTTCTTCTGATTTTTTTTCAGGTTTACCGGATATAAAATCTTTATGTTTCCATTGTATGGAACTTGATTTATTTCATCCATGGGAATTTAATATAGAAAATGCAATCAATCTTTCTCTTTTATCAGAGAAAGCAGCTTTTGAATTTGATAAAAGAATTATTAATAGCGAAGGTAGTTTTTTTAATAGTCATATAACTATAAATATCTTTGGAAATAGTCTAGGTATGTTAGAAAAATATAAATCCACTCGTTATTCAACTTATAACTGCATGATTGCTCAAGATAAAAATTCTATGCAGAGAGATTTTGATTATTCTATTTCGAGAAAAATAGATGATTTAGTAAAACCGGAAATATTAGGTTATAACAGTGCTAAACGAGCTATATCCAGATTAGGTTCTCGAAAGATACATACTATGAAATCTCCTGTTATTTTTTCCTCTGAAATATCACATATTTTTTTTTCACATCTTATTCATGCTATTAGTGGTGATAATGTTTATCAAAAATCTACATTTTTAATTAATGATTTAAAAATGAGAATTTTTCCTGATTGGCTTAATATCGAAGAAAATCCTCACTTAAAACAAGGTTTAGCAAGTAAACCCTTTGATAATGAAGGTGTAATAACAAAAAGTAAATATATTATTCAAAATGGTATATTGCAAACTTGGTTGTTAAATAGTTATAACGCCCGTAAACTTAAATTAAATAGCACAGGAAATTGTGGTGGAATTTATAACTGGTTAGTTTCAAATAGAAATATATCTTTTGAAGAACTTTTGAAAAATATGAATCAAGGAATATTGGTAACAGAGTTAATGGGACAAGGTGTAGATATAATCAGTGGTAATTATTCGCGTGGAGCAGTAGGATTTTGGATTGAAAAAGGAAAGATTTCTTATCCTGTCAATGAAATTACTATATCTGGAAATTTAAGAAATATGTGGAATAATATTATCAGTATTAGTAATGATGTTGATAGACGTAATAATATTCAATGTGGTTCAGTGTTATTATCAGAAATGCAGATTTCTGGAAATTAAATTGGATTTTTTAATATTTTAAAAATTAACTAAAGGTAATAAATTTATTACCTTTATAAATTTTTTTAGATTAGTGAAGTTGACCTGTAAGCCGGGTTCTGTTTTAACAGTCATTCATCTAGATTAGTAATCACTTACTAATTCAAGCAGCCTACCCAGGTTTATAAAGTACGAGCAATACGAAATAAAAATTTTTACCCTATATTTGGCTTTGCTCCAGGTGGAGTTTACCATGCCATGAATTGTTACCAATTATGCGGTGTGCTCTTACCACACCTTTTCACCCTGGCCATATTTTATTAATAAAAAATAGGTGGTTTATTTTCTGTTGCACTAGTCATAAGCTTGCGCTTTCCAGATGTTATCTGGCACCTTGCTCTATGGAGCCCGGACTTTCCTCTTTTTAATCTTTAAAAATTAAACAGCGACTGTTTGGTCAACTTCAAAAATAAATCATACATTATTTAAATAATCTTGTCACTTTCTTTCTTTATAACGTATTGATATAAATTATTTTTATTAATCTCGTGTATTTGAGAAGTAATTAAAACTGATGTTTTTAATGAAAAAAATTTTCTTAATATTAAAAATGTATTGAAGATTTTTTCTGATATGTCATGTTTTTTTAATTTTTTAAAACCATCAAGAATAATTACCATTTCTCCTTTGTAACGATATTTATCTATTTTAAGCCACTGAAGCATTAAATTTGCTTTAGCTCCATAAATAGATTCCCATTTTTTTGTAATTTCTCTTGCTATTACTATGTGTCTATTTTCATCTATTTGTTCTATTATATCTTCTATACTTTCAAGTATTCTATGTTTTGATTCATAAAAAATGATTGTTCGGGTTTCTTTTCTTAAAGAATAAAGTAAATCACATCTTGTTTTTTTTTTAGAAGGAAGAAATCCTTCATAACAAAAACGATTATTTGTTATTCCAGAAGCACTTAATGCTGTAATAGCAGCACACGGTCCTGGAAGAGGAATAACTTTTATATTAAAAAAATGACATTTTTTTATTAATATACTACCAGGGTCATTAATAATTGGAGTGCCTGCATTAGAAACTAAAGCAATTTTTTTTCCTGTTTTTAGTTTTTGAATCAAATTATCACTTTGTTTGTTTTCATTATCTTTATTCATTAATATTAAATAGTTTTTAATATTAAAATGTTGAAGTAAGATATTAGTGTGTCTAATATTTTCAGCAGCAATTATATCAACTATTTTTAGTATCTCTAATGCTCTATGCGTAATATCGGTGAGATTACCAATAGGAGTTGGTACAATATAAAGAATACCAATATAAAATTCATTCATTTTTTTATCCGTAAAATATTGTTGGATGTGTAATAATAATTGCAAATTAATTTAAATGTTTCATTTTAATACAAAATCTTATTTAATTTCTTATTATTGATTACAATGTAATATATAACTCTTTATATACAAGGATTAAATGTGCGACGAGTAGTTATAACAGGTTTTGGCATTGTTTCTAGTATCGGTAATAACAAAGAAGAAGTGCTTAATTCTTTGTATAATGGTACTTCTGGAATTGTTTTTTCAGAAGAAATGAAAAAATTAGGCATGCGTAGTAACATTTGGGGTAATATTAAATTAGAAAATATAAACATACTAACACAGAAATTATCTCGATTTATGAATAATGCTTGTAGATATTCTTATTTAGCTATGATAGAAGCTATTGAAGATGCCAAGATAAAAATTGAAAAATATCAAAAAAATCCTCGTGCTGGATTAATTACTGGATCAGGATGCAGTTTTTTAAAAAATGTTGAAAAATCTGATATAAAAACTATGAATAACAAACGTATTTCAAATTATGTTAGTCCTTATCTTGCAGTTAAAACCATGCCTTCTGTAATATCAGCATGTTTATCAACTTTATTTGAAATTTACGGAACAACTTATTCTATAAGTTCAGCTTGTGCTACTTCTGCTCATTGTATTGGACATGCATTTGAATTAATTCAGCTTGGTAAACAAGATCTTATTTTTGCAGGTGGCGGTGAGGAAATGAGCTTAGAGTTAGCGGGTCAATTTGATGCTATGAAAGTTCTTTCTGCTAATTTTAATAATAATCCCACTAAATCATCACGTGTATATGATATACATCGTGATGGATTCGTTATTTCAGGTGGTGCAGGAATACTAGTTATTGAGGAATTAAGTTCTGCTTTATCTCGTTCTGCTAATATTTATGCAGAAATTATCGGATATGCTGCAACATCTGATGGATTTAACATAGTTTCACCATCAGGAGAAGGAGCACTTCGTTGTATGAATTTAGCAAGAAAAGATAAAAATATTCATATTGATTATCTTAATGTACATGGAACTTCCACAAGAAGTGGTGATTTAATAGAGTTGAAAGCAATTGAAAAAGCATTTTTAAACGAAAAAAAACCAATGATTTCAGCAACAAAATCAATGACCGGTCATTCGCTAGGAGCTTCAGGAGTACATGAAATTATTTATACTCTATTAATGTTAAAATATAATTTCATCGCTCCTTCAATTAATATTGAAATATTAGAACCTTGTGCAAAAGATATGAATATTATTCAAAAAACTAAAAATATAAAAATTAGTACAGCTATGTCTAATAGTTTTGGTTTTGGTGGTACTAATGCTTCATTAATAATAAAAAAATATTAAAACATTATATTACTAATAATTTATATTTTATTTGATGATATCAATTTTCATATTAAAAATGTTTACATGTTTTAAAACTATTTTATATATCAGAAAAATATATATTTTTTTGTATATGTTTAAATAGTACTAGTTAAGAAAAATCATTTTAATATTTTAATATTAAAATGATTTTTTATTGTTAATATGTATTGTTCAATTAGTATTAAGTAAAAAATATATTTATTATTTCCAATTTATATGTTTTTTTAAAAAAAAGAGAATAAATATGAATCAATTAACCGCTTTAAAACAATTTTCAACTATTGTTGCAGATACTAGTGATATAGAATCTATCAGTAAGTATAAACCAGAAGATGCAACTACAAATCCATCTTTGATACTTCAAGCAGTGAGTTCAAGTGTTAATCAGAGTTTTGTTGATCAAGCTATAAAATATGCAAAAAAGAAAGGAGGTTTATATAAAGATCAAATAGTTAATGCAAGTGATAAAATACTAGTTGATCTTGGAATAGAAATTTTAAAAAAAATACCAGGTTATGTTTCTAGTGAAGTTGATGCACGTTTATCTTTTAGCACAGAAAAATGTATTTTAAAAGCAAATAAATTAATTAATTTATATGAAGAACAGGGAGTTTCAAGGAGTAGAGTTTTAATTAAATTAGCCGCTACATGGGAATGTATAAAAGCTGCAGAAGAACTTAAAAAAGATAATATTCTTTGTAATTTAACTCTTCTATTTTCCTTTGCTCAAGCACGTGCTTGTGCGGAATCAAATGTTTTTTTGATATCCCCTTTTGTTGGACGTATTTATGATTGGTACATTTCTCAAAATTTGTTATCTAAGTCTTTTGCAGGAAAAGATCCTGGTGTGACATCTGTCTGTAAAATATATGAATATTATAAAAAGCATAATTATAAAACTATTATTATGGGAGCAAGTTTTCGTAATATTCAACAAATATTATATTTATCTGGATGTGATCGATTAACTATTTCACCTATTTTATTAAAAGAATTAGAATCTAATACTGGAAAAATTAAAAGAAAACTTAATCCTCCTAATTTTGTTTCAGCACCTCCAATAGCACTTTCTGAAGAAGAATTTCGATGGGAACATAATCAAGACGCTATGGCAGTTCAAAAATTATCTGAAGGTGTACGTAATTTTGGGAAAGATCAGTTACATCTAGAAAAAATATTTTCTAAAAAAATATAAATTATTTTAAAAATAAAAACTGACTTGTAATGTTTCAATTTAAAGGAAAATATATGTGTTCACGAAAAGATTTGGCTAATGCAATTCGTATTTTAAGTATAGATGCTGTACAAAACGCACAATCAGGACATCCTGGCATGCCTATGGGAATGGCAGATATTGCTGAAGTTTTATGGAGAGATTTTTTAAAACATAGTCCAAGAAATCCTAATTGGAATAATCGTGATCGTTTTGTATTGTCTAATGGACATGGTTCTATGTTATTGTATAGTTTATTACATTTAACAGGATACAATCTATCAATAGAAGAACTAAAAAATTTTAGACAACTTAATTCAAAAACTCCAGGACATCCTGAAACAGGTGAAACGCCTGGTGTAGAAACAACTACCGGTCCATTAGGACAAGGATTAGCGAATGCTGTGGGCATGGCTATTGCAGAAAGAACTTTAAGCTCTTATTTTAATCGAATAGACTACGATATAGTCAACCATTATACTTGGGTTTTTGTAGGTGATGGTTGTTTGATGGAAGGTATATCTCATGAAGTATGTTCTTTAGCAGGAACTTTAAATCTTGGTAAATTAATTGTTTTTTATGATAAAAACGGCATTTCAATAGATGGAAAAACATCTAATTGGTTTACTGATAATACAGCAAAACGTTTTAAATCTTATAATTGGCACGTAGTAGATTCTATAAATGGTCACGATTCAGAATCTATAAAAAGAAGTATAGAAGAAGCAAAATCAATAACAAACAAGCCTTCTATTATTATTTGTGATACTATTATTGGTTTTGGTTCTCCTAATAAATCAGGAACAGCAGAATCGCATGGAGCCCCGCTCGGTGAAACAGAAATTTCTTTAACTCGAAAAGAATTGAATTGGAAGCATCTTCCTTTTGAAATACCTAAAAAAATTTATAAAAAATGGAATTGTATAGAAAAAGGTTTTGAACTTGAAAAAAAATGGAATAAAAAATTTTCTTTATATAAATCTAAATATCCTGATTTGTCGATTGAATACTTACGACGAATGAATAAAGAATTGCCTTTAAATTGGAATACAATAACACAGAATTATATTTGTTCTTTACAAAAAAATAGACAAAATATTGCTAGTCGAAAAGCTTCACAAAATACATTAGAAAAATACACTAAAATTGTGCCTGAGTTAATAGGTGGTTCAGCAGATTTATCACCTAGCAACTTAACTATGTCGTCTTATTCTAATTCTATTACAGACAACTTATCTGGAAATTATATTCATTATGGAGTTCGTGAATTTGGAATGACAGCTATTGCAAATGGTATATTTCAGCATGGAGGTTTTATTCCTTATACTGCTACATTTTTAATTTTTGTTGAATATGCACGTAATGCAGTTCGCATGGCTGCTTTAATGAATACTAAACATATTTTTGTATATACTCATGATTCTATTGGATTAGGTGAAGATGGTCCTACACATCAGCCAATCGAACAATTAGCTAGTTTGCGAATGACTCCTAATGTAGATGTATGGAGACCTAGTGATCAAGTAGAAACAGCAGTAGCTTGGACAAAAGCTATTGAAAAAAAATCAGGACCTACAGCATTAATTTTATCACGTCAAAATCTCGAACAATTTGATAGAAATTCTAAACAGTTAAACAGTATTTCTTATGGTGCATATATATTATATGATTCCGAAAAACCACTTGATGTTATTTTTATATCAACTGGTTCAGAGTTAAATATTACGTTAATTGCCGCAAAAAAACTTGTTTCCTTAGGGTATTCTGTACGTGTCGTATCGATGCCTTCTACTAATGTTTTTGATAGACAAGATGCTACTTATAAAGAATTTATATTACCATCTTATGTTACTAAAAGAATTGCAATTGAAGCAAGTATAGAAGATTTTTGGTATAAATACGTAGGAATAAATGGTTTAATTATTGGCATGAAAACATTTGGGGATTCTGCTCCTGCAGAAGATTTGTTTAAAAAATTTGGTTTTACTGTCGAAAATATAGTGCATAAATCAATAATGCTATTAAAATCTTAAATTTATTTCAAAATTTTTTGAATTTTTATGGGGCTTAATCATAGCCCCATCTCTTTTTAAGAATATTAATAATATTTTTTAAAATTAATATAAGACCAGGAAAAAATATGATTTGCTCAATTACTCAATTGGCACAAAAGCTAATTTCTATTCCATCTATTAGTCCAAAAGATTTAGGTTGTCAAACTATTATTATAAAACGTTTACATGCAATGGGATTCACAGTTAAAGAAATTAACATTGATGATACAAAAAACTTTTGGGCTTTTAGAGGTACTGGAAAAACATTAACGTTTGCAGGACATACAGATGTAGTATCACCAGGTCAAAATAAAGATTGGGATACACATCCCTTTAAACCAGAAATCAGAAATGGATTTTTATTTGGTCGAGGTTCTTCAGATATGAAGGGTGCTTTAGCAGCCATGGTTATTGCATGTGAAAGATTTATAGATCAATTCCCTAATCATAAAGGACGTTTATCTTTCCTTGTTACTTCAGATGAAGAATCTAGTGCAGTTAATGGTACAATTAAAGTAATAGAATATTTAATGTCTAAAAATGATTTTATTGATTACTGTTTAGTGGGAGAACCTTCTAGTACTTCTGTAGTTGGTGACGTTATAAAAAATGGTCGACGTGGTTCGATTACAGCTAATTTAACTATTTATGGAATACAAGGACATATTGCTTACCCTGATTTAGCGGATAATCCAATACACAAAGGATTACCTATTATTTTAAAAATATTATCTATAAAATTAGATAATGGAAATGTTTTTTTTTCACCTACTAGTATAAATATTGCAAATATTCATGCAGGAGATGGAACTAGTAACATTATTCCAGGATCTTTATTTGTTCAGTTTAATGTTCGATTCAGTACGGAAATATCTGAGAAAGAAATTCAAACTAAAATAGTTAATGTTCTTAATAAAAATAATATTGATTATTCAATTAAATGGTTATTTTCAGGAAAACCATTTCTTACTAAAGAAGGTTTATTAATAGAAACTGTAATACAATCTATTTTTAATTTTAATAAAAAAAAACCTATTTTATCTACTTCTGGTGGTACATCTGATGGTCGATTTATTGCTTTAATGGGTTCCGAAGTAGTAGAACTAGGTTTAGTGAACAATACTATTCATAAAATTAATGAATGCGTAAAAATATCTGATTTACAATTATTAAGTTCTATGTATGAAGATGTTATGAAAAAATTATTAACGTAATTTTTTTATAAGTGATGCAGAATATCATAAAGATAATCTGCACCAATTTCTATAGATGCGCATTTAATTCAAAAAATATTTTTTTAAATCCTACTATTATTTTTAAAAGATTATATATTTTATATAGGAGGAAATATATTATAATTTTCTTTTTCTAGATCTTTATCTGTATAAGGAATACTATATTCTTCTTTTTTTTTGGGGATACTGATCCCTTCTGGAATAATTAATTTTTTAAATTGATTTTTTTTTAATTCCTTGAATGTGCAAGATGTTATTAAAAATACATTCAATATTTGAAATATTATTATTCGTTTTAAAAATTTTCTATAATATTTTAAGATTAGCATGTTGAATTGCTTTTTCAAGTTGCAAACGTGTAGAATCTAAAATGGGAGTCATAGGTAAACGAAGTGTATCACTTTTTATTAATCCTAATTTTTTAGCTAACCATTTTATAGGGATAGGATTAGGTTCTATAAATAATGCTTCATGTAATAAAATTAAACGTTTATTTATAGATCTAGCCTTAATAAAATCTCCTTTTAATGCATATGAACAAATTTGCATCATGTCTTTTGCAGCAATGTTTGCTGTAACTGATATTACACCTTGTCCACCTAATTGCATGAAATCTAAAGCTGTCGCATCATCTCCGCTAATTAATAAAAAATCACTTTTAACCAGTTCTTTTATTTTGTTAATTCTTGATAAATCTCCAGTTGCTTCTTTAATTCCTATTATATTTTTAAATTGAGCCAATTTAGCAACTGTTTCTGGAAGTAAATCACATCCTGTACGACTAGGAACGTTATATAAAATTTGTGGTAATTCAGTATTTTCTGAGATAGCTTTAAAATGTTGATACAATCCTTCTTGAGTAGGTCGATTATAATATGGCGTAACAGTTAAACAACCTGCAATACCAGATTTTTCAAATCGTTTAGTCAAAGATATAGCTTCTGTTGTAGCATTTGCTCCAGTCCCTGCAATAATAGGAATGCGTTTATCTGCTAATTCTAAAGTCAACATAACAACATGTACATGTTCTTCTTGACTAAGTGTTGCAGATTCTCCGGTGGTTCCAATAGAAACAATCGCTTTAGTTTTATTAAGAATATGATAATTAATTAATCGTTCTAAACTAGAACGACAAATCTGACCTTTTTCATCCATGGGTGTAATTAGTGCAACAATACTTCCTTTAAACATTAGTGCGGTCCTCCTCCATAAAAAATATTTTATGGGATGTTTGACACATTTAAAAATAAAGTATGTAGAAATTATAAGTATAATTTTTTAAAAAATATATTTTTTAAAAATATAAAAATATTGCAAAATATAATTGGTATTATAAAGTATTAATTGTTTAAGATAATAAAAAATATTTTTTTTATATTAATTTATATTTAATATTTTTACTTATCAAATATATATTTTTTAGTTTGTTAAAATTAAACATATTAATTTTAATAATATAGTTTTTTTATGTAAAAAAAGTAGATATTGTGATTATTTTTAAAATTATTATATAGAATATATTTCATCTACTTAGAGTAAAAAAATAGTAAATTTAAAAAATTTTTTAACATGGAAACTATTTTTTTTTATTATAAATTTACGACTTTGGGTTGCATAATACAAGATTTTAATATACTAGACAATATCGAATTTTTTAAATGTAAAAATATAAAAGTCTCAGTGTTAATTCCTATATTAATAAAAAATATTAATTTCTAGAAAAGAGATTCGACTTTAATTTTTTTAGTAAAAAATTTCTTTTTATAGAGAAAAACATCATGATTTCATCATTCTATTTTTAATCAGTTTTTAATCAATTATATTATGTAATTAAATTTCTTTATAAGTTTAAATATAATAATTTTTATAAAAAAATTTTGTTATAAAAGAATTTTGTTCTATTTAAAATGGAAAATATAACGATATTAATTTGCAAAAATATTAATAATATTTGAGATAAGCATGCTACTAAATAAATTTTCATTTAGCAGCATTAAAATATACTAAAAAAATTATTCTTAACCACATTGTGCACGAAATCTTAATAAATGATCCATTAGTATAATTGCTACCATTGCTTCAGTTATTGGGACAGCACGTAATCCTACACATGGATCATGTCGACCTTTAGTAATGATTTTAACTTTCTCTCTTTTTTGATTAATTGTATTTCCTATTTTTCGAATACTTGATGTAGGTTTAAATGCTACTTTTAATACAATTTTCTCTCCATTACTGATACCGCCTAAAATGCCACCAGAATGATTTGTTAAAAATCCTTTTGGCGTTATTTCATCACGATGTTCGCTTCCTTTTTGGTTTACTACTGAAAATCCATCTCCAATTTCTATACCTTTAACTGCATTAATACTCATTAAGGCATGCGCTAAATCAGCATCAAGACGATCAAAAACTGGTTCTCCAAGTCCTATAGGGATGTTTTCAGCAATAATTGTTATTTCAGCTCCAATAGAATCGCCTGTTTTTTTTAAATGCTTAATTAAGGTTTCAAGCTCTAAAATTTTTTCATTATTAGAACAGAAAAAAGGATTTTTTTCTACTTCATTCCAAGATTCAAAAGGACATTTAATATTTCCCATGGCTGATAAATAAGCTCTTACAGTTACCCCGCATTTATTTTTAAGATATTTTTTTGCAATAGCACCTGCTGCAACACGCATAGTGGTTTCACGAGCAGAAGATCTGCCTCCACCACGATAATCTCTTATTCCATATTTTTTTTCATAAGTATAGTCAGCATGTCCCGGTCGGAATAGATTTTTTATATCACTATAATCTTTAGACCGTTGATCACTGTTATAAATAATTAAACCAATACTAGTGCCAGTTGTAAAACCATTAAATATACCAGAAAGTATATGAATTTTATCTGGTTCAGATCGCGGAGTAGTATAACGAGATGTACCTGGTCGTCTTCGATTTAAATCGTGTTGTAAATCTTCGCAAGATAATTCAAGACCTGGTGGTGTACCATCAACTATACATCCCAATGCTTCTCCATGTGATTCACCAAAAGTAGTAACACAAAATATTTTACCAATTGTATTTCCAGACATTTTTATTCTTCTATAATTATTAAAATGAAATAATATAACTATACAGAATAAATAAAAAAAAATGATTTTTTATTTTTCAAAAAATTAAAATTATATATGTAATAAAAAATATCATTCATTAAGACAGTTTATTTTTTTATATAGTTTTTAATAATATTTTTTTATTTGTTGTTTTTATAAAAACTAAATTATATAATTAGTAAAAAATATCTAAACAATTATAAAGATTGCAAGAAAATTGTATATATTTAAAATTTTTAATTGATTAATATTATTGGTAATAAATAATTATGAATAAAAATAGCCGACATACTATTAATTCAAATATTTTATTTCGTAAATGGTTAAATGGTACTCGTGAGATAGTACAAGATACTATCTTTCATTCGCGAGTCCATAAAAAAAATAATACTAATATAGTATCTCAGCGCATTTTTTTTGAACAAAATGCTCATAGTCATTATTTTTCCTATAGAAATAAAAAAGATTTGTTTAAAGATAATCCCGTTTCTTATATACGTCATCAGAGTTTATATAGCATATTAAAAAACATAAAAAACGGAAAATATGATCCAGATATTTTTCTTGATTTACATGGTTTAACACAATATCAAGCACAACAAGCATTAGGTGAATTAATTACAACATGTCAAAAAGAAAAAATATTTTGTGCTCACATTATGCACGGACATGGTAAACATATTCTAAAAAAACAAACACCTTTTTGGCTATCTCAACATCCAGATATCATAGCTTTCCATGAAGCTCCTAAATTTTTTGGAAGCGATGCTGCAATCATAGTTATAATTGAAGTGAATTCTTAAAGAAAAAATATAAATATTTTTAACTACTAAATTAAATAATTTTATGTTAAAAATACGAAATAGAATTTTTTTAATAAAATTAAAATTTTCTGATTTTAAATCAATTATTTTATATTTCATAAAATACATTTTTTAACATAAATAAAAAAGTTTTTTTAAAATTCAATCAAAATAGTATTATTACCTTTTTACATCTAAAAAATATTTTAATAAAATTTTTTGAGACTAAATTATTATCAATAATTTCGATTTATTATACTTGATTTTTACGATAACATCATGCATGTTTCCAAAATTATTTAATTATTAAGTTTTCTTAGTATTATAGAAAATATTCTTTTTAAAACCCTTATTTTTTTGGGTTTTTTTATTTTTTACACATGTTAAATTATCTAAATTTTTTTATTTAATATAAAATAATTTTAAGGAATTTTAAATATGTTTGACAATAATCGTGTACGTATAGCGATGCAAAAAACCGGTCGTTTAAGCAATGATTCTATAAGGTTATTAACGTGCTGTGGTATTAAAATTAATTTAAAGCAACAGAAATTGATAGCTTTTGCTGAAAATATGCCTATTGATGTTATGTTAGTTCGTGATGATGATATTCCTGGATTAGTAATGGATGGTGTTGTCGATTTAGGTATAGTAGGAGAAAATGTACTTCAAGAAGAGTTATTAAAACGAACATCGCAAAAATTAGAGTGTTCTTATATTACTTTGAGACGACTCGATTTTGGAATATGTAGATTATCTTTAGCAGTGCCAGTAAACACCATATATTCTAATATAACATGTTTAAAAAATATTAGAATAGCCACTTCATATCCTCATTTATTAAAAAAGTATTTAGATAAAAAAAACATCTCATTCAAATCATGCATGTTAAATGGATCAGTAGAAGTTGCACCTAGAGCTGGTTTAGCAGATGCTATTTGCGATTTAGTTTCTACAGGAGCTACATTAGAAGCTAATGGTCTACGTGAAGTACAAGTAGTTTATTACTCCCACGCATGTCTTATTTGTAAGACTGGAGAAATTAATTCTACAAAAAAAGAAGTTATTAATAAATTAATGACTCGTATTAAAGGTGTAATTAAAGCTCGTGAATCTAAATATATTATGTTACATGCACCTATAAATAAATTAGAAGAAGTAGTATCTTTACTACATGGAGCAGAAAAACCAACGATTTTAAAATTGGCAGGGGATGATGAACGAGTAGCAATGCACATGGTAAGTAGTGAAACATTATTTTGGGAAACAATGGAAAAATTAAAATCATTGGGAGCCAGTTCGATTTTAGTTTTGCCAATTGAAAAAATGATGGAGTAAAAACTACAATGAAATCTTTTGAAAATATAATTTATTGGAATAAGTTAAATCTTGATGAACAAGAAAAGATATTATTAAGGCCTTTTTTAAAAGAAAGTAATACTATTAAAAAAACTGTTAAAGAAATTATAGAAAGTGTTAAAGTTTTAGGGGATGAAGCATTAAAAAAATATACTTTTTTATTTGATAAACATGACATAAATACATTTCAAATTCCACATAAAAAAATTTTTTCAGCTTCATTTTACTTAAATGAAATTTTAAAAAAATCTATTATAGTTGCAAAAAAAAACATCACTCTTTTTCATAAAGCTCAAATTTCATCAAAAGTAGATATTGAAACAGAAATTGGAGTTCGTTGTCAGCAAATTAATTTGCCTTTAAATTCTATAGGAATTTATGTTCCAGGTGGAACAGCACCTTTATTTTCTACTGTATTAATGTTGGCAATACCTGCTAAAATTGCTGGTTGCAAAGAAGTTATTCTTTGTTCTCCCCCTCCAATTAGTAATGAAGTTCTTTATACAGCTCATATGTGTGGAATTAAAAATATTTTTCAGGTTGGTGGAGCTCAAGCTATAGCTGCTCTTGCACTAGGGACTGAGACTATTCCTAAAGTAGATAAGATTTTTGGTCCAGGCAACGCTTATGTTACAGAAGCAAAATTACAAGTTAGTTCTGTTTTTAACGGAACTGCAATAGATATGTTAGCAGGACCTTCAGAATTATTAATTATTGCTGATTATAGTGCTAATGCAGATTTTATTGCTGCGGATTTATTATCTCAAGCTGAACATGGCATGTCTTCTCAAGTTATTTTGCTGACACCATGTATTGAATTAGCACAAAATGTAATTATTTCTCTAAATAAACAATTAAAACAGTTATCTAGATTATCAGAAATTTTAATGGCACTAAAAAATAGCACGGTTATTGTTACTAAGAATTTATCAGAATGTATTAAAATATCCAATATGTATGCACCTGAACATTTAATTATCCAAACAAAATCCCCTAGAGAAGTACTTAATTATATCTCTAATGCTAGTTCTATTTTTTTAGGTTTATGGTCACCCGAATCTGCAGGTGATTATGCATCTGGAACGAATCATGTTTTACCAACATATGGACGATCTGTTGCTAATTCTTCTTTAGGATTATCTGATTTTCAAAAACGTGTATTAGTTCAAGAATTAACATCTCAAGGATTGATGAAATTATCTAGTACTCTTGAAATTCTATCTTCTGCAGAAAATTTAGAAGCACATAAAAACGCTGTGAAAATTCGAGTAGATTTTTTAAAGGGAAAAATATGACAGACAATATTTTAAAATTAGCTAGAAATAATATACAAAAATTAATACCTTATCAATCTGCTAGACGTATTGGAGGAGAACATGCAAATATATTATTAAATGCTAATGAATCACCTACATCTATTTTTTTTCAATCTAAAAAAAAATCATTTAATCGTTATCCAGAATGTCAACCGAATAATTTAATACTTTCTTATGCTAATTATGTTGATTTATCTTGTAATCAAATTTTAGTTACAAGAGGGGCTGATGAAGGAATTGAGTTATTAATTAAAGCTTTTTGTGAACCAGGGAAAGATGCAATAATTTATTGTCCTCCTACTTATGATATGTATCGAGTGAACGCAAAAATAGCTGGTGTAGAAATAAAAGAAATTCCTACTATTAAAAATACTTGGCAATTAGATTTATTAAATATTAAATTGAATTTAAGTAGAGTAAAATTAGTTTATATTTGCAATCCTAATAATCCCACTGGTAATATTATTTTAAAAAAAGACCTCATTTCTTTACTAAATATCACTTTAGGTCGATCTTTAGTTGTTATAGATGAGGCTTATATTGAATTTTCACCACAAGAAAGCATGACGAGTTATTTGAAAGAATATCCTAATTTAGTTATTCTACGAACATTATCTAAAGCTTTTGCTTTAGCTGGAATAAGATGTGGTTTTACTTTAGCAAAACAAGAAGTCATACAAATTTTAAATAAAGTTATTAGTCCTTATCCAATATCTGTACCTGTTTCTGATATAGCAATTCAATCTTTAGAAGTAAATTGTATTAAATTAATGCGAAATAGAGTGCTAGATTTAAATAATAATCGTATTTGGTTGATTAATCAATTACAAAATTGTTCTTGTGTAGAAAAAGTATTTGAAAGTCATGCAAACTATTTATTAGTAAAGTTTTTCATGTTTGAAAAAGTTTTTTTAACTTTATGGAATAAAGGTATAATTTTAAGAAATCAAAATGAAAAAATTAATTTAAAAAAATGTATAAGAATTTCAATAGGAACATATTTAGAATCTTTACAATTAATTCAAGAGCTTAAAATTTTTTCTGAACAGAATATATTTCAAGGTGATATCAGTGAAAAATAAAATATTATTTATTGATCGAGATGGCACGTTGATTAACGAACCAATTAATACTTATCAGGTTGATTCAATAGATAAATTAGTTTTTAAAAAAAATGTAATTTCTTCATTACGCAAATTAACAGGATTTGGTTATAAATTAATTATGGTTACTAACCAAGATGGTCTTGGTACTAAAAATTTTCCTTTAAAAAATTTTAATACACCTCATTTTTTTATGTTGAACATTTTTCGTTCAGAAGGAGTAATATTTGATGATGTATTAATTTGCCCTCATTTTTTACATGATAATTGTGCATGTCGCAAACCCAAAATAGCAATGATAGAACCATGGTTAAATAAAATAGATCGAAAAAGAAGCTATGTTATTGGCGATCGAAACACAGATATGGAATTATCAAAAAATCTTCAAATAAAAGGAATACATTATAAAGAAAACATATTTAATTGGGTAGATATCGAAAAATATATTATAAAATATAATAGATATTCTGAAATTTTTAGAAAAACAAAAGAAACTACAGTATGTGTTAAAGTTTGGTTGGATTTAGAAGAAGCAAGTAAAATAAATACTGGTATAAAATTTTTTGATCATATGTTGGAACAATTAGCAATCCACAGTGGAATTTGCATGAATATTTCTACACAAGGCGATCTTTATGTTGATGATCATCACACAATAGAAGATACAGGCATTGTATTAGGAGAAGCATTGTTAGAATCTTTAGGGAAAAAAAATGGTTTATGTAGATTTGGTTTTTACTTGCCTATGGATGAAAGTAAATCTAATTGCATTATCGATATATCAAATCGCCCATATTTAAATTTTAAAGCGAATTTTAATTATAAAATGGTTGGTGATCTTAGCACTAATATGGTTGAACATTTTTTTTATTCTCTTTGCTATTCTATGAAGATTACGTTGCATTTATATGCTGAAGGAAAAAATGATCATCATTGTATTGAAAGTTTATTTAAAGTTTTTGGACGCGCATTACGTCAAGCTATTAAGATTGAAGGAAATATGTTACCAACTTCAAAAGGGATTTTATAATGAATATAGTAATAGTGGATACAGGTTGTGCTAATTTAAAATCAATAAAAGTTGCTATTAAAAAATTAGGTTATGACTCTATAATAACTTCTAATGCGTCTATAATTTTAGAATCTAAAAAAATTTTTTTACCGGGAGTAGGAACGGCTTCTGCAGTAATGAAAATTTTATCTGAAAAAAATATAATTAATATTATTCAAGAATTTACACGGCCAATATTAGGCATATGTCTTGGAATGCAACTTTTGTGTAATTTTAGTGAAGAATGTAATGGTGTAAAAACAATTGGTATTATTAAATCTTCTGTATTACGTTTAAGAACTAATAATTTGCCCTTACCTCATATTGGCTGGAATCAAATTACATTTCAAAAAGAACATGTTTTGTTTAAAAAAATACCTAATAATTCAAGATTTTATTTTGTTCATAGTTATATGGTTCCTATTAATAAATACACATTATCTACAACTAGTTATGGGGTTAATTTTAGTTCAGTCATACAAAAAAACAACTTTTTTGGTGTGCAATTTCATCCAGAAAAATCTGGGAATATAGGTTCCCAATTATTAAAAAATTTTTTGGAGATGTAATTTAATGATTATTCCTGCATTTGACTTGATCGATGGTAGAGCAGTACGTTTATATCAAGGTGATTATTTAAATAAAAAAAATTACGATATAAATTTGCCTTGTTGTCTAGAAGAATATAAATCAAAAGGAATTAAAATTATTCACTTAGTAGATTTAGATGGGGCAAAAAATAGCGAAAATAGGCAAATAGAATTATTTGAGAAGATATTATCTAATACTACTGTTTCTATACAAATAGGTGGTGGAATAAGAACTACAAAAGATATTAGTACGCTTCTTGATTTAGGAGTTAAAAGAGTAGTAATTGGTTCTTCTGTAATACATAATAAAAATAAAGTAAAAAAATGGTTAAAAATGTATGGTTCAGAATCAATTGTTTTAGCACTAGACATAAAAATTAATAATAATAAAAAAGAAATATACATCGATGGCTGGCAAAAAAGAACTAATTTTATTCTTGAGGAAATTATTGAATACTTTTTACCAAGTGGATTAAAACATATATTATGTACAGATATATCTAAAGATGGAACACTATTAGGACCAAATTTTAATTTATATAAAGAAATCACTAATTCTTTTAAAAGTATACATTTTCAGGCATCTGGAGGAATTGCAACATTAAAAGATATTATTTCTTTGAAGAAAACTGGGATTAAAAGCGTGATTATTGGTCGCAGTTTATTGGAAAAAAAATTTACGATAGAAGAGGCTTTTAAATGCTGGCAAAGCGAATCATAGCATGTCTTGATGTTAATAACGGAGTAGTGGTAAAAGGAATTAAATTTCAAAATCATAAAATTGTAGGCAATATTGTACCATTAGCTAAACGTTATGCTGAAGAAGGTATAGATGAATTAGTATTTTATGATATCACCGCTTCAACAAAAAATAAATTAGTCGATAAGAGTTGGATAGAAAAGATTGCTGAAGTAATAAATATTCCATTTTGTGTTGCCGGAGGCATTAAAAGTGTAGAAGATGCAAAAAGTATTTTATCCAGTGGTGCAGATAAAATATCAATTAATTCTTCAGCATTAATAGACCCTAATTTAATTACTAAAATTTCAGAACGTTTTGGTGTACAGTGTATGGTTGTTGGAATTGATTCTTTTTTTGATAAAGTCCAAAATTCTTATATGGTACAACAATATACAGGGGATTTTAGTAAAACTTATCAAACTTGTTGGAAAACATCTGACTGGGTAAAAAAAGTTCAAGAAAAAGGTGCTGGTGAAATCGTTTTAAATATGATGAATCAAGATGGATTACAACAAGGATATAATCTTTTACATCTAAGTGAAATAAGAGAAATATGTAAAGTTCCTCTAATTGCATCAGGTGGGGCAGGGAACATGAATCATTTCTATGAAGCATTGCATTATTCTAATGTAGATGGAGTATTAGCAGCATCTGTTTTTCATACAAATAAAGTAGATATAAGAACTTTAAAAAATTTTTTAGCAACAAAAGGAATGGAGATTAGAGTATGTTAAAAAAAGATGATTTCTTAAATCTCAATTGGGAAAAAACTAATGGTATGATTCCTACAATCATACAAGATTATTCTTCGAATAAGGTTTTAATGCATGGATATATGAATAAAGAAGCTTTATTAAAAACTCAAAAAGATGGTTTAGTAACATTTTATTCTCGTACTAAGAATTGTTTATGGACTAAAGGAGAAACATCAGGAAATTATTTAAAAGTAATTGAAATTAGCACGGATTGTGATCATGATACATTATTGATTTTAGTTAGATCTCAAGGAAAAACATGTCATTTAGGCAATACAAGTTGTTTTTTTTTAAAAAAATACAATATAAATTTTTTATTAGAATTAGAAAAAATTGTAGAAAATAGAAAAAATAAATTTTCATGTAATTCGTATACATCTAGTTTGTATAAATTAGGGACAAGTCGTATAGCACAAAAAGTAGGCGAAGAAGCTATAGAAACAATAATAGCAGCTATGAAGAAAGATTCAAAGGAACTGATCAATGAATCTTCAGATCTTATTTATCATTTAATTGTATTATTACATGATCAGGGTTTAAATTTAAGTTTAGTTTTCGACAATTTAAAAAAAAGAAGAAAAAAAGAGTTGACTACTAATTCCTAGAGAATTAATTATGTTATCTTAAAAAAAAATAATATAATATATTTATAATTTTTCAATCTCAAAATAAATTCCAATAATATAAAACATATATATGTTTATATGATTATATGTAAAAATCTCCATTTTTAAAAAAAATTATTAATTACTAATACAAGTAAATCTTTTTTTGTTTAACAATCAAAAGTCAATAGAATTTTTTTCTATATTTTAAATCAATAGAAATGCTTTTTTAATATTTTATTTTAGATCAATGAAAAATTGAAAATTTTTGTAATATCATTTATTGTGTAAGAATTGAAATAAAATTTAATAATCTTCAAAATAATTATTAAGTGTTTTTCAGCATATTTTAATTGGAGAAAAAAATGTCACAACAACAAATTGGGGTTGTAGGAATGGCGGTAATGGGGCGAAATTTAGCGTTAAATATTGAGAGTAAAAATTATAGTGTATCTATATTTAATAGAACAAGTTCAATAACAGAAGAAGTAATTAAGAAAAACAAAAAGAAAAATCTTTTTCCATATTTTTCTATTAAAGATTTTATTAATTCACTTATAAAACCTAGATGTATTTTATTAATGGTTCAATCCGGAAAAGCTACTGATGAAACTATTAATCTGATTACGCCTTATTTAGAAAAAGAAGATATATTAATTGATGCTGGTAATACTTTTTATAAAGACACGATTCGAAGAAGTAAAGAACTATCTAAATACGGCATTAATTTCATTGGTATGGGAGTATCTGGAGGTGAATTAGGAGCATTAAATGGTCCATCTATTATGCCAGGAGGACAAAAAGAAGCATATGAACTCGTACTGCCTATGTTAAAAAAAATATCTGCAAAATTCAAAGATGAGTCATGTGTGAGCTATATTGGTCCAAATGGTGCAGGTCATTATGTAAAAATGGTGCATAATGGTATTGAATATGGTGATATGCAATTAATATCAGAATCATATTTTTTATTAAAAAATTTATTGAATATGAGTAATAAAGAATTATCATCTACATTTTCTGAATGGAATAAAGGTGAATTAAATAGTTATTTAATTGAAATAACAAAAAATATTTTTATTGAAAAAGATAAAGATGGTAAATATTTAATAGATTGTATTTTAGATGTAGCAGAAGATAAAGGCACAGGTAAATGGATTAGTAAAAATGCCTTAGAGCTTCGAGAACCTCTCTCATTAATTACTGAATCTGTTTTTTCACGTTATTTGTCTTCTTTAAAAAAACAACGTATGATTGCATCAAAAATATTAAAAGGACCTAATATAAAAATATCTATTAAAAATAAAAGTGGTTTTATTGAAGAAGTTAGACAAGCCTTGTATTTAGGAAAAATAATTTCTTATGCTCAAGGTTTTTCTCAACTAAAAAGAGCTTCAGAAAAATATCATTGGAATTTAAAATACGGAGAAATTGCTAAAATTTTTAGATCTGGATGTATTATACGAGCAAATTTTTTAGAAAAAATAACAGAAGAATATTCCGAAAATGGAAATATAATTAATTTGTTATTAACACCTTACTTTTCAAAAATAGCTAATGAATACGAAAGATCATTACGAAGTATTGTTACTTATGCGATAAAATATGGTATTTCTGTACCAACTTTTTCTGCAGCAATATCTTATTATGATAGTTATAGAACATTACATTCGCCAGCTAATCTTATTCAGGCTCAAAGAGATTATTTTGGTTCACATACTTATCAAAGAACAGATAAGACTGGTTACTTTCATACACATTGGTCTCAATAAAAAACAATGTTAGAATATGCAATATTTATATATAAAAATCATATTTCTTAATATGATCACTATCTCTTATGATGAAAAATTACAATAGCAGAAGATGTTAAATAGTATCTCTGCTATAAAAATCTATCTGTTTCTTAATAATATATTTTGTATTTATTTCATCACATACGATATTAAGATATTTCAATTATATTATAGGAATAAAAATGCGTTTATGTGATAAAGATATTGAAGAATGGTTAGAAAGAAAAGAATTGATTATAGAACCTTATCCTGAAAAAAAATTAATTAATGGAATTACTGTTGATATACATCTTAGTAATAAATTTCGTTTTTTTTACGAGCATACTAGCTCTTGTATTGATTTAAGTAGTTCTAAAATAAATAGAACATCAAAATTATCAGGAATTATAAGTAATGAAATAATTTTTTCTAAAGAAAAACCATGCTTTTTACAACCGGGTTGTTTAATTTTATCGTCTACTTTTGAAAATATTACAATTCCAAATAATTTAGTTGGTTGGTTAGATGGACGTTCTTCTTTAGCTCGTCTAGGATTAATGATTCATGCTACTGCACATCGTATTGATCCAGGCTGGAAGGGTAATATTGTTTTAGAAATGTTTAATGCAGGAAAATTAACTTTGGCATTACATCCTAAAATGAAGATTGCAGCTCTTAGTTTTGAAGTTTTATCTCAATCAGTTTTACGTCCTTATAATTTAAGACAAGAAGCTAAATATAAAATTCAAAATGGAGTAGTACCTAGCCGTATTAATGAGGAATAGATTTCTAAAGAAGATATTTTTTATATTCTAATTTTTCAAATGTCTTATAAATTTATTATTAATAAAAACTATTTCAATAAATAATGGTTTATGATTAATTCTATTTTCCATATCATTTTTTTTATTTTAAAAAATATAATATTATGTCAAATGTACTTAGAAAAATTTTAGTTACCTGTGCTTTACCTTATGCAAATGGTTCTATTCATATTGGTCATATGTTAGAACACATTCAAGCAGATATATGGGTGCGTTATCATAGAATGCGTGGTCATGAAGTATGGTTTGTTTCTGCTGATGATGCTCATGGTACTGCTATAATGTTAAAATCTGAAGATTTAGGGATATCTTCAAATCAATTAATTAAAAATATTAGAAAAGAACATCAAATAGATTTTTTGAACTTTAAGATTTCACATGATAATTATTATTCAACTCATAGTTTAGAAAATTTATATTTATTAAGAAAGATTTTCAGATGTTTAAATGAAAAAGGTTTAATTAAAGAAAAAAATATTTCTCAATTATATGATGATGTAAAAAAAATTTTTCTTCCAGATCGTTTTATAAAAGGTATATGTCCAATTTGCAAATCAAAAAACCAATATGGTGATAATTGTGAAATATGTAGTTCGACTTATGAAGCTACTGATTTAATTGATCCAATATCTGTTCTTTCAGGTAAAAAACCTATTTTAAAAAATACAAAACATTTATATTTTGATTTGCCTTTTTTTAGTAAAATGCTAGAAAATTGGATACATTCAGGTGTTTTAGAAAATTCAGTTATTAAGAAGACAGAAGAATGGTTCAAAGTAGGTTTAAAATCATGGGGTATTTCTCGAGATGCACCTTATTTTGGATTTAAAATTCCTAAATATCCTAATAAATATTTTTATGTTTGGCTTGATGCTCCTATTGGTTATATAAGTGCATTTAAAAATCTTTGTTTTAAAAATAAAGAGTTAAACTTTAATGAATTTTGGAATGAAAAATCCAATTATGAATTGTATCATTTTATTGGTAAAGATATTATTTATTTTCATACTTTGTTTTGGCCTGCAATATTGGAAGCCATTTCCTTTAGAAAACCTAGTGGAATTTTTGTTCATGGTTATCTTACTATGAATGGATTAAAATTATCAAAATCACGAGGTGCTTTAATTAAAGCTAGCGATTGGATTAAATGTTTTGATTCAGATAGTTTGCGTTATTATTATGCAAGTAAGTTATCTAATAAAATTCATGATATTGAAATTAATTTAGAAGATTTTGTTCATAAAATAAATAATGATATTGTTAATAAATTAGTTAATTTAGCATCAAGAAATGCTAGTTTCATTAATAAATATTTTAATGGATATCTATCGAGTACAATAAGTGATATTAAATTATATGAATATTTTGTTGATGTCAGTAGTAATATTGAAAATTTTCTAGAAAATCGTGAATTTAGTCGTGTTGTAAGAGAGTCCATGAGATTGCTAGATATAGCTAATCAATATATTAATGAAAAAAAACCATGGAATATTGAAAGAACAGAAATAAATATTCTAGAATTACAAAAAATTTGCACAATGGGTATTAATTTATTTAGAATTGTTATGATTTTCTTAAAACCAATCATGCCTGATTTAGCAATTAAAACAGAATCTTTTTTAATTGCAAAATTGACTTGGAATAGCATCAAAGAACCATTATTATCTCACCAAATAAATCAATTTATCCCATTATACACTAGAATTAGTGTAAAAAAAATTTTTGAATTAATTGATCTGTGTAGATAGAAATAAATTTATTTTGAAAATATACAAGAAATTACACTCAATAAAAGTGTACTAATAAAATGAAAAAAAATCATTATGATTTGATTTTAAATCATTTTTCCAAGATACTGTCCAAGCATTTCTATACTGATTTTTTATATTAACAACAAATAATCCTAGAGCGCTGATTAAATTATTGTTATAAAATAAAAGTGGAATTTGATTTCTTAACCAAGGAGGAATATTTTTTTCTTGCCAAATTTTTTTTATTTTTCTTTTTTTATTCCTCCCTAAAATTAGCACATTTCCTTCGTATTGAAAACGAATGTTAACTAATTCATTGTTTTTAGGTGCTGGAAGTGTCATGCCATTATTATTTTTTATTAAATATCCTAAATTATTTGGAAGTGTTAGTTTTTCGTTTTTTTTATGCCAAAATAATAAAATACTTTTAATATCAGGTTGTGTTTTTATAAAGTGTAATGATTTTTTATAACGCCTTATTTCATATTTTTTTAAACTTACTTTAGGATTTGCATCTATTCGACTAAAAATTATTTGATGATAAATACATTGAATATTTTTGTAAGAAGGTATTTTTATTTTTTTTAATGAAAGCCAATATCTAATTAACGCTGTACACATTTCTTTTTTCATATTTTTAAAATTTTCAATATTTAAAGAATCATCATATTGTATAAAATGATAAATTTTTTTATGAAGAAAGTAATTTAGCAACATAGTTTCTTTTTGACATATATTCGTTGTACGAAAACAATTTTTTAAAAAATAAGGCCATCTTTTTTCTAGTATAGGAATAATTTTATTTCGTATAAAATTACGATCATAATCAATGTTTAAATTACTAAAATCTTCAATCCATTGTAAATTTTTTTTTATTGCCCATAGTTTTAGTTCTTTTTTTGTTTTTTTTAGAAAGGGTCGAATTATTTTTTTGGTTCCAAATAAAGTCTCAAAAGACATGCTAGAAAGTCCCGTAGGACCGCTTCCTCTTTTCAAGGATAAAATAAATGTTTCACATTGATCATTCATATGATGACCAGTAAGCAGTATTTCGTTGGGAAGTAAATGATTGTATATAATGTTATATCGCTTTATTCTTAATGTTTCTTCAATATTTTTTGTATTTTTTTTAATATTAATATTTTCAATAATTAAAGGTATGTAATTTACATGACAAATTTTTTTACAATGTTCTGTCCATTTTTTTGAAAGTGAAGTAAGATTATGATTGATATGAATGGCACGTATTTTTATATAGTATTTCTTTTTTATTTCTAGTAATTGATAAAGTAAAACTGTGGAATCTAATCCGCCACTAAAAGCTATTAAAAACGATTTATTGTTATATTTCCTAATAGTTTTTTCGATCAAATAAAAATTACCTATAAATTTATATTTTTTAATACGTTCGAGTGGACTTGAACCACCAACTTCTACCATGTCATGGTAGTGCTCTAACCAATTGAGCTACGAACGTAAATATTAAAAAATTTTTTAATATTCTTACGATTTAAATTATATATTATTATTAATCCAATATACAAATACTTTTTATAAAAGATTGGAGATTTATAAAAAATATTTTATTTTTTATATAATTAATATTTGTAAAATAAATTTAAAATTATTATTTTAAGGAAATATTATGTTTACAGGTATCGTAAATGGAATTGCTACTATTGTTTCTATAGAAAAGAAAAAGAAAAAATATATCTATAAAGTTAAAATACCATCTATTTTATCTAAAAATTTAAAATTGGGTGATTCAGTATCACATAATGGATGTTGTTTAACTGTAAAATTAATTGATAATTCTTATATAACATGTGATGTTATAGAAGAAACTTTAAAAACTACTAATTTAGGAATATTAGATGTTGGAGATGATATTAATATCGAAAGATCAGTAAAATATGGAGATGAAGTTGGTGGTCATATAATATCTGGTCATATTATGAATACTGCTGAAATCTCTAAAATATTAAAATCAGATAACAACAATTGTGTTATATGGTTAAAAATGAGAAATAAATCGTTAATGAAATATGTTTTTTATAAAGGATTTATTTGTATTGATGGAATTAGTCTTACTATTGGAGATATTATTAAAAATGAATTTTGTGTTAATATTATACCCCACACTTTTTTATCTACTACTATAAAAGATAAAAAAAATGGTAGCTTAATGAATATTGAAATTGATTTTTATACTCAAACAATTGTAGATACAACAGAACGCTTAATTAAGAATTATATTAAATATGGTTCATAATTTCATTTAAATAATAAAAAATTTTTATTTTTAATAGATGTAATCTAAAATAATTGAATGATTAAGAGAACAATCAATGTGCTTAATTACAGGAATTGTAAATGAAACATTATATTTTATTTTTTGTTTCTAACATATTAATTGAAAATTTTATTTTAGTAAAATTTCTTGGTTTATGTCCTTTTTTAGGGGCTTCAAGTAAAATTGAAACTGCTTGTGGAATGAGTTTTGCAACTACTTTTGTTGTACTTATATCATCAGTATTATTATGGTCTGTGAATTTTTTTATTTTATTGCCTCTTGATTTAGTTTATTTAAGAATTATAGCTTATATATTAATTATTTCGTTTAGTGTTCAATTCTTAGAAATAGTTCTACGTAATACTAGTCCTATTTTATATCGTTTACTTGGAATTTTTCTTCCGTTAATTACAACTAATTGTGCGGTTTTAGCTATTCCGTTATTCAGTTTGTATTTGAATCATACATTTTTAGAATGTATATTCTATGGAATAAGTGCCTCATTGGGATTTACTTTAGTAATGATTATTTTTTCTTGTATTCGTGAACGTATAATATCATCTGATATTCCGTTGCCATTTCAAGGTGCTCCAATTATTTTAATTACTGTAGGTTTAATATCTATTACATTTATGGGTTTTAAAGGTTTAATAAAATTTTGATGATGCTAATACTTTTTATTTTTGGTACGTTATCTTTTCTATTGGGAATTATATTAAGTTTTACTGCTTATAAGTTTCAGTTTAAAAAAGATCCTGCTATAGAAATAGTGAATAAATTATTGCCTCAAAGTCAATGTGCTCAATGCGGATATTCTGGATGTTATCCGTACGCTAAAGCAATTGTGCAAAACTCTGAAAAAATTGATAAATGTACTCCTGGTGGTGCTGATCTTATATTAGAAATAGCTGATGTCTTGAATATAGAAGAATCTAAAGAAAATTTAATCATTAAAAATAAAAACAAAAAACTAAAACATAATGTTGTATGGATAGATGAAAAAAACTGTGTTGGATGTTCAAAATGTGCGACTTTTTGTCCAGTAGATGCAATAGTTGGTGCACCTAATTTTATACATACAGTTTTAGAAAGATTTTGTACTGGTTGTAATATTTGTATATTACATTGTCCTACTGATTGTATTAAAATAAAAAAAAGAGATATATGAATAATATAAATTTATCAAAAATAAAAAAATTTTTTAAAAATTTTCCTCCTTTAATTTTATGGAAAAAAATAATTTTCTCTGTTTTTAACATAAAAAAAAATATGATTTTAAGGGTGGTTTAAAATATTTATTAGAAAAAAATAAATCTAACGATTTATTGTTAAAGTCTCTACCTCTCCCTGATAAATTTTTTATTTTTGTAAAAGGTGATTTTTGTAATAAAAAATTACGTATTAAAATAAATCAAAAAGTGTTGCGTGGACAACCTCTAATTTTTAGTGATAATTTTGATGTGCCTATTCATGCACCCACTTCAGGTTTAATAGAGAATATTTATTTTAATTCCGATCCTATTAAAAAAAATATAAAAATTGTAGTTTCTTCTGATTATCGAGACAAATGGATTAGATTAAATCCTATTAAAAATTATACAAAACATACTCCTGAAAAACTAATTAAAATAATCCATCAATCAGGTATTGTTGGTCTTGGAGGAGGTCAATTTTCTTCTGCAAAAAAATTAATGTTAAGTATTAATAAAGTACACACTTTAATTGTAAATGCTGTGGAAAGTGAACCTTATATATCATCAGATAAGTGTTTAATATATAATCATATTGATGAAATTTTAATAGGATGCAAGATTATTTGTTGGATTACTAAAATTAAAATAGTTTTTATTGCTATTCAAGAAAATAACGTTAAATTAATTTCAAAAATTCATGATTTCATTGAAAATGAATCATTATTTAAAATTTGTATTATTAAAAAAAAATACCCTGGAGGTAGTAGCAAGGTACTTATTAAATCTTTAACAGGAAAAGAAATACCTTATGATAAACACTCTATAGATATAGGATATCTTATTTTTAATGTTGCTACAATATTTTCTATGAAAAGAGCAATTATTGATGGAGAACCATTAACGGAACGTATTGTAACTTTTTTAAGCGACAAGAATTTTTTATCTGGTAATTTTTGGGTTAGGATTGGAACTCCAATAAAGTATTTTTTAACTAAAGAAAAATTAAACAAATATTTTATTGAATCTATATATTTAGGGGGTCCATTCATGGGGAAAAAGATTAGTGATGTAAATTATTCTGTTTTAAAAAAGACAAATTGCATTTCAATTGCATTTGAAGAAGAAAAATATAAGAATATCACTGAACAAAATTGCATTCGATGTAGTTATTGCTCAGATGTATGTCCAGTAAATTTGCTCCCCCAGCAAATTTATTTGTATAGTAAAAGAAAAAATCATGAACAAACAAAAAAACATTATGTTTTAGATTGTATTGAATGTAAAGCATGTGAAAAAGTATGTCCTAGTTATATTCCATTAGTAAAATATTTTAAACAAGAGAAAATTATTTTAAAAAATATTAAATTAGAAAATAATCGTAAAAAAATATCATTAATTCGTTTTAAAAAAAGAGAGGAACGATTATTAGATGTAAAAAGAATCATTAATATAAATGATAAGAATTTTAATCTTATTAAAAATGCTAATTTATTTTCAAAACAAAAAATAGATAAAAATATTAATGATATAAAAAAAAATATACGAAAAAAAAGAGTTCAAGATGCAATAAAACGCATGCAATCTAAAAAATAGAGTTTTATATAAATATATTTTATAATAATAAATCATGTAAGAAGAAAAATGAACTTTCCTTATATATATAATTTTTATAGTGTTAGAAAAATAATGTTTTTAGTTATTTTAGCTTGTATTCCGGGTATTGTTGCTAAATTCTACTTTTTTGGTAGCGGTGTTTTAATACAAATTTTATTTTCTATATTAATTGCTTTGTTCCTAGAGATTACTATTTTAAAAATACGTTTTAAAAAAGTTCAAATTAATTTGAAAGATAATTCAGCAGTTTTAACTTCAGTTTTATTTGGAGTTAGTATTCCTCCTTTACTTCCCTGGTGGATGATAATCATTGGCTTAATTTCTTCTATTATTGTGACAAAACATTTATATGGTGGTCTTGGTCAAAATATATTTAATCCAGCTATGGTTGGATATGTAGTATTATTGATATCTTTTCCCATTTACATGAATGATTGGCATAAAAGAGATTTTTCTGTTTCTTTTTTTAATGATTTAAAACAATCTGCATATGTTATTTTTTTAAAAGATCATATAGACCATATTGATAAAAATAATAGCATTGATGATCCTAGTTTAAACATTACTCCTGATTCTTTTACAGAAGCTACTCCTTTAAATGATTTTAAGATTAAGTCACATTTGATGAAAGATGATTTTTCATTAAAAAAGTATATCTTAAAAAATAAAAAAATTTCTGTTCAATCCAGTTGGAAGTATATAAATATAAGTTTTTTTTTAGGTGGTGTTTGTTTATTGTTTGCAGGAATTATTTGTTGGCGCATTCCAATAAGTTTTTTAACTTCATTAGGTATTTTGTCAATGACAACTTATTGTTATTCAGAAAAATTATTTATGTCTCCATTAGTTCATTTTTTTTCTGGTGGAACTATGCTATGTGCATTTTTTATTTCTACAGATCCAGTGACTACTTCTTGTACTAATATAGGAAAAATAGTTTTTGGGATTATTATTGGTACTTTAGTTTGGATTATTCGTAATTATAGTGATTATCCTGATGCAATTGCTTTTTCTGTCTTATTTGCAAATATGACAGTTCCATTAATAGATTATTGTACAAAAACTTCTGGATATGGTCATAATAAGATATGAAAATTTTTAAAGAAATATTAAAAAACGCTTTTTTAATGAGTATCTTTTCAATTTTATTTATATTTGGGACAATATTAATAAATAATATAACAAAAAATAAAATTATTTGTCAAAAAGAAAAAGAAAAAAAAAAATATTAGAAGAGGTTATTCCTTCTAATATGTATCATATGTTTGAAAAAAAAACGTATAAAATTAAAAATAAATTTTTAGGAGATGATAAAACTCATAATTTATGGATATTATTTAAAAAAAATAAAATACCTGAAGCAGCAATTGTTGAAACTACAGCACCTGATGGATATTCTGGTTCTATTTATATGTTAGTTGCGGCATATTTTAATGGAAAAATTATTGGGGTAAGAGTTTTGTCTCACAAGGAAACACCTGGAATTGGAGATAAAATTGAATTATCTATTTCTGATTGGATCAGTAAATTTACTGGCATGTATGTATCTTCTATCGAAGATAATAATTTTACGTTGCGAAAATATGGAGGAAAAATTGAACAATTTACAGGAGCTACAATAACACCACAATCAGTAACAAATGCAGTTAAAAGAACTGTTTTTTTTATTAAAAATATACCATCAAAATTTGATTTATTAGATAGAGATGTTCATGAATATTAAATATTTTTTATATGATAGATTATGGAAAAAAAATTCTTCTTTAGTCCAATTATTAGGACTATGTCCAGTTTTAGCAATGACAACTAATTCTATCAATGCTATAGGATTAGGGATAACAACTACTTTAGTATTAACTTTTACAAATACAATTATTTCTATTCTTAAAAAACTTATACCTAAAGATTTAAGAATTCCAATTTATATGGTAATTATTTCTTCTGTTGTTACATCTATAGAAATGTTAATTCATGCGTATCAATTTAATTTATATCAATCTTTAGGTATTTTTATTCCATTAATAGTTACTAACTGTATTATTGTAGGACGAGCAGATCTTATCGCTTATAAAAAATCTATAATAGAATCTTTTTTTGATGGTATTTTTATAGGTTTAGGTTCAACTTTTTCTATGTTTATCATAGGTTCTATACGTGAAATATTGGGTAATGGAACTTTATTTTTTGGAGCTAATAAGTTTATTTCGAGTATAGATAGTTCAACTTTTATTACATTATTAGATAAAAAACATACAATAATTTTAGCTATTTTCCCACCTGGTGGTTTTTTTGTATTAGGTTTTATAATTGCTATTAAAAATTTTATAGATGTATGTTATAAAAAAAATATAATTGAAAATTCCTTGCAATGTTCATGTGTTAATAAAATAAAAAAATAATATTATAATGAATAAAGAAAAACGTTATAAAATTTTATCGATATTTAACAGTAAATATCCTGAACCTAAGATAGAATTAATTTTTTCTTCCGATTTTGAATTATTATTATCTGTAATGCTTTCGGCTCAATCTACTGATGTTATTGTAAATAAAACTACTAAAATGTTATTTAAAATAGCAAATACTCCTGAAAGTATTTTATCATTAGGATTAGCATGTCTTAAAAATTACATTAAAGATATCGGTTTATACAATACTAAAGCATTAAATATTATTCGTAGTTCTTTTTTAATATTAACTAAATACAATGGAATTATTCCAAATAATCGTATTGAATTAGAGTCTTTACCTGGTGTAGGAAGAAAAACATCTAACATTCTTTTAAATATACTGTTTAAAAAGAAAACTATTGCTGTAGATACACATGTTTTTAGAGTATCGAATCGTACTAATTTTGCTAAAGGGAAAAATGTGAAAGAAGTTGAAATGAAATTAATTAAAGTAGTTCCTAACATTTTTAAATTAAACTTTCATGCATGGTTTGTTTTACATGGTCGGCATATTTGTACTGCTCGGAAAATTAAATGTAATATATGTTTAATATTTAAACAATGTGAATTTAATAAAAAAAATTTTAATATATTTTGATGGATATATCAGTGATTATTGTAAAAGTTGTTTTACCTATTCCTATTAGACAATATTTTAAATATTTTGCACCTAATTGTATGCGTCCTGTTATTGGAGGACGAATTTTAGTTCCTTTTAATTCTAAATATATAATAGGTGTCGTGGTTGCTATTTATAAAAAAAATGATATAAGTCAATTAAATTTGAAATATATTAAATCATTGATTGATACTAAATCACTTTATCCTAATATTATATTAGATCTTTTGGAATGGATAAGTAAAAATTATCATTGTCCTATTGGAAATATATTTTTTTTTATTTTACCAAAGATTTTACATTCTAATTATATTATAAAAAATAAATATATTTCTGAGTGGAGTATAACAAAAAAGGGTCGGGAATTAGATTTAAACCATTTAAAAAGAAAAAAAAAACAATTACATACTTTAATTTTTTTAAGGAAAAAAAGTGTTTTAAGTACTGAATTAAAAAAATACAACTTATCTAAAGCAATTTTAAAAAAATTAGAAATTCAAGAACTATGTAAAAATAATACTGATAATAAGATTTTTTTTAAAAAAAAAATATTAACACTAAAAAAAGATTTTTTTTTAAATGTCAGAACATCGATTGTGCTTAATGATATTTTAATAAAAAAATGTTTTTCATCTTGGTTGTTAACTAAAATTAATTTATATTCAAAAGTTAAATTTTATTTAGGTTTGATTAAGTCCGTATTATATAAAGGTATGCAAATTTTAATTTTAGTTCCTTACATTAAAAATATAAATATAATTTTAGTATTTTTAAAAAAATATTTTAGCATCCCTATTGATATAATACATTCAAAATTAACTAGTACTAAATACTTTAAAAACTGGATCAGAACAAAAAATGGTGAAAATTCTATTGTTATTGGTACAGGAAAAAGTATTTTTTTACCATTTTTAAGATTGGGTGTTATTATTTTTCTTGAAGAACACAATTTGAAATATAAAAGCTTAAATGAATGTAGATATAATGTTAGAGATTTAGGCATTTTAAGAGCATATAAAGAAAATATACCGATAATTCTAGACTCAGAAACTCCTTCGTTAAAAACATTGTATAATATTTTATATAAAAAGTGTTCTTACATTAAATTATATTCATGTAATCATGTGAATAGATTGAATAATAATATTATTGATTTAAAAAAAGATAAAATAAAATTTGGTCTATCTTTGACTTTAATAAATGAAATTCATAAAAATTTTAAAAGAAAACAAGTCTTATTAATTTTTAATAAATTTAGTTTATTTTTTTATGTATTAAAATGTAATAAATGTAATTGGATATTTGAATGTAGTATTTGTCATGATTATTTAGAAATTAATCAATATCGCAATATATTATCTTGTAAATTTTGTTTAATTCAAATCAAAAAACCAATTTTTTGTTTTAATTGTGGATTTCTTTCTCTAATTATAACAAGTATAGGAATAGAAAAAATTAAAGATAAAATACAAAATATTTTTCCAAATATTTCTTTGTTCTTTTTATTAAGTAAAAAAAACATAGATCAAAAAATATTAAATACGAAAATTTATGAGTTTTCTATTTTAAATCCTTATATCATTATTACAACTGAAGAAGTTGTTCAACAATATTATTTTCCGCATATACAATTAATTGTTTTGATTTGTATTGATAATTATTTTTTATCTTTTAATTTTCGTGCTGTAGAATATTTTGCTCAGTTTTATATTAATTTAGTTCAATTAACTAGAAAAATAAAAAAATCATTTAAAATATTTATACAAACATCATTTCCTAATGATTTAAATTTAAAAGAAATATGTAATAATGGATACTTTTCTTTTTCGAAGAAAATATTATCAATTCGAAAAAGTTTTTTATTACCTCCTTGGAGCTTTCAGAGTGTTATTTATTCAGAAAGTTTATACGCTGAACATAATATAGTTTTTTTAAGTTTAATTCGTAAAATCTTAGAAAAAAAATCTAATAAACATAATTTTTTTTTATGGTGTGTAGGTCCTTATAATACTTTTTTGCCAAAAAATAAGAAAAAATATTTTCATAAATTATTAATTCAATGTTCTTCACGTTCTTTTCTTAAAAGTATATTAAATGAATGTATTGATTTAATTAATATTTTTACTGTTTCTAAAAAGGTTAAATGGTTTATAGATATTGAACCTAATTAGAATTAAATAGAATTTGTATTCTTGAGGAATAATTAATAGTTTTTATGCTTTGCTCATTGATGTTCTAAGAAAATTAGAATAAGATATTTTTAAAAAATATAAGATATCAATTAAACTGTGAGATATTTTTTTATTTGTAGAAGATTAATATTAAAAAAGAGGTTTTAATGAATGAATTTAATTTAATTGAAAGATTACACAATAGAGGTTTAATATCTTATATTACAAATGAAGATAATTTAAGTAAACTTATTCAAAATCACTCAATTTCTCTTTATTGTGGCTTTGATCCTACAGATGAAAGTCTGCATATAGGTCATCTTTTACCTTTAATCACTCTAAAAAGATTTCAAATGGCAGGTCATAGACCTATAATATTAATAGGAGGAGCTACAAGTCTAATTGGAGATCCTAGTTTTAAAGACAAAGAACGCATTTTTAATACCAATAAAAATATTAATATATGGACAGAAAAAATTAGCAAGCAAATTTCTTGTTTTTTAGATTTTAATTGTGGAGAAAATAGTGCTTTGTTATTAAACAATAATACATGGTTTAATAAGATTAATATCTTATCTTTTTTAAGAGATGTGGGGAAATATTTTTCAATTAACACTATGATTAATCGAGCTGCAGTTAAACAACGCATTACAAGACCAGATCAAGGAATTTCATTTACAGAATTTTCTTATAATTTATTGCAAGCATATGATTTTTTTATTTTAAATAAACAATATGGAGTAGATCTCCAAATTGGAGGATCAGATCAGTGGGGTAATATTTCTTCAGGAATGCATTTAATAAATCGTAGATCCAAAAAATCAGCATATGGTTTAACAGTGCCTCTTCTTATCCAGTCTAATGGTGTTAAATTTGGTAAAACAGAATCGGGGACGATATGGTTAGATGCAAATAAAACTAGTCCTTATAGATTTTATCAGTTTTGGATGAACATAGAAGACTCTAATGTTTATCATTTTTTAAAGCTTTTTACTTTCATAAAAACATCAGAAATCAACAAAAGGGAACAAAAAAAATATATTGATAATCAAATTATTAATGATAAGTCTTTTTTAGCAAAAAATATTACTCAATTAGTACATGGAAAAGAGAAATTATTAGCAGTGGAAAGGATTACAGAATTTCTATTTTCAAAAAATATTACTAATATCGAAGAAGCTGATTTTCAACAATTAAAACAAGATGGTATACCATTTATTGAAATAGATAATATAAAAGATTTGCAAGAAGCGTTAGTATTAACCTCATTAGCAGAATCTAGAACTCAGGCTAAAAATATGATAATTTCTAATTCTATATCTATTAATACTAAAAAAATAAGAAAAAATCATATTTTTAATAACCAAGATAAATTGTTTGGAAAGTTTACTTTGTTATCTCGAGGTAAAAAACAACATTCTTTATTATGTTGGTAATTTATTTTTAATTCATTGAAAAACTTTCGCCACAACCACAAAATTTTTCTAAATTAGAATTATAAAACTTAAATATTTTATTTATATTATGTTTTACAAAATCTATTTTAATACCTTCCAGAAAGGGTATATCTTTAGAAGATATATATATAAGAATATTTTTATAAAAAAAACTAATTTCTTTTTTATCTCTTTCTTTTTTTAATTCTGAAGATTTTACTAATTTCATAGTATAACGAAATCCTGCACATCCTGATTTTTTTATACTTAATCTTATTCCTATATTATCAGAGTTTAAATTAATGAGAAATAAAATTTGTTTCATAGCATCTTCAGTTATTGAAATATTTTTCCATGTATTTTTTTTTGGCAAATAAGTGCTAACTTCATTTTTATTCATCATGTCCTCTTTTTAAAAAATATATTTATGAAAAAAAAAATATATTTAGAATATACTTCTATTTTAAATAAGTATTTGTATTTTAAAGAATATTCTTTTTTATTAATTATTTTTATAAATTTTAATGTTATAATTATTTTATCTTTCTTTAGGAATATAAATTTTTTTTTATAAATCTACATTAATTTTACAAGAAATTATTTATAATATAAAAATGTTGAGGTACAACAATTATATGCAAAATCCAAAAGAGAAAATGGATTTATCGCAGTCTATTTTATCACTGATATTTATTATTGCTATGGGTGTAATAAGTTTTTTGGTAATCCATCCATTTATATTAGGATTTTCTTGGGCTAGTATGATTGTCATTGCCACTTGGCCTCTTATGTTAAAAATACAGAAATGTTTGGGCGGAAAACGTTCACTTGCTGTAATAATTATGATTGTAATTTTGGTTCTTTTATTTATTATTCCAGTATTTTTCTTAGTAAATAGTTTAATTGCAACAAGTATACCTCTTATTCATTGGTTTAGTTCAAATACTCTAGAATTTCCAGAATTAATATGGCTGCAAGATATTCCTCTTATTGGTAAAAAAATATTTATTAGTTATCGAGAATTATTAGATAGCGATGGAGGTGAATTAATTCGCGAAGTCAGACCTTATATGGGAAAAACTACTGAATTTTTTATAATACAAGTTAAAGATTGTGGGTTATTTATTGTGCATTTAATACTAATGTTATTTTTTAGTGCTTTATTATATTGGAATGGTGAAAAAGTTAGCAATTTTATTCATCATTTTGCTTTTCGACTTAGTAAAAAAAATGGTAATGCTATTGTTTTATTAGCTACTCAAGCAGTTAGAGCTGTTGCATTAGGTGTTGCAGTGACAGCTTTGATTCAAGCTTTATTGTCTGGTTTGGGATTATTAGTTTCTGGTGTTCCTTATTGGGCTTTATTAATGATAATAATTTTTTTTTCTTGTTTAATACAATTAGGACCATTGCCTATTTTGATACCTTCAATTACATGGCTTTATTGGAGTGATCATCCTACTTGGGGTGCAATATTGTTAATTTGGAGTTGTCTTGTATTTATACTTGATCATATACTTAGACCATTTTTTATACGTTTAGGAGCTGATTTACCTATTTTATTAACTTTATCTGGAGTAATTGGTGGTTTATTGACTTTCGGCATGATTGGCTTGTTTGTTGGTCCAGTAGTACTAGTAATATTTTATCGTTTAATAATGTCATGGATGTACGGAATTTCAATTGGATCTTTTGCAGAACAGACATCGTTAAAATAAAATTTAAATTAATGTTAAGATAATAGATAAAATAAATGCTTTTAATTAAATATAATCTAAATTATGATAATATATAAAAGATAATTTAGTTATATTTTCGTAATCAATAAGTAGAAAATTGATTATATTATATAACTATAATTGTTTTTAAGATTTAATCTTCATTTTTTTCTATTTGAAATTTCTGTTATATTATTTAAAGTATACTATTAAACAATCTTCTCCCTAATATTATGAAATTTTTTATTAAGTATTTAAAAAAACTATTAGAAATGAGATTATGACTGGTTAGTTTTTCGTGATTTTTATGAAATATTCATATTCTTTCCAGAATAAAAAAACTCATTTAGAGAACAAAATGAAAAAAACAGATGAATTACGTACGATACGAATTGATCCATTAATAACTCCAGCTGAATTAGCTAAAAAATATGCTATTACTTCAGATATCATGGATACTGTTATTGCAACAAGACAAAATATTGCTCGTATTATGACCGGACAAGATTTGCGACTACTTGTTGTGATAGGTCCATGTTCAGTTCACGATCCTATCGCTGCAGTAGAATATGCACATCGATTATATGAATTACGATTAAAATATAAAGATCGTCTTGAAATTATAATGCGCACATATTTTGAGAAGCCAAGAACAGTTGTTGGATGGAAAGGACTTATCTCGGATCCAGATTTAAATGGAACTTTTCGAGTTAATCATGGATTAGCTGTAGCTCGTAAATTATTACTAGATATAAATGCATTAGGAATGCCTGCAGCAACAGAATTTCTTGATATGGTCATAGGCCAATTTATTGCAGATTTAATTAGTTGGGGCGCTATTGGTGCAAGAACAACTGAAAGTCAAATTCATAGAGAAATGGCTTCTGCTCTTTCTTGTCCAGTAGGTTTTAAAAATGGTACTGATGGTAACATACGAATTGCAATTGATGCTATTCGTGCAGCAAGTGTGCGACATTTATTTTTAGCACCTAATAAAGATGGACAAATGACAATTAATCATACTAGTGGTAATCCATATGGGCATATAATTATGCGAGGTGGTCGTTCTCCTAATTATCATTCTGATGATATTAATTTAGCAGTAAAACATTTACGCGAATTTAATTTATTAGAACATTTAATGATTGATTTTAGTCATGGTAATTGTTTAAAACAACATATCCGTCAAAAAAATGTTTCTGACTCTGTTTCATATCAAATTTCTCATGGTTCTAAAGCTATTTTTGGTGTTATGATTGAAAGCTTTTTAGAAGAAGGTTTTCAACCAGTAATTAATAATCAGCCATTAATATATGGTAAATCGATTACTGATGCGTGTTTAAATTGGAAAGATAGCACTTTAATTATTAAACAATTAGCAGATGCTGTAGATGCACGTTTTTAATTCATATGCTAGTCAAAAAAATTTGACTAGCATCGTTTTTTCAATTTTGAGATATTTTATATAAAGTTTATTTTTATACTATATATGCAAAATTTTTTTTACATAAGAACATATATCCTGTAAACACTTAATAAGCAATTGATTTTTCAGATAGAAAACAATTAATATTTTTTAATTAAGGACTTAAGAATGCCTGTAATAAGATTTTTTGATGGAAGTCAGCAGGTGTACGAGCATTCTGTTTCATTGATAGAGATTATTAAAAACAAAAAACCTAGTATTATGAAATCTCTTATTGCAATTTCTGTTAATAATCATTTTGCAAATTTGAATACTTTAATAAAAGAAGATTCTTTTATAGAATTTATTAATGAAAAAGATCATAAAGCATTAAATATCGTTCGGTATTCTTGCGCACAGCTTTTAAGCTATGCTGTAAAAAATACATGGCCACTTTCACATATTGCTTCAAGTAATATTATAGACAATGGTTTTTATTGTGATGTTGAGGTTGAAAGAAAAATTTCAGAAAAAGAGCTTATCTTATTAGAAAATAATATGAAAACTCTTGTAAAAAAAGAATATGATATTTTAAATAAATTAGTTTCTTATACTGAAGCAAAAAAACTATTTCAAAAGTTTTTTGAGAAATATAAAATCTCTTTAATTGATAAAAACAGCAATTTTGAGAAGAAAGTTTCTCTTTATTATCATGAAAATTATGTAGATATTGATATAGGAATGCAAGTTTTTAATATAAAATGTTGTAAATATTTTAAATTACAGAAAATCGGAGGTGTTTACTGGGAGAGAAATAAAAAAAATAAAATGTTACAGCGTATTTATGGTACTGCTTGGACTAATCAGAAAGAACTAGATAAACATATTCACTATTTAAATGAATTAGATAAAAGAGATCATAGAAAAATCGGGAAATTTCTGCAATTGTATCATATGCAGGAAGAATCTCCAGGTATGATTTTCTGGCATAATAAAGGCTGGATTATTTTTAATGAACTAGAAAATTTTGTTCGATTGAAATTAAAAGAATATAAATATAAAGAAGTTAAAACACCATTATTAATAGATAAGTTAATTTGGAAGAAAAGTGGACATTGGGATAATTATAAAAATTCTATTTTTACTACAATATCAGAAAATCGAGAATATTGTGTTAAACCAATGAATTGTCCTGGACATGTACAAATTTTTAATAGTAGATTAAAATCGTATCGCGACTTACCTATCCGTATGGCAGAATTTGGAAGTTGTCATCGTAACGAACCTTCAGGATCTTTACATGGGTTAATGCGGGTACGTAATTTTACTCAAGATGATGCTCATATATTTTGTACTCGAGAACAAGTGCGTTCTGAAATTAACAATTGTATTAAAATGATATATGATTTGTATAGTACATTTAATTTTAAAAAAATATTAGTTAAATTATCTACACGTCCAGAAAAGCGTATTGGGACCGATTCTCTATGGAATGAATCGGAAAAAGATTTATCTGATATGTTGATAGAAAATCATTTATCATTTGAATATCAATTAGGAGAAGGCGCTTTTTACGGACCTAAAATTGAATTTATTTTACAAGATTCTTTAAACCGAAATTGGCAATGCGGAACGATTCAACTTGATTTTTATTTGCCATTACGTTTAAGTTCGTTCTACATTAATGAAAAAAATGAACGTAAAGTTCCTGTAATTATTCATCGGGCTATATTAGGCTCAATAGAACGATTTATTGGCATATTAATTGAAGAATGTGCAGGTAATTTACCAACATGGTTATCTCCAATACAAGTAGTGATAATTAGTATCACCGATATTAGTTCAGATTATGTAAAAAAATTGTTTAAAAAATTCTCTGGATTTAATATTCGTATAGAATCTGATTTAAGAAATGAAAAAATAGGTTTTAAAATTCGAGAACATACGCTTCGTCGAATCCCTTATATCTTAATTTGCGGTGAAAAAGAAATTAGTTCTAAAAAAATATCTGTTCGAAATCGAAATGGTCATGATTTTGGAATGATTGATGTTGATCTTTTTATTAAAAAGTTGCAAAAAGAAATTATTGATCGCAACTTTTATCAAATGGAGGAATAAAGTATTAAAGGTGGAAAAAGAATTCAATTAACACGTCCTAATCGAATTAATAGTGAGATACGTGCTATTAAAGTTCGTCTGACAGGCGTTGAAGGTGATCAAATTGGTATAGTTAATTTACGTGAAGCTTTAGAAAAATCTGAGGAGTTAGGATTAGACTTAGTTGAAATTAGTCCGAATGCTGAACCTCCAGTTTGTCGTATCATGGATTATGGAAAGTTTCTTTATGAAAAAAGTAAATCTTCCAAGGAACAGAAAAAAAAACAAAAAGTAATCCAGATAAAAGAAATAAAATTTCGTCCAGGAACTGATGAAGGTGATTATCAAGTTAAATTACGTAATTTAGTACGTTTTTTAGAAGATGGTGATAAAGCTAAAATTACTTTGCGATTTAGAGGACGAGAAATGGCACATCAAAAAATTGGTGTTGATGTGCTAAATAGAGTTAAAAATGATTTAATTGAATTAGCAATTGTAGAATCTTTTCCATCTAAAATTGAAGGTCGACAAATGATAATGATTTTAGCGCCAAAGAAAAAATAATCGCTTTTAATTAGATTTTTTAGAATTAATATACATATTATTTAAATAATTTTTTATATTTTTTTTCATAATTTAAATGAAATAGTTTATGCCAAAAATTAAAACTTTAAAAAGTGCAGCTAAACGTTTTAAAAAAACTGCATCTGGTAAATTTAAACGTAAACAAGCAAATTTACGTCATATTTTAACGAAAAAAACAACAAATAAAAAACGTCATCTTCGTCCTAAGATTCTAGTATCTAAAGGAGATATAGATAAGGTTAAATCTTTTTTACCATATGCGTAAATTAACTTATTTTATTAAGATTTTACGAATAGGAGAGCATAAATGGCTCGTGTAAAACGTGGGGTAATTGCTCACGCTCGTCACAAAAAAATCTTAAAACAAGCAAAAGGTTATTATGGAGCTCGTTCACGCATTTATAGAGTTGCTTGTCAAGCAGTGATTAAAGCTGGTCAATATGCTTATCGTGACAGACGACAACGAAAACGACAATTTCGTCAATTATGGATTTCGCGTATTAATGCTGCTGTTCGTCAAAGTAAAATGTCTTATAGTAATTTCATGTTTGGTTTAAAAAGAGCTTCAATTAACATTGATCGAAAAATGTTATCTGATATCGCTGTATTTGATATTTTTTCATTTAATGCATTAGTAAAAAAAGCAAAAGAAGCTTTATTGTAAATATTAATTTTTAATCTGTAAGAGGGGGAAATTAATCTCCCCTCTATTTTTAATGATTGATAATATTCAATAGATTTTTTTGTATTTCAAATTTAGACTTATTAGTCTAAATAAAAATAAGCTTCCTTTATGGGAGCTTTTTCGTATGTTAAATATATACTTAAATATTAATAAAATAAAAAAATACACAATATGCTAAATTTAAATAAATTATTTGAAACTGTCAAAATAGATATAAAAAATTCAAAAAAAATAGAAGAATTAGATGAAATTCGCATTAAATATTTAGGTAAAAAAGGTGTTTTTATTTCTTATATGAAACATTTAAAAAACTTGCCTTTTGAAGAAAAGAAGAAATATAGTATTTTTATAAATGAAAAAAAGCAAGAAATTATTAGTAAAATCAATCAAAAAAAACAAAAATTAATCACACTTATTCTAGAAAAACGTATTAGAAAAGAAACTATTGACGTATCGTTACCTGGACGTCGTACTGAACGTGGTTGTTTGCATCCTATAACACAAACTATTAATTATATAAAAAACTTTTTTTTAACATTAGGTTTTCAATCAATAAATGGTCCTGAAATAGAAGATGAACATCATAATTTTGATGCTTTAAATATTCCTCAAGACCATCCAGCTCGAGATAGTCACGATACTTTTTGGTTTGATAATACGAGATTATTAAGAACTCAAACTTCAAATATGCAAATTCGTATTATGAAAAAAGAAACACCTCCAATTAGATTTATTTTTCCTGGAAAAGTATACCGTAATGATTACGATGTTACACATACACCTATGTTTCATCAGATTGAAGGTTTGATAGTTGATAAAAATATTAATTTTTCTCATTTAAAATGGATTATATATAAATTTTTATATAATTTTTTTGGAGACAAAGTTTCTATTAAATTTCGTCCATCATATTTCCCTTTTACTGTTCTTTCCGCAGAAGTAGATATTATTAATTGTCATGGAAAACCTTTAGAAATATTAGGATGTGGCATGGTACACCCTAATGTTTTAAAAAATGTTAATATTGATTCAAAGATATATTCTGCTTGTGCTTTCGGAATAGGTGTTGAAAGAATAACTATGTTACGCTATGGAATATCTGATATTCGATCTTTTTTTGAAAATGATATAAGATTTTTAAATCAATTTAAATATAATTAGTGAGATAAAATGAAATTTAGTGAAAAATGGTTACGTGAATGGATAGATCCAAAAGTTAATAGCAAGATTTTACATGAACAAATTTCTAGTTCTGGTATTGAAGTAGAACATGTCAAAAAATTTAAATCTACATTTTATGGTATTGTAGTTGGTAAGATAGTTCAATGTATTTTACATTCTCAATCTCATAATCTCAAAATACTAAAAGTAGATATAGGCAAAAAAGAATTGTTAAACATTGTATGTGGAGCATCTAATTGTTGTAATGGCATGAAAGTTGCAGTAGCTACTGTGGGTTCTATTTTGCCTAACAATATTATAATTAACAAAAGAGTTTTAAAAGGAGAATTATCTGAAGGAATGCTATGTTCTTTTTTTGAATTAGGTCTTTTTTTTAATGATAATAAGATTATTGAATTTTCTAAAAAAACACCAGTAGGAATTAATGTTAATGATTATTTATCATTAAACGATAATATTATTAAAGTTGCTACAACATCAAATCGTCCAGATGGTCTCAGTATTTTAGGCTTATCTCGCAATATAGCTGCTATAAACAATTCAAAAATATCACCTTTAATATATAAATCAGTCCCTGTTATTATTGACAAAAAAATTGATATTGATATTCAAGCTAAAAAAGAATGTATTAATTTTGTAGGAAGAATTGTACAAAATATTGATGTAAATGTTGATATTCCTTTTTGGATGAAAAAAAAATTATTTTTTTCTGATCTTTTGTCAGAAAATATTATAACAAATATTATGAATTATGTATTAATTGAAATAGGACAACCATTAAATGTGTTAAATTTAGATAATATAAATAATCCTATTATAATTCGTATGGCAAAAGATAAAGAAAATATATTTTTGGAAAAAAATATAGAGGTACGTTTAAATAAAAATATATTAGTTGTTTCTGATAAAGAGAAAATATTGTCTGTTCCTGGCAATATTAATTCTTATGTTGTTAACATAAATAAAAACACTAAAAATATATTATTAACTTCATCTTTAATTAATAGAAAATCTATTTCTTATATTATAAAAAAAATGAAATCTAATAAAGTGTTAGAATATTATAATTATGGTATTGATCCATTTCTTCAAAACTATGCTATTGAATATGCAACTGATTTAATTATAAAAATATGTGGGGGTATTCCTGGTCCTATTAGTTCTAAAAAAACTAATTCAATTGTATATAATAATAAAATCAGGTTAAATTATGAAAAATTAAATAAAATAACAGGTGTTTCTTTTGATGTAATTGTTGTTTCAAAGATTTTACATAGTCTTGATTACCAGTTAAATTTTCAAGAAAAATTTTGGGATGTCATTCCTCCTAGCTGGCGATTTGATATATTAATTGAGGAAGATGTAATTAGTGACATACTTCGAATATATGGATATAACAAAATTTGTTCAACTCCATTGAAAGAATTTTTAAACTGCAACAAAAAAAATGAATTAACAGATTCTTTATTTAAAAAGTCTGCTATTATATTAATTAATCAAGGTTATTATGAAGTTATAAACTATGGTTTTATTGATCCTAAAATACAAAATTTAATTTTCCCGAATAAAAAAAATTTATTATTATCTAATCCTATTTCTCAGGATATGTCATGTATGCGTGTATCGCTATGGCCTGGTTTGCTTAAAAATATTTCTTATAATAAAAATCGTCAGAAAAATAGTATTCGTATTTTTGAAAGTGGACTTTGTTTTTCAATAGATAAAACTGAAAATCTTAGTGTTAAACAAGAAGTTTTTTTAGCAGCAGTAATTAGTGGAAATTACATTAAAGAAAATTGGTATGATAAAACCAGGAAAATGGATTTTTATGATTTAAAAGGTGATTTAGAATCTATATTAGAATCATTTTGTAAATTAGATCATATAGAATTTCGACGAGAAATAATATCTGGACTACATCCAGAACAAAGTGCATCTATATATTTTAAAAATTATTTTATTGGTAATATTGGAGCTATCCATCCCAGATTAGAAAAAGAATTAAACGTTAACAGTTCTACATTTTTATTTGAAATATCATTCAATAATTTTCCAGATATTAAACCATTAAAAATTCAAGAGATTTCAAAATTTCCTACTATTCGACGCGATATTGCAATATTGATATCAGAAGATATTGCTGTTTATACTGTTATTAAAAAATGTAAAAATTTTTTTATTAATCAAAAAGTAGAAATTAATTTATTCGATATATATTCTTGTAAAGAATTTTATAATAAGAAAAAAAGTTTAGGGATTAGTTTTATTTTTCAGAATCAAGAAAGAACTTTGAAAGATAGTGAAATCAATTTAATGATGAACGATTGTATAGGAGTATTAAATAAAAAATTTCAAGCTATCTTAAGGAAATAAACTTATGGTACTTACAAAAGCCGAAATTTCAGAAAATTTATTTGAGAAATTACAATTGACTAAAAAAGACTCAAAGAGATTTGTAGAATTTTTTTTTGAAGAAGTTAAAAAATCTTTAGAAAAAGGAGAAGATGTTAAATTGTCTGGATTTGGAAATTTTCAAATAAAGAATAAAAAAGCTCGTCCTGGTAGAAATCCTAAAACAGGAGAAATTTTTCTTATCACAGCTAGACGAGTAGTTACTTTTAAAGCTGGTCAAAAGCTAAAAGGTAAAATTGATGATTATTTAATAAAAAAATAATGATTTTTAACATATTTTTAAAAATATGCTTTCTTTTAAAAAGAAGTGAAGCATGTAACTTTCTGAATTTTTTAATTTAATAAAATCAATTGTATCTTTTTATCCTTATTTTATTCGTAGTATATATCGTTTAATAATTGCTTGTAGACATACTAAGATACTAACCCATAAATGTTTCTTCAACATTGTCAATAAAATTGATCTTGAAATTTAATTATTTTAAAAAATATCGAAGTAATTACTATTCATTTTTTTTGGATATAAAGAAAATAGAAGTAAAATTGATTTTTTTTTAAAATATTAGATGTTCTAAACATAGCAGAAAAAACTTAAAATTTTAATAATATTAGTATAGAAAATAACATTTTTTAGAAATAAAAATAAAATTAAAACTTTCATTGTTGATTATAAAAATTTTCTTTAAATTCTGTTTTATAGTAATTTTTTATTTATTTATTGAAATTATTAATGATATTAGAGAAATCTCTTGACTATCTTATAGTAAAAGATTTAGGAATATATCAGATATTGACCTGTATTAAATTATATAAAAAAATATATTCTATTGCTATATTTAATACTAGATTATATTTTGATTTAACTTTTTTTAGATAAATTACACAAGAACGATTTAGTCATAAATTATATAATTTTTCTATATAGGTTCTAGTATATTTTAACTTATTAGAATCATTAAAATCAAAAAAAATATTATTTATTATGTGTTAGTTGAAGTTTTTTCTTCGATAATTAAAAATATTAAGTTTCATGAAAAAAGGTAATCCTATTATTCCGATAGAAATTAGTATATTTTGTGTTTTAAAAAATGTCATTTATTTTCCCGAATAAAATAAAAATTTTATTTTAGTAATGTTAATATTTTTATATGTCTTATTTATAAAAAAAATTATTGATATATCGATTATTAATTTTAATTTTTTTAAATTAATATTAATTATGTCAGTTTCTTATTCTTAAGATATAAAAATATAATAAATATTTATCATAAAGCAACTATAAATATATTTTTTATTTATAGCCACGTGATATATAGAATTCATAATAAATTAGCTTTATACAAAAGATTTATTATGTAATATATTTTAAACAAGAATTCTTTTAAAAATATTATAAGAATTTTGGAGATGAAATGAATTTTCAAGTTGTTCATCAAGATGGAAATGCTAGATATGGTGTATTTAATTTTCATAACGAATTAATAGAAACACCTATTTTTATGCCAGTAGGTACTTATGGTTCTGTAAGAAGTATTAGTACAGAAGAGATTAAAAATACAGGAAGTAAAATTATTCTAGCTAACGCTTTTCATTTATATTGTAGACCTGGACATGAAATAATAAAATTACATGGCACCTTGCATAATTTTATGAATTGGTCAGGACCTATTCTTACCGATTCTGGAGGATTTCAAGTTTTTAGTCTTTCACGATTCTGCAAGGTCAATGAAGAAGGAGTTATTTTTCAAAATCATATTAATGGGAAGAAAATGTTTTTAACCCCAGAAATCTCTATGAAAATTCAATTGGATTTAGGTTCAAATATTGTTATGATTTTTGATGAATGTATTGAATACACTCAAGACTGGCAAAAAACAAAAAATGCAATGGAGAGATCATTACACTGGGCAAAAAAAAGTCGTTTACATTTTGATTTTTATAAAAATAGAAATTTATTATTTGGCATTATTCATGGAGGAATATATCCATCTTTGCGTGATATATCGCTAAAAGAATTAATAAAAATCGGTTTTGACGGGTATGCATTAGGTGGTTTAGCTGTTGGAGAAACAAAAAAAGAAATGTATCAATTATTAGATCATATTTGTCCTCAAATGCCAAAAAACAAACCTCGATATTTAATGGGAGTAGGTAAACCTGAAGATTTAATAGAAGGGATAAATCGGGGTGTAGATATGTTTGATTGTGTTATACCCACTCGAAATGCAAGAAATGGATATTTATTTGTTACAAATGGTATCATTAAAATTAGAAATAAAAAATATAAAAAAGACTTATCGTGTTTAGATAATACTTGCACTTGTTATACTTGTCAATATTATACTCGTTCTTATTTACATCATTTAGATTCTTGCAATGAAATATTAGGAGCTCGTTTAAATACAATACATAATTTGCATTATTATCAGACATTAATGTTTAATATAAGAAATGCAATAAAAAATAATAAATTTCATCAATTTGTATTGAATTTTTATGAGCAAAAAAATAAAATCGTTTTGTAGAAAAATAATTTTAAGGAAAAATAAATGAGTTTTTTTATTCAGAATGCTAATGCTGTGACAAACGGAACGTTAGAAAGTAGTAATTCCTATTCTTTAATATTTATGGTTATAATATTTTTGCTAGTTTTTTACTTTATGCTTTTTCGTCCTCAACAAAAGAAAGATAAAGAACATAAAAATCTTATGAATTCTCTTGTTCAGGGAGATGAAATTATAACAACTAGTGGTTTATTAGGACGAATAAAAAAAATCACAAAAAATGGATATATTTTACTTCAACTGAATGATACAAGTGAAGTATTTATAAAGCAAGACTTTATAGCATCATTATTGCCTAAAGGCACTTTAAAATCTTTATAATTTTAAAGAAAATAGATTATTTATATTTAATACTCAATTTTTAAAAATAAATTTAATATAAATAAGAAAAATCTGTTATTGTAAAAAAAATTTTTTTTATTTCATCTAATAGAAGTAGTCGATTTAAACGTATTTTAGCATTGGTATCATATACTTTAACTTTTTTAAAAAAATTAGATATAGGTTGTTCGAAATCTTTAATTTTTATTAAAATATCTTGATATTTTTTTTCTAAAAATAAATTTTTTGTGTTAATTTTAAATTTTTCTATTTGATTAAATAATATAATTTCTTCTGCTTCTTTTATTAGTTTTGTGTTAATACATCCAGTAATTTTGTTATTTTCTTTTTCTAAAATATTAGATATTCTTTTAATAGATAATATTATTAGTTCCGAATTTTCTATTTTTATAAAATAAGATATAGCTTGTATTCTTTGATGAATATCTATTAGATTTGTTGATTTATATGATAATACTGATTTAATGATTTTTATACTATATCCAGTTTCCTCATACCAATGAAATAGTCTTTTTATAAAAAATTTAAAAATTTTATCAGATAAAATTACATTTTTAAAATTTTTTTCATGATGTAAACAAAGACTTTTATTAATTAAATCTTTCAGATTTAATGTTATGTTTTTTACTATAATAATACGTATTATTCCTATAGCTAAACGTCGTAATGCAAATGGATCTTTGTCTGCACTAGGGATGTTTCCAACATAAAACATTCCTGATAAAGTATCCATTTTATCAGCAATTGATAATGCGCAACCTATAGAAGTACATGGGAGTTTATCACCTGAAAAAACTGGTAGATATTGCTCTTTAAGAGCAATGGCAACATCTTTTTTTTCTTGATCTTCTAAAGCATAGTACATGCCTATCGTACCTTGTAATTCTGGAAATTCGCATACTATATGAGTGACAAGATCACATTTAGACAGAAGTGCTGCTCTAATTGAATCTTGTATATTACTAGAATTATATTTAGCAATCCATTTTATAAGCGTTTTAAGACGTAATGTTTTTTCATATAATGATCCGAGATTATTTTGAAATAAAACTTTTTTTAGAGATAAAAGATAGTTTTCTAATTTTACTTTTCTATCATTTTTAAAAAAAAACTCAGCATCTGAAAGTCGTGCATGCATCACTTTTTGATTACCCATAATAATTTTTTCTGGTTTTTTTGAATTAATATTAGAGACTAAAATAAAATTTGGAAGAAGTTTTTTTTTAAAATCATATACTGGAAAACATTTTTGTTGTTTTTCTATAGTATGTATTAGTATTTGTTTCGGTAAGTTGAGAAATTTTTTTTCAAAATCAGCTAAAAGTACTGTAGGTGATTCTACTAAAGAAGTTACTTCCTCAATTAAAAAATCATTATTTTTTATACAACCATTAATTTTTTGTGCAGTTTCTTTGATATTTTTTATAATTTCTTCTTTTCGAATTGTATAATCAGCAATAATTTTATTTTTTTGAAAAAGAATTTTTGGATAATCTTTTGCATCTTTGATTGTTATTTTATTTTCTTTTGAAGAAAGGTGATTTTGCAGAAGATTACTAGAAGGAATATTAAATATATTTCCAGTGATAGTTTGATTGTTTAAGAGAATTACAATATTGCGAATAGGACGAAAAAATTTTTGATTATTTTTTTCCCATCGCATATATTTTTTTATAAAGATATTTTTAAGAGCTGATTCAGTAATTTTAGGGATCAATAGTTCAATTTTTTCTTGCTTTTTTTTTGTTTTATATAACAACCATTCACCTTTCTCATTTTTTAAACGATGAGTTTCATTTATATTAATTTCGAAATGTTTTAACCAACGTATAGCCGTTTGTGTTAAAGATCCATTTTGATCATAAGCATGTACTATCGATGGACCCCTTTTTGTTATTTCTATAAACTTATCTGTTGTATCAATATCTATTACTTTTAATGCTAGTCTTCTTGGAGTAGAAAAGCATCGAATATCTTTATATGAAATATTATAAAAATTCAATTTTTTCACGAAATTTTCATGAAAATATGAAGATATTTTATATAATAATCTAGAAGGTAATTCTTCGGTTCCTATTTCAATTAACAATGTTTTTTTTATCATTTTTTTCTCTTTTTTTCTGACATAATGGAAAACCTAATTTTTTTCTCATATTCAAGTATTTTATGGCTACTTCAGTAGTTAATTTTCGAATACGCAAAATATAATTTTGACGTTCATTTGAAGATATAGCTTTTCTTGCATCTAATAAATTAAATATATGATTTGCTTGTAATATTTTTTCATATGACACTAATAATAATGGTTTTTTTAACTTCATTAACTTTTTTGCTTCTGATTCATATTCTTCAAATGCATTAAATAAAAAATTAATATCAGAATGTTGAAAATTGTATTGTGATTGTTCTATTTCATTTTGTTGAAAAATATCTCCATAAGTTATTTTTTGATTATCATGTGTATTCCAAACTAAATCGTATACATTTGATTTATTTTGCATATGCATAGCAATTCTTTCTAAACCGTATGTTATTTCTACAGTTACAGGATTACATTCTAATCCACCTACTTGTTGAAAATAAGTAAATTGAGTGATTTCCATTCCATTTAACCAGACTTCCCATCCAATGCCCCAAGCACCTAACGTGGGGTTTTCCCAATTATCTTCTACAAAACGTATATCATTTATTTTTTCGTCTATATTTAATAAATTTAATGATCTTAAATAAAGATTTTGAACATTATCTAGAGAAGGTTTGATAATTACTTGAAATTGATAGTAATGTTGCAAACGATTGGGATTTTCTCCATATCTTCCATCAGAAGGACGACGACAAGCTTGTACATATGCAGCATTAATTGGTTCTGGTCCAATAGTACCTAAAAAAGTGATATTATGAAATGTTCCTGCTCCTATCGGTAAATCTAATGGTTGAAAAATAGTACATCCTTGTTGTAGCCAGTAATTTTGTAAAATTGTAATTAAACTATAAAAATTGTTATGATTATTTTTCATTGTACATCCAGAAAGGATAATAAAGATAAATTGTATGTTTTTATAATAATTCTTTTGAATTTTATATATTTGATATAATTCAAAATATATTTATCATACACAACATTTACCATATACAAATAATTATAAAATTTTAAAAAGAATTAAATTTAAAATATAATGTATTATTAAAAAAAATAAAATATCTCATTTAAAAAGAATACAATGATATAAATGAAAAAGAAAGAAAATTATTGATTGCTTAATATATATGATAAATTTTAATTCTACTGAATTTAAATTTAACAAGTAATATTTTAAAATACAAATTAGTTTATGTATAAAAAATTTATTTTATGAGTTTTCTTTAGGATTAATGTATAGAAATTTTTAAAAATATATTTTTAGGTAACATAATATTATAAAAGACAAAGAAATGATTGTAATTTAAAATATATTTATGTATTTATATTAAGTGGAATTATATAGTTTTCATGTTTAAAAACTTTAATTTTAATAATTTCCAATAAATTAGAAATTAATTATATTGTAAGTTCTATTAGAAACTAAAAATATAGAAACTAAAGATATTGCAATCATTATAAACATTTAATTTTTTTAATTCTTATTTAGAAGATTATTTAAATCTGAAGAAAATCTTAATAAGTTTCTGTATCTACAAAAATATTAAATAACCAATTAAATATATTCAATTTATTTTTATTGATTAAAATATGTTTTCTCAGTATTATATTATTTTAAACATAAAAATTTATATTTATAATTTTAAAAAATAATTTTATACTAAAAATATATTCTTATTACTTTATTTTTCAATATATTTTAAATTATTAAAATAAAAATTTTTTATAGGAAAAAGACAAAAAAATGAACTATATTGGTGCACATATTAGTTCTGCTGGTGGTTTAGAAAAAACAGTTTTACGTGCTGTTCAAATTAAAGCAACAGCTTTTTCTTTTTTTACTAGAAATCAGCGTCAATGGATTTCTCCTCCATTAATTCAAGAAAAAATAGACTATTTTAAAGATTTGTGCATTAAATATACATTTAAACCTCAACAAATTTTACCTCATAGTAGTTATTTAATTAATTTAGGTCATCCTATTGATGATTTATTAAGAAAATCTAGAAATGCTTTTATTAATGAAATAATTCGTTGTAGTCAACTTGGTTTAATATTTTTAAACTTTCATCCCGGTAGTCACTTAAATAAAATTACTGAAAATTCTTGTTTGTTAAGAATTTCTGATTCTATTAATATAGCTTTAGAAAAAACTAAAAATGTAGTCGCAGTTATAGAAAATACAGCAGGACAAGGAACTAATGTAGGATATTGTTTTGAACACTTATCTGAAATTATTAAAAATGTTGATGATAAATCTAGAGTTGGAGTTTGTATTGATACATGTCATTTGTTTGCATCAGGATATGATTTGCGTACTGAACAAGATTGTGAAAACACATTTACACAATTTAACAATTTAATAGGATTAAAATATTTAAGAGGAATACATTTAAATGATTCTAAAAGAAAATTTAATAGTCGTGTTGACCGTCATGAAAGTTTAGGATTAGGTGAAATAGGAAAATTAGCTTTTAGATGGATCATAAGAAATAAAGATTTCTACAATATTCCAATGATTTTAGAAACAGTCAATCCTAACATATGGGCAGAAGAAATTTGTTGGTTAAGATCACAGAAAAATTATAATTGAAAAATTTATTATACTTAAAGAGGTTTAAAATGTTGACACTTCAAGTAGAAAGAAGAGTAGAAAAAGGCAAAAGCTTTAGTAGAAGATTGCGGATTAATAATAAAGTTCCAGGAGTTTTATATGGAGTTAATAAAACTGAAATTTTACTTATATTAGATCATAACTCTGTTTTTAATCTACAAAAAAAAGTAGAATTTTACAAAGAAAATTTATTCTTACTGGTTGAAGATGAAAAATATAAAGTTAAAGTGCAAGCTATCCAACGACATTCATTTAAATTAAAATTGTTGCATATGGATTTTTTATATGTTTCTTAACAATAAGAAATATGATCTAATATCATTAGCTATACTTATCGTTTAAAACTGTAATTTATATTTTTTTATCAAAATATTATATTTATAATAATATAGTAGAAAAAATTTTTCTAAAAATCAACATTGTAGGATGAAATTGTATAGCAATTAAGCTTAAAATTCCAGATGACATAGTTAAAATTGCTAACCATCCAATCTTGTTCTTAGTAAAGAAAGAAGTAGTATTATCTACATGATTTTTTCTTATTTTCCACCATTTTGATATTAGCCATGTTCCGATCCATATCAAAATTGCAATGAGTAATAAGAGCCATTTAAAATAATTATTTTGAGAGCTTTGGGGTATTTTTATAGCAATTCCGGTGACTATACCAGGAAAAAAATATACTGGAGGCCACAATATACATCCAATAATACTAGGAAGAATGAATTTTTTTAATGGTAATTTCAACATACCAGAAACCATTGGTATTAATGGCCTAGTCGGACCTATAAACCGTCCGATAATAATAGTCATCATACTATGTCTATGCAATACGAATTTAGTTTTATCGAGTAATTTTTGATTTTTTTTTAAAAAATTAAAATTACATAGCCAATTTTTAAAATACAAGCCAATATAATATGAAATCCAATCACCTAACAAACATCCTATTGTGCCAGATATCCAAGCAGGATAGAATAATAATTTTCCATCACCTATAAACGTTCCTAATGTAGTCATTAAAATAATACCAGGAAGTAATAATCCTACTAAAGCAAGAGATTCTAAGAAAGAAACAACACCAACGACTAAAAGAGAGTATGCTAACGATTGTGTTATAAAAGATATTAACCAAGATTCCATAAATTCTCATTATTTTAGGGTGTATTAAAAATAAATTTTTGCATAAATAATTTATACTTTATATTTTTTTTAAACTAACCTCAAGAAAATATTATAAATTTATTTTAATTTTTTTTAATACCTGTAAAGAAAATCATAAAAAATATTTTTTATTATATTATTAATAATGAAAATATTTTGGTATAAAACACTTATTTATAAAAGAAGAATTGTAATGAAAGTATGTATTTTTTTATTTTTTTATATTTTTACTGGCATTTTTTATGTTTTAGCAAAAGATAATCACATAGATCAAATTGCAGCCATTGTTAATGATCAAATCATATTAAATAGTGATGTAAATAAAATTCTTTTTTTATTAAAAAAAGAAGGTAGAAATTTTAAAATTCCTTTAAAAAATAATTTTTTAAAAGAAAAAGTAGTTCAAAAATTAATTGTAGATTCTTTAATATTACAAGAAGCAAATAGAATGAATATTAAAGTGACTGCAGAACAAATTGATAGTGTTATTAAAAATATTGCTGTAAAAAAAAATATTAGTTTTAAGCAATTAAAAAATCATATTTTATTTCATAATCTTCACGATCATTTGTATTATGACAACTATATGAAAAATATTGAAAAATTATTAAAAATAAAAATAATACAAGATTATCAACTTCGTAAACGCATTAATATTTCTGAACAAGAAATCAGTTTTATTTTTAAAAAACTCGTGGAAAATAATAAAAAATTTAAAAAAATAAATTTAAGCTATATTTTACTGCCTTTTTCAAAAAAAGATTCTGATGATACTATTAAAAATAGAAAAGAAACAGCAGAAAAAATCGTAAAAAAACTTCAAAAAGGTTATAATTTTGAAAAATTATTCATAAATTGTAAAAAAAATAGATCTATTTTTTTAGTAAAAAAAAGTTTTTGGATGCATTTTTTAGATATACAAAATAATTTTTCTGAAACTTTAAATATTTTTAAAAACGGACAAATTTTAGGGCCTTTTTTAGGAGACAAAGGATTTTATATTTTAAAAGTGAATGATATTAAAAATAATAATGAGACGATTGAAACTGAATTTTACATACAACACTGTTTAATAAAGCCATCTATTGTTTTAACAGATGTAGAATCAAAAAAGAATATTTTTAGTATATATAAAAACATTAAAAAAGGACTTTATAATTTTGATGATGCAGTTAAAAACTTATCTCATGACTCTTATTCATCTAATAAAAAAGGTGATTTAGGATGGATTTCAAAAGAATTATTTAGTTTTAATTTTAATAAAGAATTACTATATTTAAATAAAAATGAAATTAGCAAACCTATTAAATCTGATTTTGGATGGCATATATTTAAATTACTAGATAAACGTGAAGTAGATCAGTTTTATAACTTCAAAAAAAAACAAGCTTATAATATTCTATTAAACCAGAAAATGAAACTAGAAAAGCGTAAATGGATAGAAGAACTTAAAAATATTGCTTATATCAAAATTATAAGTTCATAAGTATATTTTCTTTAAATACATTTAAATTTTAAATAAGTTAATATAAATTTATGATTATAAAAAATTTCAAAAAACATTTTCCTTTGAAAAAGTATGGACAAAATTTTCTTGTAAATAAAAATACTATTCAAGATATTGTTAAAATCATTAACCCCAAGACAAAACAAACATTAATAGAAATTGGACCTGGATTAGCCGCACTAACTAAACCAATCTGTCAATTATTAGAAGAACTTATTGTCATTGAAGTAGATCCTAATTTATTATTTTTATTAAAAAAACGTTCATTTTATTCAAAATTAATAGTTTTTTGTCAAAGCGCGTTAAATTTTAATTATGTAGATTTATTTTATAAGAAAAAACAATTAATTCGTATTTTTGGAAATTTACCATATAATATTTCTACATCTTTGATTATATTATTGTTTAAACAAATTCAATTTATTCAAGATATGAATTTTATGTTGCAGAAGGAAGTTGCTGAAAGATTAGTTTCTATTCCTGGTAATAAATCTTATGGTCGTTTAAGTATTATATCTCAATATTACTGTAATATTAAAATATTATTAGACGTTAGACCTGAAGATTTTCAACCTATTCCTAAAGTGAGTTCTGTTTTTATTAATTTAACTCCTCATACCAATTCTCCTTATTTTGTTTATGACATAAATATTCTAAGTTATGTTACAAAAAATGCTTTTCAGAATAGAAGGAAAATTTTACGTCATAATTTAAAAAATCTATTTTCTGAAAAAGAACTAATTATATTAAACATCGATTCAAATTTACGAGCTGAAAATATTTCTATTTTTCAGTATTGTCAATTATCTAATTATTTATATAAAAAATTAAATGCTATTTCAAAAGTTAATAAAATTAACTTTTAATACTCTGATTTTTATTTTAAGAGATGATAATATATGAGTACTTATTTTATAAGTGATATACACGGTTGTTATAAAGAATTTAGAATGCTGTTAAAACAATCATCTTTTAATACTAAGAAAGATTATTTGTGGATTGCAGGTGATTTAGTATCTAGAGGTCCCAATTCTCTTGATGTTGTAAAATATCTTTATTCTTTAAAAGATAGAGTAAAAATAGTTTTAGGTAATCATGATATTAATTTAATTGCAGTACATGCTGGTGTCAAGAAAAATAAAAAAGAAAATTGCTTTGATGAATTTCTTTCTTCATCAGATAGTACTAACTTAATAAATTGGCTTCGTTGTCAACCTCTTTTAAAAGTTGACGAAAAACGTAAAATTATTATGGTACATGCGGGAATTAGTCCACAATGGGATATTAATATAGCAAAATTTTGTGCATTAGAAATTAACTATTTTTTATCGGGTAAAAATTATTCTGTATTTCTACAAGATATATATAATAATAAAATAAATTTTTGGCAATTAAACCTAAACCCATTAGATAAACTACGATATGCTATAAATGCTTTTACAAGAATGCGATATTGTCATCCTGATGCTCGATTAAATATGTCGTATAAGCAATCTCCTAGTTTTGTTAAATATCCTTTAAAACCATGGTTTTTAATACCGTCTAATATTTCAAAATTTTATTCTATTTTTTTTGGACACTGGTCTTCTTTAAAAGGAACTTATATACCTAAACCTTTTTTTGCATTAGATGGTGGTTGTTGTTGGGGAGAAGAATTAATTATGTTCCGATGGGAAGATAAAAAATGGTTTTCACAAGCTTTTTTATCAAAATAATTTATATGAATTACTTATTTTGAAAAATATTTACTTTATCTTGATAGAATTTCAAAATAATAGTTATATGGATTGACTGAATTTTTAAGATTTCTTTTTCTAAATAAAACTTTCCAAGATGGAAATAATCTATATTCGGGAAAATAAGAATCACCAATAATATTGATATCTATATGAGTTAAATATAATTTATTAGCATAAAATAACATTTCTTTATATATTTTAGCTCCTCCGATAACCATAATTTCTTGATTGCATGTCGCAGAGATAATTGCATCAGATATTGAATTAGCCCAAATTATACCTTTTTTTTTGATTTTATTAGTGCTAATAACTATATTTTTACGCATTGGTAAAGGTTTTTTAATAGATTCCCAAGTTAAACGACCCATAATAATATTTTTATTTATTGTTTTTTGTTTAAACCATTTTAAATCTTCTGGAAGATACCAAGGAATTGTATTATTATTCCCAATCACAAAGTTATTAGACATAGCAGCGATCAGACTTATATTCATGAGGAAATAGAGTTCCTTAATATGAATTATAAATATGTTTCACAACATATTTATAAAAATTTATTTAATTTAAGCGAAATAGATTATTTTTTATGATAAAGTTATTGTATTTTTTTATGCATCTCTTGTAAAGATTTAACATTTTTTGTTGGGTTTTCATTTAAGGCCATAACAGTTGCAAAAGCTCCATTGACTGTTGTATCATAGTGTACTTTATATTGAAGAGCACTTTGACATATTAGTTTTGAATCTTTTAATCCTTGATGACAAGATGTAGTATTAACAATATAAGAGTACTCCCCGTTTTTTAAACGATCCTGTATGTGAGGACGTCCTTCATGTACTTTATTTACTAACCTAGACGCAATTCCAGACTTTCTCAAAGCTATAGATGTACCTCTGGTTGCATCTATCTTGAAACCTATCTTTTTTAATTTAACTGCTAGGTTTACAATATTATTTTTATCATCATCTCTGACTGAAAGTAGTATACGACCTGTTCTTTTCATATTCGTATGAGCGCCTAACATAGCTTTAGAGAAAGCTTCGGAAAAATTTTTTCCAATGCCCATTACTTCTCCTGTAGAACGCATTTCTGGACCTAATATAGGATCTACACCTTGAAATTTATCAAATGGAAGAACGGCTTCTTTTACTGAGAAATATGGTGGAATAATTTCTTTAATAAAACCTTGTTCTAATAATGTTTTTCCACACATTACTCGAACAGAAATTTTTGCCAATGCAAGACCTGTTGCTTTCGAAACGAATGGAACTGTACGCGCTGCTCTTGGATTTACTTCGATAATATAGATTATATTATTTTTAATAGCGAACTGCACATTCATTAATCCTCTTACAGATAATTCTAAAGCTAGTTTTTTTACTTCATTTCTAATTTCATTTTGAACTTTATCAGTTAAAGTATATGCTGGTAATGAGCATGCAGAATCGCCAGAATGAACTCCAGCTTGTTCAATATGCTCCATGATTCCTCCAATTAAAACTGTTTTGCCATCACATATAGCGTCTACATCTACTTCTGTAGCATAATCTAAATATTGATCTAATAAAATAGGCGTCGTATTATTTTCTTTTAATACTGTTTTGAAATAATTTTCTAATCCGTGTGATTCATACACAATTTCCATTGCTCTACCACCTAAAACATAAGATGGTCGTACCATTATTGGATAACCAATTATTTTAGCTTTTTTATGAGCTTCTTCTAAAGTAAAAACTGTTGCATTTAAAGGTTGTTGTAACTTTAATTTAGTGACAGTTTTTTGAAAACGATCACGATCTTCTGCGTTATCAATAGCATCTGGACTTGTTCCTATAATAGGAACACCTTCTTTTTCAAATGCACGTGCTAATTTTAAAGGTGTTTGTCCTCCATATTGAATAATAATTCCTTTAGGTTTTTCTATTCTTACTATTTCTAAAATATTTTCTAATGTAATTGGTTCAAAGTATAGTCTATCTGAAATATCATAATCAGTAGATACTGTTTCTGGATTGCAGTTAATCATGATTGCTTCGAAACCATCTTCTCGTAAAGCCTGAGCAGCATGTACACAGCAATAGTCAAATTCTATACCTTGTCCTATTCTATTAGGACCACCACCTAATATAATAATTTTTTTATCATTTTTATTGGGATATGATTCACATTCATCCTCCCATGTTGAATACATATAAGCTGTTTCAGTTGAAAATTCAGCTGAACATGTGTCAATTCTTTTATAGACAGGATGTAAATTTAGTTTATAACGTAACTTTCTTATTTCGCTTTCATTTTTTTGTGTTAGTATTCCAATTCGTTGATCAGAAAAACCTTTTCTTTTAATAAAATAAAGAAAATCTCGTTGTAATCCAATAAATCCATGTTTTATAATTTTTTTCTCTAAGAGAATAATTTCTTCAATTTGAATAAGAAACCATGGATCAATTGATGTTAAATTAAATACATCGTTTACAGACATACCAGCTCGGAATGCATCACCTATATACCAAATACGTTCAGAACCAGCATCTTTTAATTCATGTCTAATTTTGATTAAATATTCTGGATCAAGATGAGATATTTTAGAATCAAAACCACTAACACCTATTTCTAAACCACGAATAGCTTTTTGTATAGATTCTTGGAAAGTACGACCTATTGCCATTACTTCTCCGACAGATTTCATTTGTGTAGTCAATCTATCATCACATCCTAGAAATTTTTCAAAATTAAATCTGGGAATCTTTGTTACTATATAATCTATTGATGGTTCAAATGATGCAGTAGTATTCATTCCTGTTATATCATTTGCAAGTTCATCTAATGTATATCCAATGGCTAGTTTAGCTGCGATTTTTGCAATAGGAAATCCTGTTGCTTTAGATGCTAATGCAGAAGAACGAGAAACTCTAGGATTCATTTCAATAACAATCATTCGACCGTTTTTTGGGTTGATTGCGAATTGTACATTAGAACCTCCTGTTTCTACGCCTATTTCTCGTAAAATTGACATAGATGCATTTCTCATTACTTGATATTCTTTATCAGTAAGAGTTTGTGCAGGTGCAACAGTAATTGAATCACCCGTATGAATTCCCATTGGATCTAAATTTTCAATTGAACAAACTATAATGCAATTATTATTTTTATCTCGAACAACTTCCATTTCATATTCCTTCCAACCAATAAGTGACTCATCAATTAGAAGTTCTGTACTAGGAGATAATTTAAGTCCTCTTTCACATATTTTTTCAAATTCTTCATGATTGTAAGCAATTCCTCCTCCATGTCCACCCATAGTAAAAGAGGGACGAATAATACATGGAAAACCTACATTATTTAAAACTATAAATGCTTCTTGAATATTATGCGCAATACCACATTTTGCAGTTTCTAAATTCAGTTTCCTCATAGAGTCTTCAAATAATTTTCGATTTTCAGCTTTTTTAATTGCATTAACTGTTGCACCTATTATTTTCACTCCATATTTATCTAAAATACCTTTATGATCTAATTCTAAAGCACAGTTTAAAGCTGTTTGTCCTCCCATAGTTGGAAGAAGTGCATCGGGTTTTTCTTTTTGAATAATTTTTTCTACTATTTTCCAGTGAATTGGTTCGATATATGTAGCATCAGCCATACAAGGATCTGTCATAATAGTTGCAGGATTAGAATTTACAAGAATTATTTTGTATCCTTCTTCTTTTAAAGCTTTACAAGCTTGTGCACCTGAATAGTCAAATTCACATGCTTGTCCAATCACTATTGGACCTGCACCAAGAATTAAAATTGATTTTATATCAGTAGATTTAGGCATTTTTTTTCCCTAATTAATTACTGAGTTTTAGTTTTTTGATAAATGATTAATTTAATGAAATGATCAAATAAAGATGAAGCATCATGTGGTCCAGGGCTTGCCTCTGGATGACCTTGAAAACTAAAAGCTAGTTTATTGGTTAAAGATAGTCCTTGTAATGTGCCATCGAAAAGAGAACTATGTGTAATTTCTATGTTATTTGGTAGATTTTTATTATCTACAGTGAAACTATGATTTTGAGATGTGATAATAACTCGGTTGTTTTTAATTTCCTTAACGGGATGATTGGCGCCATGATGTCCAAATTTCATTTTTATAATTTTAGCTCCGCTAGCTAAAGCAAGTAGTTGGTGTCCTAAACATATTCCAAAAATAGGGATATTAATTTTTAAAAAATATTGGATAGCATCAATAGCATAACGGCAAGGTCTTGGATCACCTGGCCCATTAGATAAGAAAATTCCATCTGGAGATAAATTTAAAACTACTTTTGGATCTGTTTGAGCAGGAACAATTGTTAAATAGCATCCTCTATCTACGAGCATACGAAGTATATTTCTTTTTACTCCAAAATCGTATACAACAATATGAAATAAAAATTTCTGTTTGTTAATAGAAATAAAATTTTTTTTATTAAAAGTGAAACTGCCTTGTTTCCAATTATAAATAAATTTAGTAGAAACTTCTTTTGCTAAATCTAAACCTTGTAAACTTAAGAAGTTTTTAGCTTTTTCATGCGCTATAGTATAATTGTGTTTTTTATCTTCTATAATACATCCATTTTGCGAACCTTTTGTGCGTAAAATACGTGTTAATTTTCTTGTGTCAATATCAGATATTGCAACAATATTATTCTCTTTTAAGTAGGAAGATAGATTTTTTTTATTTCGATAATTACTTGAAACTGGTGATAAATCACGAATAATAAGACCTTTTACATGAATTTTAGATGATTCTTCATCATTAGAATTAGTTCCAACATTGCCAATATGAGGATGAGTTAATGTCACGATTTGATGTGAATAAGAGGGATCAGTAATTATTTCTTGGTAACCAGTTATTGATGTATTAAAAACAACTTCACCTACAGTTATTCCTTTAGCCCCAATAGCTCGTCCGTGAAATCTAGTCCCGTCTTCTAAAACTAGTACTGCTGATTGGCTCAAAACATCCTCCATTAAAAAAACTTTTTTTTATATGCTAATTTTTATTACTGTTGTATTAATTACATTTTATTTTAACTAAAATTAATATTTTTGTCTATTATCATGACAAACATTTATATTTTGTTAAAAATCATATAATTTAATTGAGATTAAATATTTTTCAAATATGAGTTTATATTAGATAATAATAAAATTATTAATAAAATGCGTTGTTATTCATTTATTATTAAAATGATAGCACATCTTTCATATCAAATAGACCTTCATTTTTTTTGTGAATCCATAAAGCTGAGTGTATAGCACCTTTAGCAAAAGATTTTCTATTAGATGCAGTATGAGTAATTTTAATTTCTTCACTAGAACTAGAAAACATAACACTATGTTTTCCAATAATATTACCTGCACGTACAATAGAAAATCCAATTTTTTTTGCATCTCTGATTTCAGTTATTCCTTTTTTATAATATATAGAATGTTTGTTTAAATCCCAATTCATTACTTTTGATATAACTTCGCCTATTGCTAAAGCTGTACCTGAAGGAGAATCTATTTTATTACGATGATGATATTCAATAATATCCATATCAGAATTTTTTCCTATAACTTGAGTAGTTTTTTCAATTAATTGAAACAGCAAATTAATTCCTATGCTAAAATTTGATGATACGATCATAGCAATATTTTGAGAATAGGATTTTATGATATTGATTTCTTCTCTTGAAAACCCAGTAGTTCCGATGATAATATTTTTTTTAAATTTATTACAGTATTGTAGATATTTTAATGTACTACTAGGTTTAGTAAAATCAATTAAAACATCAAAATCATTTTTTTTTATATTTAACATATCAGTAATACAGACATCCATTTTGCCTATTCTGAGAATGTCACCAATATCTTTTCCAATTAGCGGGTGATTTTTTTGAACTAAGGCTGCTGTTAAATATGCATGATCATGTTTTCGTATTTCTTTAATAAGTATTTGACCCATACGACCCATAGGACCAGTAATTGCAATACGAGTTTTTTTATTCATTTTTTTCATCCGCATCGTGTAAAATTGTTTTGATGTTTAATAGTTTTTTAGGCATTTTAAAAATTTTTTTTTCTTTAATACCTATCATTTCTATTGGTTTATTAGCACCTAGTTTTTGTAAATGTTGGATTACTTCTGTTACTAATATTTCTGGTGCAGATGCACCGGCTGTAATACCGATATAATTTTTATTTTTTAACCATTTTTCTTTAATATCAAGAAAAGATTCAATAAGTTTTGTATATGTACCAGTTTCTTTTCCTAATTCCATCAGACGATTAGAATTAGAAGAATTCCTTGAACCTATTACAAATATTATATCAGTTACTTGAGATAATTTACGAACTGCTATTTGACGATTAATTGTTGCATAACAGATATCTTCTTTAATAGGACCAGAAATCTTTGGAAATTTATTTTTTAAAGCAGTAATGATATTTTTTGTATTTGTAATAGATAGAGTAGTTTGTGTAACAAAATTTAATTTTTGATGATTTTTAACAGATAAATTATTTACGTCTTTTACAGATTCGACAAGATATATTTTTCCATTTTTGTTGTTATATTGTCCCATTGTACCTTCTACTTCAGGATGTCCTTTATGACCAATAAGAATTGTTTCTATTCCTTTATTGCTAGATTTTGAGACCTCTACGTGTACTTTTTCTACTAAAGGACAAGTGGCATTTAATATAATTAAATGTTTTTTTATCGCTTCTTGTACAACTTTTTTTGATACACCATGTGCAGAAAAAATAACTACTGAATGATCTGGAATTTGTGAAATTTTTTCAACAAAAATAACACCTTTTTTACGTAATTCATTGATAACATATTGGTTATGTACAAGTTCATGTCTGATATAAATTGTTTTTTTATAAATTTTTAATGCATTTTCAACTATTGAAATTGCTCTTTTAACGCCAGCACAAAAGCCTCGAGGGTTGGTTAGTATAATATTCACTCTATGATCTCTGGAATATGCATATTAATAGTGATTAAATATTATATAAATTATTTAATTTTTTATATTTAATAATTTATTCGTATAAGCATTATTATGCCAATAAAAATACTACAATCAGCTATGTTAAATGTAGCAAAATGCCAATTATTAATATGTACATCAATAAAATCTATTACGAATCCATAATTAATTCGGTCTATTAAGTTTCCTATTGCACCTGCAATGATAAAGGAATATCCAGTTATTTTTTTCGTGTCTTTTTTTTTTGATTTTACAATAATTCTTGCTACTACTAGTATAGTAAAAATACTAATAATTGATAAAAACCATATTTGCCATCCTTTTTCATTAGATAATAAACTAAATGCTGCACCATAGTTATGTACATGAAAAAAATTTAACATTGAAAAAATTTTTTTTGTTTCATATATTTTGATATATTCTGTAATGCAATATTTACTAGATATATCTAAGACAAGAATAAAAATTATTATAGCTATATAAATCCAGTTTTTTGATTTTTTAAGATATTGATTTTTCATTATATAAATATACGTTTTTCACCATGGCCTGTAGTGTTTAAAATACAGCGATTGCAAATATTGCTATTTTTTATATGGTTTTTAGAAAAATTAAAATAATGCCAACATCGTGGACATTTTTTACCTTTAACTTTTTCTAAAAAGATTTTTAAACATGGAACAATTTTACTTTTTTTTGTGTTTGCAGGAGCTGTATCATACAATTTTACTTCTATATCAGATGTTAAAAAAATAAACTTTATTTCTTTTCCTAGGATTTTTAGTTTATTTAATAATTCAGTCGAAACATATAAAATAATCGAAGCTTCAAGTGAATTATTAATAGTTTTGTTTTTTATTTCTTCTTCTAAGAATTTATTTATTTCGTTTTTTATTTCAATTATTTCATTCCAGAATTGATAATTAAATAAATCATCTTGATCTAAATAAAATAATTTGTCAAACCACTCTTCCATAAATACATATTGAGAATTTTTGTTTGGTAAATAGCTCCATATTTCATCGGCAGTAAAAGATAATATTGGTGCTATCCATCGTACAAGTGAATTAATTATATAATACATAGCTGTTTGAGAACTACGTCTTTCTTGACTATTAAATTTTAATGTATATTGTCTATCTTTTATTATATCAAGGTAAAAAGAGCCCATTTCTATAGAACAAAAATACATTAAACGTTGTACTATCGCATGAAAGTTATAATTTTTATATAAATCAATAATTTCTTCTTGAACTATTTTAGTTTGTCCTATAGCCCATTTATCTAAAAAAACCATATTATCTTTAGATATTGTGTCTCTTTTGGGATCAAAATCATTAATGTTTGCCAACATAAAACGTGCTGTGTTTCTGATTCTTCTATATACTTCTGATGAACGCTTTAATATTTCATTAGAAATTGAAATATCGCTAGAGTAATTAGAAGAAGCAATCCATAGCCTCAAAATATCAGCTCCTAATGTATTTACTACATCGTTAGGACTAATAGTATTGCCTATAGATTTAGACATTTTTTGTCCTTTTTGATCTACAACGAATCCATGTGTTAATACTTCAGAATATGGTGCCTTCTTAGTAATTAATGTTGATATTATTAATGAAGACATAAACCAGCCTCTATGTTGATCTGATCCTTCTAGATACATGTCTGCATTTTTTTTAGTATATTTTTTATTATTGTATTCTATTGAAGTGTGTGTATTCCCTGATTCAAACCATACATCTAATATATCTAAAACTTTTTCATATGACTTATATTCTTCATCCAATATCTCTTCTAAACTTATGTTCCACCATGCTTGTATCCCCTCTAATTCTACTTTTTTTGCTATTTTTTCCATTAAAAGAAAAGTATCGGGATGAATTGTTCTTTTTTTCTTATGCATAAAAATCGACATTGGAACACCCCATTTTCTTTGTCTTGAAATGCACCAATTAGGTCTTTTTTTGATCATCTCTCTTATTCTTAATTCTCCCCATTCTGGTATCCAATGTACATTTTTTATTTCTTTTAATAATTTATCACGTAATTTCATTTGGTCTATATTTATAAACCACTGCGGAGTGGCTCTGTATATAACTGGACTTTTGTGTCTCCAACAATGTGGATAATTATGTTGCAAATATTTATGATTAAATAATGTATTATTTTTAATTAATAATTTTATAATAATTGGATTAGCTTTAAAAACGTTTATACCATCTAATTCAGGATGTATATCAGAAATATAGTCTCCTTTAAAATCTACTAAATTGCTTGTTTTTATATCATATTTTTGACTGATTATATAGTCATCTACCCCATGATCTGGTGCTGTATGAACAGCTCCTGTTCCTGATTCAAGAGTTACGTGTTTTCCCAAAATTATAGGTAAATTAATATTTTTTAAAAATGGATGTGAAAACTTTATTTTTTCCAATAATTTTCCTTTAATAGAATTTATTTCTATCCATGTTTTTATATTTAATATGTTTAGCACACTTTTAACTAATTCTTTTGCCATAATTAAATAATGTTTTTTAGTTTCTATTAATTGATACTGAAAATTTGGATGTATTGAGATAGCTTTGCTAGATGGAAGTGTCCACGGTGTTGTTGTCCAGATAAGTAGGTGAATTTCTTTCTTATTTGAAATTTGAAAATGAAATAAATTTTCTATAATTAATTTTTCTTTACATTTAAACCCAACCATAATTGAATCTGATTTTTTTTTAGAATATTCAATTTCTGCTTCAGATAATGATGATGAACATTGTAGACACCAATGTATAGGCTTGAAATCTTGATATAAATATTTTTTTTTAATAATTTTAGACAAAGTTCTAATTATATTTGCTTCATTTTTAAAGTTCATTGTAAGATGAGCATTTTCCCAATCACCTATTACTCCTAATCTAATAAAATCTTTTTTTTGTTTTTCAACTTGATTTTGCGCGTATTTTCTACATTTTTCTTGAAATTTTGAAGTAGATATTTTTTCCTGATTAGATTTAATTTTTTCTTCAACTTTTTGTTCGATTGGCAAGCCATGACAATCCCAAGATGGAATATAAGGCGCATCAAAACCTGACATATTTTTAGATTTGATAATAATATCTTTTAAAACTTTATTCACTGCATGTCCAATATGAATATTTCCATTAGCATATGGCGGACCATCATGAAGAAAAAATATTTTTTTTTCTTGCTTTTTTTTTCTAATTAATCCATATAAATTGTTTTGATGCCAATCTTTTAATATTTCTACCTCTTTTTTTGAAAGATTTCCTCGCATAGAAAACTTTGTTTTAGGCAAGTTTAAAGTTTTTTTATAATCATTCATTTTTGTTTTTTTCCATTATTTTTAATAAATTTTAAAATATTTTTTAACTATTAAAACATCTTGAAAAATTTGATTTTTTAGTTCTTTTTTTGAAGGAAAAACTTTTTCATCACGTATTTTTTGATATATAAATACTTCTATATCTTTTCCATACAAATCTATTTCTATATTAAATAAGTGTACTTCAAGTAATTTATTTTTTTGAGTATTGAAAAAACTGGGTTTGATCCCAATATTAGATATCCCTATAGCTTTTTTTTTATTTAAAGAATATCTTACTTTCACTGCATATACTCCATTAGTCAATGGAAAATTTTTATTTAAAAGTATATTAGCTGTAGGATAATTTATTGTTCTTCCTATTGCATGTCCATGAATGACTTTACCGGATATACTAAATGTACGACCAAGAAACAAAGAAGCTAATTTCGTATTATTTTCAGAGAGTGCTTTTCTAATATTAGTACTACTAATTTTTATATTATTTTTATATAAGGATTTAACTTTTATAACATTAAATTGATATTTATTTCCTAATTTTTTTAATAGATCAATATTTCCATTTTTTTTAAATCCGAATCTAAAATCATCTCCTATTACTATAAATTTTACATGCAGTTTATTTATTAGTATATTTATGATAAAATCTTCTGCACTTAGAGATTCGAAAGACTTATTAAATCTAATACATAAAATGCGATTGAAACCGTAAGAAGAAATACGTTGCACTTTTTCACGGAATCGTGTAATTCGAATAGGAGCATTATTTTTTCTTAAAAATTCTAGTGGTTGGGGTTCAAATAAAATAATTATAGTTGATAATTTATATTTTTCACCTATTTGACATGTATTTAAAAATAATTTTTGATGACCTAAGTGTACTCCATCAAAGTTTCCAATAGTGATAACTGAATTAGAATTTATTTCCTTAATATTATGGATGCCTCGTATAATCTTCATTGTTAAGTCAACCTTGTTAAATGAAGCAAATTAGATTGAAAAACTTTTTTTTTAAATGTTATAGCGTTTTTGTATAATTTTTTTAATAAAAATTACTTTTAATTAAATTCATTATTAAAATTATATTAATAATAATGTATTTTTAGTATTTTAATATTGTTTTTTTCAAATAAATATGTGATTTTTTAAAATTTTAGAGGTAAAAATTGGCTAATATAAAATCTGCTAAAAAAGATGCAGTTACATCTGAAAAACGTCGAAAAAAAAATTCTAGTCGACGCTCAATGATTCGTACTTTTATAAAAAAAGTACGAGTAGCTATCATGTCTGGGAATAAAAAAATAGCAGAAGATGCATTTAAAAAAATGCAACCCATTATTGATAGTCATGTAAATAAAGGTTTAATACATAAAAATAAAGCTGCACGCCATAAGTCTAATTTTTCATTACAAATTAGTAGAATATGTAAAACATAGTATTGTCAATAGTATTGCCTCTAATTTATAGAAGCAATACTTTATAAAATTCTATCTTGTCAAGTCATCAAAAAATCTTTTTACTCCATCAAAAAATCTTTTTGAACGAGGACTATTTTTTTCACCTCGAAAACCATTAAAACTATTTCCTAGTTCATGTAAAAGATTTTTTTGTTTTTCATTAAGATTAACGGGTGTTTCTACAACAACACGACATAATAAATCACCTTGATGTCTGTTTTGTATAGATTTTACTCCTCTTCCACGAATACGAAAAAGTTTTCCTGATTGTGTTTCATGAGGTATTTTTAGTTTAACTCTACCGTCTAGTGTAGGAACCTCTATTTCTCCACCTAATGCAGCCATTGTAAAATTTATCGGTACTTCACAGTATAAATTATTTTCTTCTCGCTCAAAAATAGGATGTTTTTTAACTGTAATTTGCACATAAAGATCGCCTGATTGTGCACCATTAGCACCAGCTTCTCCTTCGTTATTTAAACGAATTCGATCATTGGTATCAACACCTGGTGGAATTTTTACTGATAATGTTTTATATTTGTCAATTCGTCCTTGTCCACGGCATAAATTACAGGGATCAGTAATTACTGAACCTTTTCCGTGACATGTCGGACATGATTGTTGTACAGTAAAAAAACCTTTTCTAATATGTATTTGACCTTTACCATGACATGTAGAACATGCACGAGGTTTAGTTCCAGTTCTTGCACCAGTTCCATAACATGTTTGACATTTTTGAAGAGTTGGAATTTGAATTTCTTTTTTTGTCCCTTTTACTGCTTCTTCTAATAAGATTTCTATATTATAGCATAAATCCGCTCCTTTTTTAGATCTTTGAGTTCTATTTCCACCAAAAATATCTCCAAATACATCTCCAAAAATATCTCCAAAATCTGCAGAACTGGTAAAAGTGCTACTGTATGTATTATTAGACTGACCATTTTCAAACGCTGCATGTCCATATTGATCGTATGCATTTCGTTTTTCTTCATTAATTAAAATTTCGTAAGCTTCTTTTATTTCTTTAAATTTTCCTTCAGCAGTTTTATCTCCTTGATTTCGATCAGGATGATACTTCATTGCTAATCGTTTATACGCTTTTTTAATTTCGCGTTCTTCAGCTGATTTCGGAATCCCTAGAACTTGATAATAGTCTTTTTTTGCCATTCTTACTTACTCTTCCTGATTTAAAAATAATTACACGGGCGTAGAAGATTATCTGCGCCCGTGCTAGTTTAAAGTCCGTAATAGTTACTTTTCAATCTTTTATTAAAATTAATTATTTTTTAGGATCTTTAATTTCTTCAAATTCTGCATCTACAACATTTTCGTCTTTTTTAGTAGACGATATATTTTCATCTTCCTGATTTTTTTCTGATTTTTTTTGATGAATTTCTGTTAGTACAGAAGATATTTTTAAGAGATTTTGTATATTTTTTTCAATATCAGATTTGTTTTCTCCTTTTAATACTTTTTCTAATTCATCTAAAGCCAATTGAATATTTTTTTTATTTTCTTCTTCAATCAAATCTTTATTTTCATTTAATTGTTTTTTTATACTATGAACTAACTGATCACCTTGATTTCTTGTTTGAATTAATTCTTCAAATTTTTGATCTGCTTCAGAATTAGCTTCTGCATCATTCACCATTTTTTTGATTTCTTCTTCATTTAGTCCGGAAGATGCTTTTATAGTAATTTTTTGTTCTTTTCCAGTTTTCTTATCTTTTGCAGATACATGTAATATTCCATCAGAATCAATATCAAATGTTACTTCAATTTGTGCCGTTCCCCTAGGTGCTGGATCAATTCCATCTAAGTTAAATTGTCCTAATGATTTATTATCTGATGATCTTTTACGTTCACCTTGTAACACATGTATAGTTACTGCTGATTGGTTATCTTCTGCTGTTGAAAATATTTGACTATGTTTAGTAGGAATAGTAGTGTTTTTAGTTATAAGTGGAGTCATTATTCCACCCATAGTTTCAATTCCTAGTGATAAAGGAGTCACATCAAGTAATAAAACATCTTTAACATCACCAGAGAGTACTCCTCCTTGTACTGCAGCACCAACCGCTACAGCTTCATCTGGATTCACATCTTTTCTAGGTTCTTTTCCAAAAAAGTCTGCCACTTTAGCTTGAACCATAGGCATTCTTGTTTGACCACCTACTAATATTACATCATTTATATCTGATATTGATAATCCTGCATCTTTTAAAGCAACTTTTAGTGGCTCAATAGAACGTATTATTAGATCTTCTACTAAAGATTCTAATTTTGATCGAGTGACTTTGATATTTAAATGTTTAGGTCCACTAGCATCTGCTGTAATATAAGGAAGATTAACATCTGTTTGCTGTGCAGATGATAATTCTATTTTGGCTTTTTCTGCAGATTCTTTTAAACGTTGCATAGACAATGGATCATTTCTTAAATCTATTCCTTGTTCTTTTTTAAATTCTGTTACTAAATAATTAATTAATCTACTGTCGAAATCTTCTCCTCCAAGATGTGTGTCTCCATTCGTAGCAAGAACTTCAAACGTTTTTTCTTTATCTACATCATCAATTTCAATAATAGATATATCAAAAGTTCCACCACCTAAATCATAAACAGCTATTGTTCTGTTTCCTTTTCCCTTATCTAAACCATATGCAAGTGCTGCTGCTGTTGGTTCATTAATGATTCTTTTTACTTCTAGTCCTGCAATTCTTCCAGCATCTTTAGTTGCTTGACGTTGAGCATCATTAAAATATGCAGGCACTGTAATAACGGCTTCTTTTACTGTTTCTCCTAAATAATCTTCTGCAGTTTTTTTCATCTTTTTTAATACTTCTGCAGAAATTTGAGGAGGTGCCATTTTTTGTTTTTTAATATCAATCCATGCATCACCATTATCAGAATTTACAATTCTGTAAGGCATAATTTTTATATCACGTTGTACTTCATCATCTTTAAATTTTCTACCAATTAAACGTTTTATAGCAAAAAGTGTATTTTTTGGATTAGTTATAGCTTGACGTTTAGCAGGTTGTCCGACTAAAACTTCCCCTTCTTGAGTATACGCAATAATTGAAGGTGTAGTGCGATCGCCTTCAGCATTTTCTAAAACACGTGGTTTGTTGCCATCCATAATGGCAACACAAGAGTTGGTTGTTCCCAAGTCAATACCAATAATTTTACCCATTAACGTTTCTCCTATTTAATATCTTGATAAATTGGGTTTGCAACCTTTATGTGGCCATTTTTTTGGCTTTTAATTAGTTACATAGCGTTTTATATTATTACTTTACTTCTACAATGTTGAATGATTATTAGATGGGGTCGCTTTTTCGCTCATCAAGGGTTAAGAGAAAAAAAATAAAGTTTTAATAAACTATAAACTATATATTATAAGTTTTTTTATTTAACATATTGGTTAACATATTTAATGTTATAGTAAGTTTGTTTTTTTATATAGTTTAGATATATAAAATAATTGACATTTAGTAACTTAAGTATTTTAAAAATTTTTAGGGGAAATCTATGTTCATAAATACAGAAACAATTACTGAATGTTTATCTTTTTTTGTTTTTGTAGTTTTTTCTTTAGGATTATGTTGTTTTATGCTTTTTTTAAGTTGGTTTTTAGGTGGTAGATCTTCATCTAGATATAAGAATACTCCTTTTGAATCAGGGATTGTGCCAACAGAAAACGCTTATCTTTATTTTTCTGTAAAATTTTATTTAATTGCTATGTTTTTTGTTGTTTTCGATGTTGAAACACTTTATTTATATGCTTGGTCTATTAGTATAAAAGAATCTGGATGGATTGGATTTAGTGAAGCTTTGATGTTTGCAATATCTCTTTTATTAGGATTATTTTACTTGGTTCGTATTAAAGCGTTAAATTGGGTGTCTTCAAAATAAAAATAATATTTAATTGTGTTAAACATATCATATATTTTAATTTAATGAGATAAAAAATGAATTATACTTTAACTAGAGTAGACATTGATAAAAATAATAAAAAATATCCAAAACAAACGATTGAGTCTGTTTCAGATCCTATTAAAGAATATTTAAAAAAGAACATTTTTATGGGTAAAATAAATCAATTATTGCATAAATTAGTTAATTGGGGACGGAAAAATTCTTTATGGCCTTATAATTTTGGATTGTCTTGTTGTTATGTTGAAATGGTTTCTGCTTTTACTTCCGTTCATGATGTTGCACGTTTTGGATCTGAAGTGTTACGTGCATCTCCTAGACAAGCTGATGTCATGGTAATTGCAGGTACTCCATTTATAAAAATGGCTCCTGTTATTCAACGATTATATGATCAAATGTTAGAACCGAAATGGGTGATTTCGATGGGGGCATGTGCTAATTCTGGAGGTATGTATGATATTTATTCTGTTGTTCAAGGTGTAGATAAATTTTTACCAGTTGATATTTACATTCCTGGTTGCCCACCTCGTCCTGAAGCATATATGCAAGGTTTAATGTTATTGCAAAAGTTAATTAATGAAGAAAGAAGACCATTATCTTGGGTTGTTGGAGAACAAGGTGTATATCATAAAAAAATGCTGTCTGAAAAAGTTAAAAAGAGAAGTAAAATAATTAAGATTATTAATCTTCCAACTTCAGAAAAAATTTAACTATTTAATTGAAAGATATAAATTTATTTAATATGACTCATGTTTTTTAGATAATAATATTATTATATTTTTAAACTAAGTACAGTGAGAGATTTATGATGGATTTAATTCCAAAAGAAGATGTATTTTTATTGAACAAAAAAACTGAAGAACAATCAACAGATTCAGTAATTAAAAATTTATTTGATGTTTTTGGTAGAGAATTGTTTTTTCATCAAATTACTTTAACTGGTTTTCCTGTTATTTGGATTAATAAAATATTATTAATAGAAGTAGGAAAATTTTTATGTAATTTATCTCAACCATATATTATGCTTTATGATTTGCATGGTATAGATGAACGTCTCAGATTGAATCGTGAAAATTTACCTAAAGCTGATTTTTCTGTTTTTTATCATTTGATATCTATTGAACGCAACTCTGATATTATGATTAAAGTACCATTGTTGAAACATGATTTAATTTTGCCAACATTTACTGTTCTATTTCCTAATGCTAATTGGTATGAACGTGAAACTTGGGATATGTTTGGTATTGTTTTTAATAAACATCCTAATTTGACTCGTATTATTATGCCTAGTACATGGAAAGGGCATCCATTAAGAAAAGATTATTCAGCAAGAGCAACTGAGTATGAACCTTTTTTCTTAAACGAAGAGAAAGAAGATTGTGAAATGGAGGGACTAAGATTTAATCCTGAGTCATGGGGTATGAAACGTAAACATGATAACGTAGAATTTATGTTTTTAAATTTAGGACCTAATCATCCTTCTGCTCATGGTGCTTTTAGAATTATTTTACAATTAGATGGTGAGAATATTATAGATTGTGTTCCGGATATTGGATATCATCATCGCGGAGCTGAAAAAATGGCAGAACGTCAGTCATGGCATAGTTACATTCCATATACTGACCGAATCGAATATCTTGGTGGTTGCGTAAATGAACTTCCTTATGTGTTAGCTGTAGAAAAACTAGCTAATATCTCAGTTCCAGAAAAAGCAGAAGTTATTAGAGTAATGATGTCAGAGTTATTTCGAATAAATAGTCATTTATTATATATTTCAACTTTTATTCAGGATGTAGGATCTATGACTCCAGTTTTTTTTGCTTTTACTGATCGTCAAAAAATATATGATTTAGTTGAAGCAATTACAGGTGCTCGTATGCATCCTGCTTGGTTTCGTATTGGTGGGGTAGCTAACGATCTGCCAGAAGGTTGGCATGTTTTATTAAAAGAGTTTCTTGATTGGATGCCAAAACGATTAAAATATTATATAACAACTGCTTTAAAAAATAGTATTTTAATTAATCGCTCAAAAGGAATTGCTGAATATAATAGAAAAGAAGCATTGCAATGGGGTGTGACTGGTGCAGGTTTACGTGCTACAGGATTAGATTTTGATGTAAGAAAATGGAGGCCGTACTCTGGATATCAAAATTATACTTTTGAAGTACCAATAGGTTCAGGAATAAGTGATTGTTATTCGAGAGTTATGATTAAAGTAGAAGAAATTTATCAAAGTCTTATTATTTTAAAACAATGTTTGCATAATATGCCAAAAGGTTCTTTTAAATCTCAAGATCCATTAACCACACCGCCTTCTAAAGAATGTGTTTTACAAAATATTGAAACTATGATTACTCATTTTTTGCAAGTTTCTTGGGGTCCAGTTATTCCAGCAAATGAAAGTTTTCAAATGATTGAAGCAACAAAAGGAATTAATAGTTATTACTTAATCAGCGATGGTGGTACGATGAGTTATCGTACAAGAATACGTACACCTAGTTTTCCACATTTACAACAAATACCTTCAGTAATTCGTGGAAGTTTAATATCAGATTTAATTGTATACTTAGGTAGCATAGATTTTGTTATGTCTGACGTGGATAGATAATTATGAATAAAAAAAAAGTCAAATTCGAGAAATTTCTATAAAATTTAAATTAACTAATGAAGAAATAAGTGAAATAGAAAATCAAAAGAAATATTATGAAAATTTTCGTGCTATTTCAATAGAAGCATTGAAAATTGTTCAAAAAAAACGAGGCTGGATTTCTGATCAAGCCATTTATGCTATTGCTGAAATACTTCAAATCAAACCAAGTGATGTTGAAGGAGTTGCTACTTTTTACAGTCAAATTTTTCGTCAACCCGTAGGTCGTAATATCATTCGTTATTGCGATAGTGTCGTTTGTTTTTTAACTGGTTATAAAACAATCAAAATAGCTTTAGAAGATTATTTAAAAATAAAAATAGGAGAAACCACTAAAGATAATAGATTTACCTTATTACCAGTTTGTTGTTTGGGAAATTGTGATAAAAGTCCAACAATCATGATTAATGAAGATACATACTCTTTTTTAACTCCAGAATCTATACCACATTTGTTGGAATCATACAAATGAATAAAATTTTACGTATTGCAGAGACACATCCTCTAACTTGGCGGTTAAGAGATGATCAAAAAACTGTGTGGATTAAAGAATATTGTAATTTAAATGGTTATAAAGCTTTAAAAAAAGCATTAAAAGATATGTTACCAGAAGATATTGTGAATATAGTAAAAGAATCTGGTTTGAAAGGAAGAGGAGGGGCAGGATTTTCTACTGGTTTAAAATGGAGTTTAATGTCTAAAAATACATCTTACATAAAAGAATGTTCTTATTTAGTATGTAACGCTGATGAAATGGAACCTGGCACATATAAAGATAGATTATTAATTGAAAAAATTCCCCATCAATTAATTGAAGGAATAATATTGGCGTCGTATGCATTAAATGTTTCTCGTGCGTACATTTTTTTAAGAGGAGAATATATTCAAGCAGAATACATTTTGAAAAAATCTATACAGGAAGCAATAAATTTTGGTTATATTGGATTAAATATTTTAGGAAGCAGCTTTAATTTTGAATTAGTTTTACATACTGGAGCTGGGCGATATATTTGTGGTGAAGAAACAGCTTTAATCAATTCTTTAGAAGGTCGTAGAGCGAATCCTAGATCCAAACCACCATTTCCAGGAGTATTTGGTTTATGGGGAAAACCTACTTGTGTAAATAATGTCGAAACATTATCTAACGTTCCATCTATTATACTAAATGGTGTAGATTGGTATAAAAGTTTATCTAGAAGTTCTGATACAGGTACTAAATTAATGGGTTTTTCAGGAAAAGTAAAAAATCCTGGTGTTTGGGAATTACCTTTTGGTATTACTGCTCGTGAAATTTTAGAAGATTATGCATTTGGAATGAAGTCTGGTTTTTTCTTAAAAGCTTGGCAACCAGGTGGTGCAGGTACAGATTTTTTAACTGAAGAACATTTAGATCTTCCAATGGATTTTAATAGTATCAGTCAAGCTGGTAGTCGTTTAGGAACTGCTCTTTCTATGGCTGTTGATAACAAAACTAATATGGTTTCTCTTGTGTATAATATAGAAAAATTTTTTGCTCGAGAATCATGTGGTTTATGTACTCCATGTCGAGATGGATTGCCATGGATTGTAAAAATATTAAAAAGTTTAGAACAAAAAACAGGGCAAAAGAATGATATTCAAAATCTAGAACGATTATGTTTTCATTTAAGTCCTGGAAAAACATTTTGTGCTCATGCACCCGGAGCAATAGAACCTTTGCAAAGTGCTATCAAATATTTTCGATCTGAATTTGAATCTGGAATTAATGTAAAAAAAATTCATTTGAATAAAAAAATCATTGGGATTCAATCTAATGATATTTAGTTGAAATATCAAAATTGTTATAGAAAATATTTATTTTAATTAGATTACTCTAAAATAGAAGTTTTTGGAATTATTCTCTTATGGCTAAAATTTATATAGATCATAAAATTTATAATGTTAATAAATCAGGAAATTTATTGCAAGCCTGCTTATCTGTAGGTATTAATGTTCCTTATTTTTGTTGGCATCCTTTATTAGGAAGTTTAGGAGCATGTCGTCAATGTGCAGTCACACAATATGATAGTTTAGAAGATCGTAAAGGTCGATTAATTATGTCTTGTATGACTCCTGTAACTGATGGAGCTATTATTTCTGTTAAAAGTGCTGAATCAGAGATTTTTCGAAGTACTATTATTGAACTTTTATTAACAAATCATCCTCATGATTGTCCAGTATGTGAAGAGGGTGGTCATTGTCATTTACAAGATATGACTGTAATGACAAAACATAGTATGCGAAATTATAGATTTAAAAAAAGAACACATAAAAATCAATATTTAGGATCTTTTATTAAACATGAAATGAATCGATGTATTGCGTGCTATCGTTGTGTTCGATACTATAATGATTATGCAGATGGTGTTGATTTTGGAGTGTATGGTGCTAATAATAATGTTTATTTTGGTCGTGTAGAAGATGGTAAATTAGAAAGTGAACATTCAGGAAATTTAATAGAATTATGTCCTACTGGAGTATTTACTGACAAAATTCATTCTAAAAAATATAGTCGTAAATGGGATATGCAATATGCTCCAGGCATATGTCATAATTGCAGTATTGGATGCAATATTAGTATTGGAGAACGTTATGGTGAAATACGTCGAATAGAAAACAGATATCATGAAAACATAAATCATTATTTACTTTGTGACCTTGGTCGTTTTGGGTATTCACATGTTAATTTGAATGAACGTCCAAAAAAACCTACATATATTAATTGTAATAATCATTTAACTGTGTTGAATTTTGATGAAGCTATAAAAATGGGAGTCACTTTCTTTAAAAAATATAAGCGTATAATTGGAGTTGGTTCTACGAGATCAAGTATAGAAAATAATTTTGCATTACAAGAACTAGTCGGAAAAGAGAATTTTTCTAATGGAATGTCTAAAAAAGAGCAAGCGTGTATTAGAGTAATTTTAGAATTTTTAAAAAATAATTATATATATACTCCATCGTTAAAAGAAATTGAAAGTTATGATGTAATTTTAGTTCTTGGAGAAGATCTAACACAAACATCTGCTCGTGTTGCTTTAGCTGTTCGTCAAGCAGTTAAAAATAAAGCAAAAGATATAACACATTTACATGGAATACCAAAATGGAATGTTTCTTCTAGTATTTATATTTCAGAAAAATTTAGAAACTCTTTATATATAATGCATACACATGAAAGTAAATTAGATGATATTTCTGAATGGTGCTATTTTGCACCTATCGATAAACAAGTAGATTTAGCATCTGCCATTGCTCATGAATTAGATAAAAGTTTACCAAAAGTTTTAAATCTAGATTTAAAATTAAAAGAAAAATCATTATTAATTGCTAATCGATTGATTTCATCTAAAAAAACATTGATTATTTCAGGTTCTCATTCTTTTAGTGATTCTATTATACAAGCAGCTATAAATATAGCTAAAGCCATTAAAATTCATACTATTAATCATCATGTCGGTGTTACTTTTTTAACATCGTCTTCTAATTCTTTGGGTTTAGCATTGCTCGGAGGTATGTCTATAGAATGTGTTTTAGATAAAATTAAACAGGAAAAAGCAGACGCTGTAATTTTTATGGAATACGATTTATATCGTTTTGCCTCTCAACATGATTGCGATCATTTTTTTAAAAATAAAAAAAATGTGATTACTATAGATCATCAGTATACAGAAACTTATAAAAAATCTGGATTATCTTTGCCTTCAACAAATTTTACTGAAAGTTCTGGAACAATAATAAATTTTGAAGGAAGAGCACAGCGTTTTTTCCAAGTTTATGATCCCAGTTTTTATAATAAAAATAATTGTCTTTTTGATAGTTGGAAATGGTTGCATACAATCAAATCAAAAATTGATAATACAGAAGTATATTGGTTTAATTTAGATGACGTAATCAATACTTATTCCAAAAAATATTCAATTTTCGAAAAAATTAAAACAATAGAATTAAGTTCTAGTTTCAAGGTGCAGGGACAAAAAATTGCTCGATCTCCTATTCGGTCTAGTGGAAGAACATCTTTACGTGCGGATATCGATGTTCATGAACCTTGTCAGCCTAAAGATGTTAATAGTATGTTTGCGTTTTCTATGGAAGGATACAATCAACCCGACGCGTCTGTATCTCATATTCCTTTTGCTTGGTTTCCTGGATGGAATTCACCTCAAGCATGGAATAAATTTCAGATAGAAGTAGGTAAAAATTTAATATCTGGTGATTCAGGAATACATATTTTTAAAGAAAATAAAAGTAAAGTCGATATGTATTCAAATGTAATTTCAAAAAATTTTATAATAAAAAAACAGTGGAATATAATTCCTTATTATCATCTTTTTGGAAATGAAGAATTAACTCAATATTCTTCTGCTATACAAGAAAATATCCCTTTAGAATATGCTTTAATTAGTCTAATAGATGGAATTAAGTTAGGTCTAAAAAAAGATTCTATAATAGAATTTAATTGTTTAAATAAAGATTATTATTTAGCAGTACAATTCTCTAAACATTTAAGTGAAAAACAAATAGGCTTGCCAATTGGAAGAAAAGGTTTTCCTATTATGCTTGTTGGTAAAACAATTAAATTTTTACAGGAATTTATTCAATGATTTGGTTAGACACAAACATTATTAAAATAATTTTTTGTTTGTTAAAAGTTATTTTTATTTTATTTTTAACGGTTTTTTCTGCTGCTATGTTAAGTGTGATTGAACGAAGATTGCTAGCTTTTTTTCAAAATAGACATGGACCTAATCGAGTTGGTTGGATGGGAAGTTTACAATTATGTGCTGATATGATTAAAATTTTTTTTAAGGAAGACTGGATTCCTCCTTTTAGTAGAAAGTTTATTTTTGTTTTATCACCAATAATAGCTTTTACTTCATTATTATGTGTTATTCCAATTATTCCTTTTACTTCGCATTTTGTTATTATTGATTTAAATATAGGGGTTTTATTTTTTTTAATGATGGCTAGTTTGTCTGTTTATTCCGTATTATTTGCTGGTTGGTCTAGTAATAATAAGTATGCATTGTTAGGATCTATGCGTGCTTGTGTTCAAACGTTAAGTTATGAAGTATTTTTAGGCTTATCATTAATGGGAGTAGTCGCTCAATCAGGATCTTTTAAAATATCTGATATTATAAACAGTCAAAGAGATATATGGAATGTTTTCCCACAGTTTTTTGGTTTTTTAACATTTTTTATAGCAGGTTTGGCAGTATGTCATAGACATCCCTTTGATCAACCTGAATCTGAACAGGAATTAGCTGATGGTTATCACATTGAATATTCAGGAATGAAATTTGGTCTATTTTTTATTGGTGAATATGTTTCTATTATTACAATTTCTTCATTAATAGTAACAATTTTTTTTGGTGGTTGGCTTGGTCCTTGGATTCCTGGATTTATTTGGTTTGCTTTAAAAACTATTTTTTTTATTGTTATTTTTATTTTGATCCGAGCATCTTTACCAAGACCACGGTATGATCAAGTATTACTATTTGGATGGCAATTTTGTTTGCCATTAACATTATGTAATTTGTTTTTAACTGCTTTTTTTATTTTGTTATAAATTTTATAAGAGATTTTTTATTTATGATATTAAAAAATATTATTGTCGGATTTTTTACCCAAATAAGAAGTATTTTAATGGTTGGTATGAATATTTTTTCTAAATCTGAAACTAAATTATATCCAGAAGAAAAAGTATATCTAGCTCCTCGTTACAGGGGTCGTATTATATTAACTCGTAATATAGATGGACAAGAACGTTGTGTTGCTTGTAATTTATGTGCTGCAGTTTGTCCTGTTGATTGTATTTCTTTACAAAAATCTGAAAAAACTAGTGGTCGTTGGTATCCAAAATTTTTTAGAATAAATTTTTCTCGTTGTATATTTTGTGGTTTATGTGAAGAGGCTTGTCCTACAGCTGCAATACAATTAATTCCTGATTTTGAGTTATCTGATTTTAAAAGAAAAGATTTAATATACGAAAAAAAAGATTTATTAGTTTCAGGTCCTGGTAAATATCCAAATTATGATTTTTATAATTTTTCCGGTGTAGCTATAAAAGGTAAAAAACCGGGCGATTTAAATATCGAATCCAAGCCTGTCGATGTAAAAGATTTATTGCCATAAGGAGATTTTTATGGAATTTGTTTTTTATATATGTTCATTTTCAGCAGTTATTTCTACTTTTTTTGTGATTATCCAAAAAAATGCAGTATATTCCTTGTTGTACTTAATAATTTCTCTTTTATCCATATCTGGTATTTTTTTTTCACTCGGAGCTTTTTTTGCTGGTGCTTTAGAAGTTATTGTTTATGCTGGAGCTATTATAGTGTTGTTTGTTTTTGTTATTATGACTCTTAACATCAGTAATGAATATGATTTACAAGAGCAAAATTACTTAAAACCTATTTTTTGGATTGGTCCTAGCATTTTATCATTAATATTATTTTCATCTATGACTTATGCAATATTTTGTTTAAAAGAAAAAAGAATAGATGGTATTTTAATTGATTCTAAAATGGTGGGGATGAATTTATTTGGTCCGTATGTGCTCTTAGTTGAATTATCCTCTATTCTTTTATTATCTGCTTTAGTTGTTGTATTTCATATTGGAAAAGAAAAGAAATATTTAAATAAAAATAAAATTCTGTAATCAATTAATTTTTATTAAGGATAATAATGCATGATTTCTTTATTTCACGGATTGTTTCTATCATTAATATTATTTATTTTAGGTTTAACTTCTTTAATTGTTCGACGTAATATATTGTTTATATTAATTGGTTTAGAAATAATGATGAATGCTGCTGGATTAGCATTGATAGTAGTTGGCAGTTACTGGCATCAAACAGATGGTCAAATAATGTATATATTTGCTATTACTTTAGCTGCATCAGAAGCTAGTATAGCTTTGGCATTATTACTTCAAATTTATAGGCGTAAAAAAACATTAAATATTGATATTTTAAGTGAGATGAATGGATGAATATTATTTTTTTCATAATTTTATTTCCACTAATCGGATTTTTATTTTTATCTTCTGTACAAGGTGTTATTTCTAGAAAAAGTATATCAAAAATAGGTATATTTTCTATATTTATATCATTTATTATAACTTGTTTTTATGGTGCAAGTATTATTGAAAATAATGATCAAATTTTTACTCAGATATTGTGGAAATGGTTATCTATTAATGAATTAAATATTGATTTTGCTCTATTTTTAGATGGGCTGTCTTTAAGTATGTTATTTGCAATTACAGGTGTAGGTTTATTAATACATATTTTTTCTTCTTGGTATATGAGACACAAAGAAGGTTACTCACGTTTTTTTGCATATACTAATTTGTTTATAGCAAGCATGTCAGTTTTAGTGCTAGCTGATAATTTTTTGTTTATGTACTTAGGATGGGAAGGAGTCAGTGTATGTTCTTATTTATTAATTGGTTTTTATTATACTGAATATAGAAATAACATTTGTGCTTTTAAAGCTTTTATTTTAACTCGAATTTCTGATATTTTTTTAATTATTGCAATATTTTTAATATATAAAAAATACAATACTTTTAATTTTCAAGAAATTAAATTTTTATTAAGTTTTTTGAACATAGAAGGTTTTTCTGATCTAAATCTTATCACACTTTTCTTATTATTGGGTGTGATTGGGAAGTCAGCTCAATTACCGTTACAAACTTGGTTATCTGATGCAATGGTTGGTCCAAGTCCTGTTTCTGCTTTAATACATGCTGCTACTATGGTAACAGCAGGTGTTTATTTGATAGCAAGAACACATTTTTTATTTTTACTAACTCCTGAAATATTATATTTTGTAGCGCTTATTGGCACATTAACAATATTAATTGCTAGTTGTTCTGCTTTAGTTCAAAATGATATAAAACGTATTTTAGCCTATTCTACAATGAGCCAAATAGGATATATGTTTTTAGCTCTAGGGGTTAAGGCATGGAGTGCAGCGATTACACATTTGATTGTGCATGCGATTTTTAAAGCATTATTATTTTTATCTGCAGGTTCATTAATCCTGTCATGTAAAAATGAAAAAAATATATTTAAAATGGGTGGTTTACGTAAACAGCTACCTTTTTTATACATTAATTTTATAGTCGGAGGTGCATCTTTAATTTCTTTTCCGTTAATTACCTCTGGGTTTTATAGCAAAGGTAATATTTTATTTAATGTTTTACAAACTGATCATTTTTATTTATTTTTAATCGCGTTATTTTGCTCTTTTTTAACAGCTATTTATACATTTAGAATGATTTTTATTATTTTTCATGGAAAAAATGTTCATAAAGTTAGTTTATCTAAAAATTTAGCACACAATATTTCATTATTCATTCTTTTATTTTTTTCTACTGTGTTTGGTTCTTATATATCACCACCATTGTTATATGTATTTCCTTTATCTTATTTATTGACAGATAATAAATTAATATTTGAAATAATATGCAGTATATTATCTATTTCTGGAATATATTTCTCTTATTATTTTTGGATTCAAAATCCATATTGGATTAATAAAATTTTTGAATTTAAATTAATAAGATGTATATATTACTTTTTTTTAAAAGGATGGGGTTTCGATTGGTTCTATAATATATCTTTAGTAAATTTTTATTTGTATGTATCTAAAATTTTATCTTCTGATCCATTCAACAAAATTGTCAATTTTTTTCTAAAAATGATTCAAATATTTAATTTTTATTTATTAAAAACTAGTAATGGTTATACAAGATGGTATGTAACTTCAATAATATTAGGTGTAAATTTGATTTTTTTGTTAATTTTATTTTATTAGTTTAATTTAAAATAGTATGTTCTATTAATAAATTTATATTTTCTAAAAATAAAAAATAATTCCATTAATTAAATAGTTATAGTGAATAATAGGAATATACGTGTAATGTTACTCTCTTTGTTAATTATCATTCCATTTTTTAGTAGTTTTTTTTCTTTTTTCTCTTATAGACTGCATAAAAATTTTCCTCGCTGGATTGCATTATCAGGAATAATTTTCACATTATTAATTGTCATTCAAATATTTATTCAGAAAGATGTTAATTTTTTTCAGACAAGACATGATCTTGACTGGGATCATCAATTAATTATACCTTGGATATCAAGGTTCGGTATTGAATTTAACATTGCAATTGATGGTTTTTCTATTATCATGCTTATTTTTGCTTCTTTTTTGTCTATAATAGCGATTTTATGCTCATGGCATGAAATAAAAAAAAACGAAGGATTTTTTTATTTTAATTTTATGCTTGTTTTAACCGGAATTATTGGTGTTTTTATTGCTTGTGATCTTTTTTTGTTTTTTTGTTTTTGGGAAGTTATGTTACTTCCAATGTATTTTTTAATTGCATTATGGAGTGATCAAACTGAAAAAAATAAAAACTTTCTTGCCGCTAATAAGTTTTTTTTGTATGGACAGGTTTCTGGTTTAATACTTTTATCGTCTATTTTATTATTGGTTTTTAGTTATTATCAAAGTACTAATATATTAACCTTTAATTATAATTTATTGCTTGATACACCAATTAATCGACATATAGAATATATAGTTATGATAGGTTTTTTCTTATCATTTGCTATAAAAATGCCTATTGTTCCATTTCATGGATGGTTACCAGATATACATTCCCAATCAGTTTCTTGTGGTGCAGTAGAAATTATTGGTGTTTTACTAAAAACTGCTCCTTATGCTCTTTTACGGTATAATTTAGTTTTATTCCCTTATTCAACAGAAAAGTTTTCTTTCATTGCAATGTTTTTAGGTCTTTTAAGTATTTTTTATGGAGCTTGGCTTGCTTTTTCTCAAACTAATATTAAACGATTCATTGCTTATTCTTCTGTTTCTCATATGGGTTTAATTTTAATAGCTATTTATAGTAATAATGAAATAGCGCTTCAAGGAGTAGTCATTCAGATGTTATCAAATAGTTTGACTACTGCTGCTTTATGTATTTTATCTGGTCAAATCTATAAACGTTTTAAAACTCAAGATATAAAAGAAATGGGGGGTTTATGGTCTTGTATTTATTGGATTCCAGGTTTTTCTTTGTTTTTTTCTCTTGCAAATTTAGGGGTTCCTGGAACAGGAAATTTTATTGGTGAGTTTTTGATTTTGTCTGGTGTATTTCAAGTTTTTCCAATAGTGTCTATATTAGCAACAATAAGTATTGTTTTTTCTTCTATTTATTCTTTAAACATGATGCAAAAAATTTTTTATGGTCCATGCAAAAAAAAATTTTCAAATTTTTTTATAAAAAAAGAAGAATTATGGTTAATAATAGTATTGATATTTATGTTAGTTTTTTTAGGTTTAAATCCACAAAAAATTATAGATATTTCATATAATTTTATACATAACATTGAAAAAGAATTTAATAATTCTATTCTAAAGATAAGGTTGTAATCAGTAATGACAATAAATTTACAACAATTAACAGCATTGCTACCTTTGTTGATTATAATATTCACTGCATTAACAGTTATGTTATCTATTTCTTATAATCGAAATCATTTCTTTATTGCTGTTTTTAGTATATTAGGTTTTATATCTGCATTTTGTTCGCTATATTTATTGACTAAGATTGTTCCTATAGATATAACTTTTTTATTTTATATTGATAGTTATTCTATTTTATATATTGGAATGATTATGATTTCTAGTATCTGTGCATGTATTTTTTCATATCCATGGCTACTAAAATATCCATTTAATAAAGAAGAATTTTATTTGTTAATAATAATTTCAAATTTAGGGGCTATTTCATTAATTATATCAAATCATATGGCGGCATTTTTTATTAGTATTGAACTTATATCTTTACCAATTTTTGGTTTGATTGCTTATTCTAGTTATCAAAAATATTCTTTAGAAGCTTCGTTTAAATATATTATTTTATCTGGTATTTCATCTAGTTTTTTATTACTTGGTATTGCATGGATTTACTCTATTTCTGGAAGTCTTGATTTTTTATCAATACATCAAGTTTTTGATATTGCCTCTAAAAATGAAAAGTTAGTAGTTTTATTTGGTATTAGTATGGTTCTTGTATCTTTATTTTTTAAATTATCAATTGTGCCATTTCATTTATGGACTCCTGATATTTATCAAGGAACGCCTACATCAGTATTATCTTTTTTTTCAACCACTGGTAAAATTGCTGTTTTTAGTGCATTGTTACACTTTTTATCACGTATCTCTGATTTGGATAATGAAATATTATATTTTATATTATTATTAATTACTATTTCTTCTATATTAATTGGCAACTTAATGGCTCTTTTTCAGAAAAATATTAAAAGATTTTTTGGATATACATCAATATCTCAATTAGGATATCTGTTAATAGTATTATTTATATCTAAGAAGAATTATTTATTTTCTTTAGAAGCTAGTGCAATATATTTGTGTAGTTATTTATTTAGTAATATAGCATGTTTTGGTATTATTAATTTAATTTCAAATGCAGACAAAAAAAATAATATTGATTCATCAATACATTCATATCAAGGATTATTTTGGTCACAACCACTTTTATCTGCTATATTTACTTTATCACTGCTTTCTTTAGCAGGTATTCCAATGACTTTAGGGTTTATTGGAAAATTTTATATATTATCAATCATTACACAAGAACATTTATGGATAATAGGTTTTTCTTTTCTGATTGGAACTGTGTTAGGTTTATATTGTTATTTAAGGATAATTTTGAATTTGTATTTAAATCAAGAAAAATTATTAAAAATAAATTCGAATATATCTAAAAATTGGTTTTATACTCCTTCTGGGGCAGTAATATGTATTTCAGGAATAATATTGTTAATATTAGGTATATATCCGAGTCCATTAATTAGCTTAATGAAATTAACTATATAATATTTATTTTTAAAATACATATATATATTATATTTTAAAAATTTGTACTGATAAAAAAGGGATGTTTAGTATATACTTTTTTATGTGCTATAACTTTAGAGTATTTTTTCTTAATTTTTATGATGTTTACAATAGATAATTATATCTATAAGATAAAAAAAATATAATAATATTTGAAATATTATTTTCTTTATAATTTTTTTTAGTTTTTTATTTCTATTATTTTTTTAATATTGTGGTATGTAGTTTTTGAAAATGAAGTCAGTCAAATTTCTAATTTAAAAATTATATTATTTTCTACTAGTTATTTATTAAAAACATTGTTTTCAATAAATAATGTTTTTATAATGTTTTGTTTTTTAACTTTTAAAATATTAAAAAATTTTTAAAAAATATTATTATCTTGCTGGTATATAAAAAAACTAAAATTAAATATAGACTATTAGTTTTTTAATTTTTATTGAAATAAAAATGATATTTAAAAAATTCTTGATTGTTCTAGTTTTTATTACTTTATAATAATATTAATTATTATAACAATGACATCTATAATCAATAGTATTTCGTATAATAAAAAATATTAATATTTTTACTTAAAAATATAATTATACATAGAAATTTTCAATATTACTTCATACTAAAAGATACTAAGAGTGATATGCTTAATAAAAATTATTCTTTATCTATGTGGCTTGAATATTTAGAGAAATTAGATAGAAAAACAATATATGATCTTCTCGAATTAAAATCTCTTGCAAAAAAGTTAGATGTGTTAGATTCAAAAGCTTTTATTTTTACTGTTGCAGGAACTAATGGAAAAGGAACAACTTGTGCAATGTTAGAAAGATTACTATTAAATTCAGGTTATCAAGTAGGACTATACACTTCTCCTCATCTTATAAAATTTATCGAAAGAGTTCGGGTTAATGGATTTTTTCTTAATGAAGAAGAGCATGTCTCTGCTTTTCAAAATATAGAATCAGAAAGAAATGGTGTTTTACTAACTTATTTTGAATTTATTACACTTGCTGCATTGATTTTATTTAAAAGATATTCATTAGATATTCTTATATTAGAAGTAGGATTAGGAGGTAGATTAGATGCTACCAATATTTTAGATTCTGATATATCTATAATAACTAATATAGGTATAGATCATACTTCTTTGCTAGGAATAGATCGTGTAAGTATTGCACGTGAAAAATCTGGTATTTTTAGAAAAAATAAAATTTCTGTAATCGGAGAGATAAATATTCCTGAATCTATGTATCAAATAGCTAAAGAAAAAAAAACAATATTAAAAAAAATTAATATAGATTGGTCATGGGAAAAAAAAAATTATTATTGGAATTTTTTTCATTCAGATATTAAGTTATATAATTTACCTATTACTCAAATACCATTACCAAATACAGCTATTGCATTAGCTGCTCTTTATTATTCAGGAATTAAAATTGATCAAAAAATTATAAGAGAGTCTATTTCTAATGTTCAATTATTAGGTAGATTTCAGATAATTTCTACTCATCCTTATATTATTATTGATGTAGCTCATAATCCTGATGCTGCTTTTTATTTATCTAAAAAAATAGATGAAATCAATATAAAAGGAAAAATATATGCAGTGGTAGGTATATTAAACGATAAAGATATTTCAGGTATCATCAATCCGTTAAAAAGTAAAATTCATTATTGGTTTGCTGCACCTTTAAAAACAATGCGAACTGCTACTAAAAAACAATTAAAAGATATTTTTCCAGTGTACAATACATCTGTTTTAAATGATATTAATGAAGCTTATAAAAAAGCGTTTATATTAGCAAAAAAACAAGATGCTATTATAGTTTTTGGTTCTTTTTTGACTGTTGCAGAATTTCTTGCTTTAAATATATAAATGCAAGTAACATAATACATAAAAAAATATAATTTTGGAAAAATCTATGTTTCTACTAGATTATATTATTATTGTAACTGTTATTGTTTCAGTTTTTTTTGGTTTATTACGTGGGCTTTATCAAGAAATATTTTCCGCTTTTTTTTGGTTTTTTAATTTTTATTTTTTTAATAAATATGATTATTTTAGTTCTTTTTTTAAAAATGCAATTCAAAATGTTTTTTTAAAAGATAAAATTTTAATATTAGTTATGATTGTTTTTTTTTTATTATAAAATATATTTTAAATTTTATTATGAAAAAGATTATCAAAAAAATCAAATTTTCTTATTATAATATTATTTTAGGAGGTTTATTTGGATTATTCCGTAGTATATTTTTAATATTTTTATTTCTTTTTATTTTTAATTATTTTAACCAGAATAGTTATATATATTATATAGATCATTCTATGTTAATCTCTATTTTTTTAAAATATAAAAAGTACTTTTTATTGCTTTTAAGTTTATTTTAAAAACTAAGCACATTATTCGTATCAGCATAAAAAATTATAGTGTGCTTAGAATTGCAGAAGTTTTAATAAAGTACGTTTAATGTTCAAACATAGCAGAAATAGATTCTTCATTACTAATGCGTCTTATTGCTTCTGCTAACATGCCTGCCAAGGTTAGTGTTCGAACGTTTGGTAGTAATTCAATTTTTTTTGATAATGGAATAGTATCACATACAACTACTTCATCAATAACAGAATTTTTTAAGTTTATTGATGCGTCTCCAGAAAAAACAGGGTGCGTTGCATATGCAAAAACTCTTTTTGCTCCTCTTTCTTTAAGTGCTTCTGCAGCTTTACAAAGAGTGCCTCCTGTATCTATCATATCATCTACTAAAATACAATCACGATTAGCTACGTCTCCAATAATATGCATAATTTGAGATACATTAGCACGAGGTCTTCTTTTATCGATAATTGCCATGTCAGTATCATAAAGTAGTTTAGCAATTGCTCTGGCTCTTACTACTCCACCAATATCAGGAGACACTACAATTGGATTTTTTAGTTCTCTTTGAAGCATGTCTTCTAAAAGAATTAAACTACCAAAAACATTATCAACAGGAACATCAAAAAAACCCTGTATCTGTTCTGCATGAAGATCTACTGTTAATACACGATCTACTCCAATACTAGATAGAAAGTCAGCTACTACTTTTGCTGTTATAGGAACTCGTGCTGATCTAACTCTACGGTCTTGACGAGCATATCCAAAATATGGTATTACTGCAGTAATCCTGCCAGCAGATGCTCTTCTTAAAGCATCTACCATTACAACCAATTCCATTATGTTATCATTAGTAGGCGAACAAGTAGACTGAATAATAAAAACATCCCCACCTCTTACATTCTCATTTATTTGAACACTTATTTCACCATCACTAAATCGGCCTACAGCTGCTTTTCCTAAATTAATATACAATCGATTTGCAATGAATTTTGCTAGTTTAGGAATAGAATTTCCAGAAAAAAGTTTCATATCAGGCATAAAGAACCTTTTTTATTTTGAATTAGTAATTTTTTACATATTTAATTGCAAAATATGTTATTTTGTTCTTTGAATAAATAGATTTATATAAAAATATTTTTTTAGTTAAATATATATATATTTTTTTTTATAAAGAGTTTTATGCAATGGTGAAATATTAACACTTTTTGCTATAAATCCTTTCATATTTTTAGGCAACAAAGAAAAAATTTTTTCTGCAGATCTCTTATTATTAAATTCAGAGAAAACGCAAGAACCTGTTCCAGTCATCCGTGAAGGTGCATATGAAGATAACATGGAAATTAATTTTTTTATTTTAATAAATTTTTTTTTCGCTATATTTTCAAAATCATTGCTAAACGGTAGTGTCAATAATTCTGGAATTGATTTTTTAGGTGTATCACTTTTTAAAAATGGACTAGAAAACATCTTTCTTGTTGAAATATGAATATAAGGATATACAACTAAATACCATTTTTCTTGTTGTATAACAGGAGATAATATATCTCCTATTCCTTCAATAATAGCTGTTTTTCCTGTAATAAAACCAGGCACATCTGCTCCTATTTTAAGACTGAATAAGGCTAGTTCTTTTAATGTGTATTCCGTGTTCCATAATTTATTTAAAACAATTAAAGTAGTTGCAGCATTAGATGAACCTCCACCTAATCCACTTCCTGTAGGTATTTTCTTTTTTAAAATTATTTTTGCTCCATAATTAGGATTGAGTAATTTTCCATCAAATAATGCTTTTTCTTTTAGTAAATTAGCAGCAATAATGATACTATTTTTTACATTTAGAAGGTTTTTTTTTTCGCTAAACAACTGAATACAACCTGTTTTATTGGCAATGATTTTTAATGTATCACCATAATTAAGAAATTGAAATAATGTTTGTATATTATGATACCCATCTTTGCGTATGCTTGTTACATAAAGAAATAGATTAATTTTTGCAGGAGATAACCATGTATGGATCATTTTAAGTTTTATTTATTAATTTAAAAATTTTTTTTATGTTAGTTTTTATTAAAATTACATGAAAAAAATTAAAATGATATACTTATTTTAGTATAGATATTTTAATTTTTATAGTTTTTAAAAATTACTAAATAAAAAAATATTTTTTTTAATTTTAATTATATTAATAATACATTGTTTGATATTAATTAAAATTTATTTTTAAAATATTCTGATTAATAGAAGAAGGATTTTATGAATAGCTCTATTTTAAATAAATTAAAATCTTTACGAAATCGTTATCAAGAAATTGAAGTCATGCTTACTCAGAAAAAGATTATCTCGGATCGAGATAACTTGAAAAGTTTATCTAAAGAATATTTAAAACTTTCTAAAATTATAAAATATTTTATTCAATGGGAACAATTAGAAGATGATATCAAGAATGTTAATATTTTATTAAATGACATAGAACTTCAAGACATGGCTGAAGAAGAATTGTTTTTTTTTAATAAAAAAAAGAAAACATTAGAAAAAAAAATTAGTCAATTATTATTACCTAAAGATCCTAATGATAAACATAGTTGTTTTATTGAAATTAGATCAGCAACAGGTGGAGATGAATCTTCTATTTTTGCTGGTGAATTATTTAGAATGTATTTTCGATATGCTGAATATTATTCATGGAAAGTAGAAATAATGAATGCGAGTGAAAGTGAAAAAGGAGGATTTAAGGAGATAATTATAAAAATTACAGGAAAAGGTGCATGTGGTCGTTTAAAATTTGAATCAGGTGGTCATCGTGTGCAAAGAGTTCCAGAAACAGAATCACAAGGAAGAATTCATACATCTACTTGTACTGTTGCAGTTATGCCTGTCACTCCTGAAGCTGAAAAAGAAGAAATTAATTCTTCAGATTTAAAAATTGATACTTTTCGTTCTTCTGGTGCAGGAGGACAACACGTTAATACAACTGATTCCGCTATTAGAATTACTCATATTCCTACTGGAAATGTAGTAGAATGTCAAGATGAACGTTCACAGCATAAAAATAAAGCAAAAGCCTTATCTATTTTATCAGCACGTATTTATGCTGCTAAATTAGAAAAAAATCATCAAGAAAAATCTTCTATGAGAAGAGTTTTGTTAGGAACGGGTGAACGATCAGATAGAAATAGAACATATAATTTTCCTCAAAACAGAATCACAGATCATAGAATTAATTTAACTATCTATAAATTGGATGAAGTATTACAAGGAAAATTAGATTTGCTTATTGATCCAATAACTCAAGAATATCAAGCAGATATGCTTGCTTCTTTATCCCAATCAGAACTATGAACATTAAAAAATGGTTAAAAAAATCTATTAAAAGATTATCTTTTGTCGATAATCCAAAATATGAAGCCGAATTTTTACTGGGTTATGTTTCAAAATGCACACGTAGTTTTATTATTAGTTCTGATGATATTGAATTGACTCAGAAACAATATGAATATTTAAATTATTTAATTTATCGTAGATCTTTAGGAGAACCTATAGCTTATATAATAAAAGAAAAAGAATTTTGGTCTTTGTCTTTATGTGTTTCATATGATACTCTTATTCCAAGACCTGATACAGAAATTTTAGTCGAACAAGTATTGTCTAAAATTAAGAGTAATTCTGTTTTAATTCTTGATTTAGGTACTGGATGCGGAGCTATTTCTCTAGCTTTAGCAAGTACATGCTCTGATTGGAACATTATTGGTATTGATAAATCGGAAAAAGCTCTTACAATAGCCAGAATTAATGCAGATAAACTAAATATTAAAAATGTGACTTTTTTTTGTAGTAATTGGTTTTCAAATATAAATCACAAATTTAATATTATTGTAAGTAATCCACCATATATTAGTAAGAAAGAAATAATATTTTTTAAAAAAGATATTTTTTTTGAGCCGTTTGATGCTTTGATATCTGGTAATAATGGATTATCAGATATTAAAAATATAGTAAAGAACGCAAAAAATTATTTATTTCATGGAGGTTGGTTATTAATAGAGCATGGATGGAAACAAAAATTACAAGTACAATATTTATTCAGAAAATATAATTTTGTTGAAATAGAATCTTATAAAGATTATGGAGGAAATGATCGTGTGACAATCGGTAAAAAATATGATAAATAAAATTTTATAATATTTTAAAAGTTTTATAAAATAAAAAAATGTTTTATTAACAATAATAAAAAAAAATGTTATATTTTAATATAAAATATATTAATTATATATAAAATTATACCATTTAAATTTGTTTACTAATTTAAAAAAATATTACTATTACTAATAATATGAAAGCGATTTCTAATATTGATTTTTCTAAATTATCACTTTTTGAATCTATTATTATTGCTTCTCAAGCTATTCGAGAAGATTTTCCTTCAGATCGTGTTTTATCTGAATTAAAAAGTAGAATAAAAGAAGCCGAATCTTACATTTCATCTGAAAATGAACCTAATCGACAATTAGAAAAATTGTTGGAATTATTTTATGTTCACTGGAATTTTGGTGGCGCAAGTGGTGTTTATAATCTTTCAGATGCACTATGGATTGATAATGTTCTTAAAACACGAAAAGGTACTGCAGTATCCTTAGGTATTCTTTTCTTACATATTGCTCAGGAATTAAAATTGCCATTAAATCCTGTTGTATTTCCTACTCAACTTATTTTAAGAGCAGATTGGATTAATAAGAAAAAATGGCTTATTAACCCTTTTAATGGAGAGATATTAGATCAACATACATTAGAAGTCTGGTTAAAAGGCAATATTAGTCCTACAGCAGAATTATATGAAAATGATTTGTATAAATCTGAATCTATTACTGTTATTCGAAAAATGTTAGATACATTAAAATCTGCATTAATGGAAGAAAAAAAAATGGAATTAGCATTAAATGTTACTAATTTATTACTTAAAATTGATCCAAATGATCCATATGAAATTCGTGATAGAGGCTTAATATATGCACAATTAGAATGCAATCATGTTGCTTTAACAGATTTAATCTATTTTGTAGAACATTGTCCCGAAGATCCAATTAGTGAAATTATTAAAATTCAAATTCATTCTATTGAACAAAAAAAAATTGTATTACATTAAAATTATTTATGGTATAACTGGTAAATTACGTTTATGCAATGTATTAAAGTACAATTTTTCAATAATTTTTTGGTTTTCGAGATCTATTTTTTTTCCTTCTAAATAAGAATCAATTACATTATATGTAACTCCTAAAATGGATTCGTCATCTTGTTGTGGATGCTCATCTTCTAAATCTGCCATTGGTTTTTTTAAATACAAATGCTTTGGACAATTTAATTTTTTTAATAATAATTGAATTTGTCGTTTATTTAATTTGGCAATAGGATTTATATCCGTTCCGCTATCTCCATATTTTGTAAAAAATCCGGTTATGCTTTCTGCCGCATGTCCTGTGCCGACTACTAGACCCTTTTTTACTGCAGCAACGCTATATTGCACTTTCATTCTTTCTCTAGCTTTTTCATTGCCTCTTATATAATCTGAAATAATAATACCTGATTTTTTTAAAGAATTTTCACTACTTAAAACCGCTTTTTTGATGTTAATATTAAATACTTGATCTGGTCGTATAAAATTAATTGCATCTTGACAATCTGTTTCATCGGATTGAATACCATATGGCAAACGTAATGCGATAAATTGATAATTGATGTCTTTTCTTTCATTTCTTAATTTTTCAGCAGTTATTTGACATAATTTGGCAGTTAATGTAGAGTCTTGTCCTCCACTAATACCGACTATTAAAGATTTTAGGTAAATATGATCAAGTAAATATTTTTTTAAAAAATCAATACAATTTTTAATCTCTATTTCTGGTATAATTACTTCTTTTACTCCTAGTAATTTAATAATTTTTTTTTGAAGTGTCATCTTATTCTCCTGGTTTTTTAAGAAGTTTAAATATTTTTATATGAAATATAAAATGTATTTTTTAATATTATTACAACAGAAAAATGGATAAAAAATTGAATAATTTAATTTTTGTATTAAATTGTGGTAGTTCTTCTATAAAATTTGCAATATTAAATCCTAATAATGAAAAAAAATATTTATCTGGTTTAGTAGAGTGTTTGTTTTTGTCAGAAACATATATTACTTGGCAGTGTTCAGGTGTAACATATAAAAAAAAAATAGGTTCAAAAATTAATCATGAAACTGCCTTAAATTTTATTATAGACCAAGTTTTATCAGAACAAAAAGATATTTTTAAAAATTTAATAGGTGTAGGACATAGAGTAGTTCATGGGGGAACTAAAATAAAAAAATCAACTTTAATTGATAATAATATTATCAAATGTATTCAGGACGCAGTTTCTTTTGCCCCATTACATAATCCAGCTAATTTAATTGGTATTAAAATAATTATAGAAAAATATCCTAGTTTATCAAGAAAAAATGTAGCAGTTTTTGATACATCTTTTTATCAAAATATGCCTGAAACCTCTTTTCTATATGCAATTCCGTATAATTTTTATAAGAAACATGGTATTAGACGTTATGGTGCTCATGGTACTAGTCATGATTACGTTGCTCATAAAACTTCTATTATATTGAATAAAAAATTCAAATCTTTAAATATTATAACATGTCACTTAGGTAACGGAACTTCTATTTCTGCTATTTGCAATGGAATATGTGTAGATACTTCAATGGGATTAACTCCTCTAGAAGGATTAGTTATGGGGACTCGAAGTGGGGATTTAGATCCTTCAATTATTTTTTTCATGAATAAAAGTCTTAATTTAAGTATTAATGAAATTGAAACAATCTTAAATAAAAAATCAGGATTATTAGGATTAAGTGGTATTAGCAGTGATTTTCGCTATTTTGAGAAAAATTATAGTTGCAAAAAACATGCTAAAAGATCTGTAGATATTTTTTGTCATCGTTTATCAAAATATATTGCTTCTTATATGAGCTTAATGGAAAATCGTTTAGATGCTGTAATTTTTACTGGCGGAATTGGTGAAAATGTACCTTTGATTAGAGAGTTAACTCTTTCTAGATTATCTATATTCGGTTTCAAGATTGATTTAAAATTAAATTTATCTATGACAGCGGGTAGATCAGGAATAATAACTCAATGCACTTCTCGTCCAGTTTTTGTAGTTGCAACAGACGAAGAGTTAGCAATAGCTCAAGAAACTAGTAATATAATTAGTGACAAATAATTATTTTTTAGTATTTTATTATTTTTATATGTCATAACAGGATAATTATGTCACGTATTATAATGTTAATTCCTCTAGATATAGATATTGGTTTGACTTCAATAAGTTTGAGTATGATTGATTTTTTTGATAAAAATAAATCCGAAAAAAAATCTATTCCATCTATATTATATTTTTCTTTCATAAAAAATTCATTAGATGATACATCGTCAATTATTAAAAAATATTTTTCAAAAATTGTTCATGTACTAGATGATATAGATTTTTCTGAAATTTTTTTTAATTCTTCTGAATATTTGTTTTTATCAAATAAAATTATAGAAGAATGTTATAATAACAAGTTTTTATATCAATTTATTTTAATTGAAGGTATAAATAATAATCATAGTGTTAATTCTCAAGAGATTAATTATGATATTTCTCAAAATTTAAATGCAGAAGTGATATTTATATCGAATTTAGAAAATTCTTCTTCAGCATGTATCAAAAAAAAAGAAAGACAAATAAATTTATTTTTAAAACAAAAAAAGTATAAAAATGTTTTAGGTGTAATTTTTAATAAGATTAATTCTCCTTTTATAGAAAAAAAATATGATTTTATAAAAAAACTAACATTTTTAAAAAAAATAAAATCTCAAGAAAAAATAATTAGTTCAAAAGAGGTTTTTAAAAATAATTTTTTTCCAATTATAGCTTGTATTCCTTGGAACAAAAATATTATAAAAACATATGTAATGGATCTTTTTAATTTTTTAAATGTGAAATGGATTAATTTAACACAAAAAAAAACTTCTATTATAGAAGAAATAATTATATTTGATGAAAGTTCTCTAAATATGTTAAATAAGAATTATTTAAATACTTTAATAATAATTTCTTTTAGTCGTATAGATGTTTTTATAGATATTTTAAATTTAAATTCTAATTTTGATAGTAGCAAGATTAAATGTATTATATTAACAGGAGTATTAAAATCAAAAAAATATATTATTTCTTTATGTAAAGTTTTAATTAAAAAATCTATTTCTGTTCTTTTTACAGAAAGTAGTACAATGGATATTGTATCGCAATTGCAAATATTTAACTTTAATATTAATGTAAAAGATTTAATATATATTAAAAAATTGCAAAAATATATTTCTAGTTTTTTTTGCTATTCTTCTATTATCGTTTCTAAAAAAAAGTACAATTGTAGTGTCATGTATTCACCAAAAGAATTTTGTTATACATTAAAAATATTATCAAAAAAAAGAAATAAACGTATCATACTACCTGAATCATATGAAATAAGAATATTAAAAGCTGCTGCAATATGTTGTGATTCTAATATTGCTCAATGTGTATTATTAGGAGATCCAAAAAAAATATATAGTATAGCAAATGAACAAGGAATTTACTTAAATAAGGATATTGAAATAATTAATCCTGTTTCGATAAGGGAAAAATATGTTTCTCGTCTTTTAGAACTTCGAAAAGAAAAAGGTATAAATGAGTTTTCTGCAAGAAAACAATTACAAGACAATACTGTTTTAGCTACTTTAATATTAGAATCTAACCAAGTTGATGGATTAGTTTCTGGATCAGTAAATACAACATCTGATACTATACGTCCAGCATTACAAATCATTAAAACTAATCCTCAGAGTTTGTTGGTTTCATCTATTTTTTTCATGTTGTTACCAAATCAAGTTTTTATTTATGGCGATTGTGCTATTAATATTAATCCAACTGCAGAAGAACTAGCAGAAATTGCAATTCAATCTGCAGATTCAGCAAAGATTTTTGGAATAAAACCACGTATTGCTATGCTATCTTATTCAACTGGTTGTTCTGGATTTGGATATCAAGTTGAAAAAGTAAAAGCAGCTACTTCTATTGTTAAAAATAAAAGACCTGATTTAATTATTGATGGTCCTATACAGTATGATGCAGCAGTTTCAAAAAGCGTTTCTAAATTAAAAGCCCCTTGTTCACCAATTGCAGGATCTGCAAATGTATTTATCTTTCCAGATTTAAATTCTGGTAATATAGCTTATAAAGCTGTTCAGCGTTCTTCAAAAATAGTTTCTATTGGTCCAATGTTGCAAGGATTAAGACAACCAGTCAATGATTTATCACGAGGCGCTTCAGTAGAAGATATTGTTTATACTATTGCATTAACATCAATTCAATCTTGATAAAAAATATATTTTATAAAATAAAAAAAATATATTTTTTCATATCTTAATTACAATATTTCCATTTGGTTGACAACAACATGGAAATATTTCGCTTTCTTTAAATAAAGCAGCCATGGGCTGTTTTTTTAAGTAGAATATTTCTCCTTTAATCAATTCAATTCTACACATTCCACAATATCCAGATCGGCACTGATATTCTATATTGATATTATTTAATTCTAAAGCAAATAATAACGAGTTTTTTTTTTATAAATAATTTTTTTTTTGATATTTATTATTTCAATAATAGTGTAAGTCATTTTATAATTTAAATTTTTTAAATTCATTATTAGATAGTTCTGAATCAATCTGACCAACTAGATAAGAACTAATTTCTGTTTCTTGCGGAGCAGTTTGTATATTATCAGAAGTTAACCAATTATTAATCCAAGGAATAGGATTAGATTTTTTTGTAAAAGGCATTTTAAAACCTATTGCGTGCATACGCATATTTGTAATATATTCTATATATTGACAAAGAATATCTTTATTTAATCCGAGCATTGAACCATTTTGAAACAAATATTCTGCCCATTTTTTTTCTTGTTGTGAAGCTGAAATGAAGATATTAATAGCTTCTTCTTTACATTCTAAAATTATATCTTTCATGTCCTCATTATTTTTTGCATTGCTTAAAATATTCAAAATGTGTTGAGTTCCCGTTAAGTGTAATGCTTCATCACGTGCTATTAATCTTATAATTTTTGCATTTCCTTCCATTATTTCTCTTTCTGCAAATGCAAATGAACATGCAAAACTAACATAAAATCTAATTGCTTCTAAAACGTTTACACTGATTAGACATAAATATAATTTTTTTTTGAGCAAGTGTAAATTGACATAAATTTTTTTTCCATTTACTAAATGGACACCTTCACCAAATAAATGCCAATAGCTCGTTAATTTTATTAGTTCATCATAATATATAGAAATATTTTGAGCACGGTCATTAATATTTTTATTTGAAATGATGTCATCAAATACTAAAGATGGAGAATTTACAATATTTCTAATTATATGAGTATAAGAACGTGAATGGATGGTTTCTGAAAAAGACCATGTTTCAATCCATGTTTCTAGTTCAGGAATGGAAATAATTGGTAAAAAAGCTATATTAGGGCTTCTTCCTTGAATGGAATCAAGTAAGGTTTGATATTTTAAATTACTAATAAAAATATGTTGTTCATTATTAGGTAAGTTTTGAAAATCTATTCTATCTTGAGAAAGATCTATTTCTTCAGGTCTCCAGAAAAATGATAATTGTTTTTCAATTAATTGTTCAAATATATTATACTTTTGTTGATCATATCTAGCAATGTTTACAGGTTGTCCAAAAAACATGGGCTCTTTAAGTTGATTATTTTTTTTTTTTGAAAAAATTGTATAAGACATATTATTATACCTAATGATGAATTAAATGTTTTAGTATGTATTTTTTTAAATACTTATATTTTTTGTTTTTATATAATACATGAGCCACTGTCGCAAATATTTTCTGTTATAGATTCAGATATAATGTTCTGATGTTCTTCAGAACCATCTCGAGTATTTTGATAATATAGTGTTTTTAAACCAAGCTTATAAGATAATAGAAGGTCGTAAATAAGTTGTTTCATAGGTATTTTATTGTTTAAAAATCTTTTTGGGTCATAGTGAGTATTTACTGAAATAGATTGATCGATAAATTTTTGCATAATACCAGTAAGTTGCAGATATCCTGTGTTATTTGGTATATCCCAAAGCAATTCATATTGTGACTTTAATTTTTTATATTCAGGAACAACTTGACGCAAGATTCCATCTTTTGATACTTTAATACTAATAAAACCTCTTGGTGGTTCGATGCCATTTGTTGCATTAGATATTTGAGAAGATGTTTCTGAAGGCATCAAGGCAGATAATGTTGAATTTCTTAAACCATATTTTTTAATTTTAGAACGTAATAAATTCCAGTCTAAATGTAGAGGTTCATTACATATAGCATCAATATCTTTTTTATATGTATCTATAGGTAATTTTCCTAAATAATAGTTAGTATGATTAAATAGAGAGCATGCTCCTTTTTCTTTTGCTAATTCACAAGATGCTTCTAATAAATAATATTGCATTGCTTCAAAAGTTTTATGTGTTAAATTTTTTGCGCTACCATCTGAATAACGTACTTTATTTTTAGCTAAATAATATGCAAAATTAATGACACCAATACCTAACGAACGTCTAGAAATAGCTGATTTTTTAGCTGCTAGTATTGGATAATTTTGATATTCTAATATTTCATCTAATGCACGTACAGATAATATAGATAATTCTTTAAATTCATTGAGATCTTTAATAGTTCCTAAATTAAAAGCTGACAATGTACACAGTGCTATTTCTCCATTTACATCATAAATATCATTTAACGCTTTAGTAGGCAATGTAATTTCTAGACATAAATTAGATTGTCTTATTGGAGATAATTTCGGGTTAAACGCACTGTGTGAATTACAATGATCTACATTTTGTATGTAAATACGTCCAGTAGAAGTTCTCTCTTGCATCATTAATGAAAATAGATCTAATGCTTTGATTGTTTTTTTTCTTATGTTTTTATTTTTTTCATATTGTAGATATATTTCTTCAAATTTTTTTTGATCAGAAAAAAATGTTTCATATAAGTCGGGAACATCAGAGGGGCTAAATAATGTTATTTGATCTCCTGATAACATTCTTTGATACATTAATTTATTAATTTGAATTGCATAGTCGATATGACGTACTCTGTTTTCTTCAATTCCTCTATTATTTTTTAAAACTAATAAACTTTCGACTTCAAAATGCCATATTGGATAAAAAATAGTTGCAGCTCCACCTCTAACACCTCCTTGAGAACAAGATTTTACAGCACTTTGAAAATGTTTATAAAAAGGTATACAACCAGTATGAAATGCTTCTCCATTTCTAATGGGACTTCCTAACGCGCGAATTTGTCCAGCATTAATACCGATTCCAGCACGTTGAGAAACATATTTAACAATAGAGCTCGTTGTAGCATTAATAGAATTTAAATTATCAGCACATTCAATTAAAACACAGGAACTGAATTGACGAGTAGGAGTTCTAACTCCGGACATAATTGGTGTTGGTAATGAAATTTTAAAAGTAGATATAGCATTATAAAAACGATGGATATAATTCATTCGAATATTTTTAGCATATTGAGCAAATAAACATGCGGCTATTAAAATATATAAAAATTGTGCGCTTTCATATATTTTTCCACTTACACGATTTTGTATTAAATATTTTCCTTCTAACTGTTTTACCGCTGCATATGAAAAATTCATATCTCGCCAATGATCAATAAAAGAATTCATCTGTAAAAATTCTTCATAAGAATAATTTTTCAATAAATTTTTATCATATTTTCCTAAAAAAACCATTTTTTTTACATGATCATATAGTTGAGGTGGTTCAAATTGACCGTAAGCTTTTTTTCTAAGATGAAAAATAGCTAATCTTGCAGCCATATATTGATAGTCTGGTGTATCTTGTGAAATGAGATCAGCTGCAGCTTTTATGATAGTTTCATGAATATTTATAGTAGTAATATTATTATAAAATTGAATACGAGAACACAATTCAACTTGTGATACAGATATATTATCTAATCCTTCAGATGCCCAATTTAATACTTTATGAATTTTATCTAAATTAATTTTTTCTTTTCTTCCATCACGTTTAGTAACAAACAGACTATTTTTCATAATGAATTTAACTTATTATAAAGAGTATAAAAAAATTTTTTATTTTTATTTAATTATTAATATATATTAGATGTTTTAAGAGATAAATGTATTTTTTTTTATATAGGTTCTACAATTTTTTGTAAAGCAACAACTTTTTCATTTTTTGAGGTTCTTATCAATATTACACCTTGTGTATTTCTTCCTAATACTCCTACTTCAGAAACCCTAATTCTAACTAATGTTCCTGCATTAGTAATCATCATAATTTGATCTTTTTCTACAACCTGTATTGCTCCAATGATTTTACCATTTTTTTTTGTAATTTTAATAGAGATAACGCCTTGAGTAGCACGTGATTTTATAGGAAAATCAGTAATTTTTGTGCGTTTTCCATACCCATTTTTTGTTGCTATCAAAATACTTCCTTTATTTTTTGGTACGATTAAAGAAACAACTTTATCATTTTTTTTAATTTTAATACCTTTTACACCAGATGCAGTTCTGCCCATAGTTCGAACACTGTTTTCTAAAAATTGAACTACTTTACCATTTTGTGTAAATAACATAATGTTATTATTTCCATCAGTTAAAGCAACTCCAATTAATTCATCGTTTGCATGTAAATTAATAGCGATAATTCCTGCAAGTCTAGGCTTTTTAAATTGATTTAAAGAACTTTTTTTTACTATTCCATGTGCTGTAGTCATAAAAATATTAAGATTATCTTTATATTCATGCACTGGTAATATCGCTGTAATTCTTTCTTTGGGACTTAAAGGTAATAAATTAACTATAGGTCTTCCTCTTGCATGTCTACTAGACTCTGGTAATTGGTAAACTTTCATCCAATACAGAATACCACGACTAGAAAAACATAATATAGTGTCGTGTGTGTTTGCTATTACTAAACTTTCTATAAAATCTTCTTCTTTTATTTTTGCAGCCGATTTTCCTTTTCCACCGCGTCTTTGAGCATTATAATCAGAAAGAGGTTGATATTTTACGTATCCTGAATGAGATAGTGTGACTACTACATCTTCTTGATTAATTAAATCTTCAATATTAATATCAGAATGATTTTCAATAATTTCTGTGCGTCTTTTATCACTAAAATTATTTTTTATGAATAATAATTCTGATTTAATAACATTAAACATACGGTTTGGATTTTCAAGTATTTCTTTTAATTCTTTAGTTTTTTTTATTAAATCACTATGTTCAGCAATAATTTTTTTCTTTTCTAAATTAGTTAATTTATGTAAACGTAAATCTAATATAGCTTGTGCTTGTTGTTCAGTAAAAAAGTATTCAAGTTTTTTATTTGAATAATTTTCTTCTTTTAAACAATCATGTTTTTTTATCGTTTCAGATATCCATTTTTTTTTAATTAAAAAATTTTTTGCATCTATGGAGTTTCCTGAGTTTTTTATTATTTCAATAATTATATTAATGTTTATTAAAGCAGTGTTTAATCCTTCAAGAATATGCATACGATTGCGCATCTTATTTAATTCAAAAATACTACGTCTTGTAATAATTTCTTGTCTATGAAATAAAAAATATTTTAATATTTCTTTTAAAGATAACGTTTTTGGTTGTCCTTGACATAACGCAACCATATTAATCCCAAAAGATATTTGCAGTTGAGTTAAAGCATATAGTTGATTTAAAATTATTTCAGATATTGCTTCTTTTTTAATTTCTATAACAATTCTCATTCCATCTTTATCAGATTCATCACGCAAAGCAGTAATCCCATCAATTCTTTTGTCTTTTACTAGTTCTGCTATTTTTTCAATTAAACGTGATTTATTTACTTGATAAGGTATTTCGTCAAATATAATAGATTCTTTTTTATTTTTGTTATTTTTTTCAATTTTGTTTCGTGCTCGAATATAAATTTTTCCTTTTCCTGTACGATAAGCTTCTTCAATACCTAATTTTCCATTTATAATCCCAGCTGTTGGAAAATCTGGTCCTGGAATATATTTGATTAACTCTTCTAGAGTAATATCATTATTGTCAATATAAGCTAAGCATCCATCAATGACTTCATGCAAGTTATGAGGTGGAATATTTGTAGCCATTCCTACAGCTATACCTGATGAACCATTTATTAAAAGATTAGGTATTTTTGCGGGTAGTATTTCTGGAATATATTCAGTTCCATCGTAGTTTGGCAAAAATTCAACAGTATTTTTTTCTAAGTCACTTAATAGTTCATGAGCTATTTTAGACATTCGAATTTCTGTATATCGCATTGCTGCTGCCGAATCTCCATCGACAGAACCAAAATTTCCTTGACCATCTATAAGCATATAACGTAATGAAAATTTTTGAGCCATACGCACTATGGCATCATATACAGCAGAATCTCCATGTGGATGATATTTTCCTATAACATCACCTACTACACGAGCAGATTTTTTATATGTTTTATTCCAATTATTATTTAATACATACATCGCAAAAAGTATTCTTCGGTGAACAGGTTTTAAACCATCTCGAACATCTGGCAAAGCTCGGCCAACTATTACAGACATAGAATAGTCTAAATAAGAGCTTTTTAACTCTTCTTCAATATTGACCTGTATGATTTCTCGTGCAGGATCTTTCATATGAACTTTTATCTCTTTTATTAAAAACGATCAAATTAAGTAAAAAAGTATAACATAATTAAACTATTAGATGCATATAAAGAAAATCATTCTTCAGGATAAACAATCCTATTATTGTAAAAAACATTTTTTTTATATTGTTTATTTGAAACGAAAGTATTATTATAAAAGAATTATAATTTTATATAAAAATTATTAATTTAATTAAAGATATAATAGTTTATTAACTTGACTTGAAAATGAGATCTTATTATGAAAGATGAAGAAAAAAATTTAATAGAAAATTTATTTCATCGTTTGAAGAAAATTGAATTAAACTCTTCTGAAAGAGATGAATCAGCAGATAATTTAATTCAAAATTTAGTGAAAAAACAACCAGCTTCTTCTTATTATATGACTCAAACAATATTGATTCAAGAAACAGCTATAAAAAAAATGAGTATGAAAATTGAAGAATTAAAAACAAAAATAAAGCAATTGAATAAAGAGGAATTAAATAAAAAAAGAAGTTTCTTGTCTAGTTTTTTTAAAAAAAATTCTTCTGCTCAAGTATCATCTAACGATAACAGTATGTGGCAAAAAAAAACAGATACATTGCCGAATAATTATTCGAATACAACTAGTTTACCTGTTAATCAATCATTTCCGACAACAAACAGTAATGGCAGTAGAAGCAGTAGTTTTCTTGGTAGTGCATTACAAACAGCAACAGGCGTAGCAGGTGGGATGATTTTAGGTAATATGTTAATGAATGTTTTTAACCACACGAAACCAGAAGAAGATATATTTGATACTGTTAATAAATCGTCTTTAAATCAGCATGCAGAAGATAATTTTTTAAATAATAATTCTAATAATAATAATGATCTAATAAATTATGAATATGATCAATCAGATATTAATAGAAACGAATCAAATTCAGAAAGCATCAATAATGATGTTTATGATACAGATGATGATATTGATATTGATGATGATAACTTTATTTAAAAATATGTATTGTTCTAATTTATAATAAATGATATTAAGACTGTATTATAAAATAAAATACAGATTAAAAAATAAAGCCAGCATAAAATATTTTTTTTGCTGACTTTAAGTTTTTTTTTAAGAATATTTACTTAAATATTCAGCAACTCCTTCTGAAGAAGGGGCTATACCTTTTTCTCCTTTTTTCCAATTAGCAGGACATACTTCACCAAATTTATTATGAAAATCTATAGCGTCTACCATGCGTATCATTTCTTTTATGTTTCGTCCAAATGGTAAATCGTTTACAACTTGGTGACGTATAATCCAATTAGAATCAATTAAAAATGAAGCTCTCAGTGCTACACCAAGATTTGGATGTTCAATCCCATAAGATTTTTGAATGCTATGTTTTATATCAGATACCATAGGGAAGTTTATTTTCCCAATTCCACCATTTTTAGGTAATATTTTTTGCCATGCTTGATGAACAAAAATACTATCAATTGATACACCCACAATTTTTACATTTCTTTTTTTGAATTCTAAATATAGTGTATTGAATTCTATAATTTCAGATGGACATACAAAAGTAAAATCCATTGGCCAGAAAAATAGTACAATTGATTGACCATTAGAATATTTTTTAAGATCAAACTGTTCAACGATTTCATTATTTTTTAAAATCGCTGGAGCTATAAAGTTAGGTGCATTTTGTGTTACTAGAACCATTTTTTTTCCTATAATATTATATTATCAAAAGAAGATTGTTATTAAATTTTTATTAAAAATGGAAATTAAAAATGAATCCAATTCTAACTTGGAAAGATGTTTTATCTCAAGAAAAAAAAAAAGATATTTTATTGATATAATTAAATTTCTTAAAAAAGAACGTTTAAATAAAATAATTTATCCAGAACAGAAAAATATATTTAATGCATTTTTTTTAACTAATTTTAATGATATAAAAGTCGTTATTCTTGGACAAGATCCATATTTTTCTAAGAATCAAGCACATGGTTTATCGTTTTCTGTGCCGAAACGTTTTACTATACCACCTTCTTTAAAGAACATATACAAAGAGTTAAATAGTGATTTTAAAAAAAAATATAGTTTTAATCATGGATGTCTTGAAAACTGGGCTCATCAAGGTGTTTTTTTGTTGAATACTATTTTAACAGTTGAATCAGGAAAACCAAAATCACATAGTAATATTGGATGGACTATTTTTACTGATAAAGTAATTTCTACAATTAATTTATATAGAAATTCTATTATTTTTTTGCTATGGGGCAATGATGCACAAAAAAAATCTTATTTAATTAATGAAGATAAGCATTATATATTAAAAACATCTCATCCTTCTCCTTTATCAGCATATCGAGGTTTTTTTGGATGTAAACATTTTTCTTTAACTAACAAAATATTAGTTGAAAATAAAAAAAAACCGATTGATTGGTTTGTTATTTAAAAAAATAAAAGATTTTCTATTCTTAAATAATATAAAATTATTATTTAAGTAAGAATTTTATAAAATAAAAAAATATTAATTTTTAGCAATTGTTACTATTGCTTTTCTTAATAATACCTTATTGAAGGTAAATCCCTTTTTATTAGTAGAAATGATATGATTAGGAAGTGTATTTTCAGATAATTCTTCCGACATTAATGTATGAATATCAGGATTAAAAAGTTCATTTTTTTGACCTTCGACTTTTACTCCTAATTTATGCAATATATTTAATAAAGATTGCAATGTAAGTTCGATACCTTTTATTAAAGGCTCGTCTTTTATATTTAATTTATCAGATAATATTAAAATATCTTCTAAAGAATCTATTATAGGAATTATTTTTTTTAAAAATGTTTCAGTTTCTGTTTTTTTTATTTTTTTTATTTTGTCTTCAGTGTTTTTTTTTATATTTTCTATATTTGCTAATTTTCGTAATTCAATATCACTAATTTTTTTTTGATTTTGAATTATTTCTAATTTTAAATCTTCTATTTTTTGGTTTTGCAGAGTAAGTGTATCAATTGAATTATCTTTTTTTTCTTTTATAGTATTATTATTTTGACAAACATTTTCTTCATGTAATTTTTTTTCTTTATTTTCCATAAAAGTTACCATTTATTAAATTAATAATTAAGCTATTATAAACCTTATAATTAATCTTTCAAGACTGTTTAGTATTATAATATAATATACATTATTTTTTTGGGAATTTTTATGTAATGAAGCAACATTTCACTTGTATAGGTATTGTTGGGCGTCCGCGTCATGCGAGTGCATTAATAACACATAAGACTCTTTATAAGTGGTTAATAAAAAATGGTTATAAAGTTTTTATTGAACACACTGTTGCTAAAGAATTAAAATTAAATAATCCTCATACTGCTACATTAATTGAAATTGGTGAATCTTGTGATTTAGCAGTTATTATAGGGGGTGATGGTAATTTATTATGTGCAGCACGTGTTTTGTCGTTTTATAATATTAAAATTATTGGGATTAATAGAGGTAATCTAGGTTTTCTTACTGATTTAAATCCGGATACTGGTTTAAAAAATTTATCAGAGGTTTTATCTGGAGATTATTTTTTGGAAAATCGGTTTTTGTTGGATGCACAAGTTTGTCAAAAAAAAATAATTTCAAGATCTAGCATAGCTATTAATGAAGTTGTTTTACATGCAAAACATTTAGCTCATATGATAGAATTTGAGGTGTATATTGATAATAAATTTTCTTTTTCTCAGCGTGCAGATGGATTAATTGTTTCGACGCCTACAGGTTCTACTGGTTATTCGCTGTCAGCTGGTGGACCAATTATAGCAGCATCTTTAGATGCTATTCTATTAGTTCCAATGTTTCCACATACTTTATCTGCTCGTCCTTTAGTAATTCACAGTAATAGTACAATTTGTTTAAAATTTTCTAATATTCAAACTAATTTAAAAATAAGCTGTGATAGTCAAACTATTTTAACAATTAAAAAAGATGAATGTGTATTTATTCGTAAAAGTTGTTATTATTTAAATCTTATACATCCTAAAAGTTATAATTATTTTAAAACTTTAACTTCTAAGTTAAGTTGGTCTAAAAAATTTTTTTAGATTATTTAATAAATATAAGCAAATATGAATTTAATCAAAATATTTTTGAATGATTGATGTTTTTTATTAATATAAATTATTGTAAAATACTAAAAATACTATGTAATATACTATAAAGAGTATTAATTATTTTTTATGTGAACTATGATAAGATATTATTATGAATAATTATATCAAAATGCTATTGATAGTCATGTTATTTTCTAGCTGTTCTATTTTAGAAAAAAGAAAACTTAGCTCAGATTTTTTAGAAAAAACATATTTAAATGAGAACATGTTAAATAAAAATTATGTTGGTATGACAAGACAACAAATAGTTTATATTTTTGGTATACCAATCATTTCTGATTCTTTTAATGATGTATATCATTATTGTTTATATAATTTTAAAACCGATAATAAGCTCCAAAAAAAAATGTTAAATTTATATTTTAAAGAAAATAAAGTTTCAAAATTTAATATCACATAGTTTTATAAATATTTTTGGAGCTGGCGGGATTTGAACCCGCGTCCAAAATTTCTACGAATAAAGTACTACATGCTTAGTTTTTTCTTTATTCAATTCATTACCTAATTTGGAAAAACGCATTTTAGGTATATAGCTTGAAAAATTTCTTCGTGTCACCGTCAAGCTTGATGTTCACGTTTTTCTCTTTTTTATAACCTTCCTGATTTCTCGTCCTAAGAGAAAGGCTGAGAAGGAAGGGCTTAATACAGTTTTTTAAGCTGCTAAAGCGTAGTTTTGTTTATTATTTGCAATTATTGTTTCACGGCTTTTATCGAGGCAAACCGTTCCTCGGCATGCACTTTACTTTGTTGATAATTTTGTCAAATCCAAAAACAGCCCCTTTTTTCTAACAACGTAGTATTACAAAAAAAAATAAGTTTGTCTATCAATTATTTTGTAGTATTCTAATAAAATTTTTATATAAATTATTCAAATAAATATTTTATACGAATTTTAAAAATGGAAATTAATATGAGTATTATTGAAAAAATAAAGAAACAAATTAAAGATAATATTATTTTAATTTATATGAAAGGAACTCCTGAAGCTCCTAGTTGTGGTTTTTCTGCACAAGCAGTAAAAGCTTTATCAGTTTGTGGTGAAAAATTTGCTTATGTAGATATCTTAGAAAACACAGAAATTAGAAATAAACTTCCAGAATATGCAAATTGGCCAACATTTCCTCAGTTGTGGATAGATGGTGAATTAATTGGCGGTTGCAGTATTATACTTGAAATGTTAGAAACTGGTCAATTAAAAGAACTTATATCAAAAACAGTAAAAAAATATAAAACATAATTTTCAAAAAAATCTAAATGTAGATAATGTATATAGAAAATTAGATATGACATTAAATAAAGAGTATTAAATTTTTGATCTTTATTGCTAATGTCATATCTTTTTCTTATTAAAAAAACTATAAAATATATAAGATAATTATGTTGTTAATATTTTTAATACTAACTATTAAAGTGTTTTTTCTAAATTAAGAGGCCAACCACCTAAACGTTTCCAACGATTTACTAATTCACAAAAAAGTTCAGCAGTCTGCAAAGTATCATAAAGTGCAGAATGTGCTTGATGGTTATCAAATGACAAGCCAATAGCTTTACATGCTTTAGATAAGACAGTTTGGCCGACTACTAATCCGCTTAATGCGGCCGTATCAAATGTAACGAATGGATGAAAAGGATTATTTTTTATTTTCACTCTTTGAATTGCAGCCATTAAAAAATTATGATCAAAATTAGCGTTATGTGCTACAACAATTCCTCGACTACATCCTTGTATTTTAATTCCTTTGCGTACCATTTTTAATATAGATTGAATTGCTATTTTTTCGCTAATAGCACCACGTAATGGGTTAAATGGATCAATTTTATTGAAAGCTATTGCATCAGAGTTTATTATAGAACCTTTAAAGGGTTCTATATGAAAATGCAATGTATTTTCTTTGTGTAACCATCCTAATTCATCCATTTTTAATGTAATTATAGCAATTTCTAATACTGCATCAGTATTTGCATTGAATCCTGCTGTTTCAATATCTATAACGACAGGATAAAAAGTACGAAACCGATTACTTAGTAAATTGAATTCTTGAGTTGTAGACATCAAAATCTCATTTTTTAAAATATTTTTTATTGAATACAGTTAATCTTTTATATTTTTATAATTTTAGTTCTAGATACTTTAAAAATATGTATTATGGTTCTTGTGAATAATTTAATAAGTGTACTATAATTTATAAGAATGTTTAAGATTAAATTATCAATTTAATATTTTTAAAAAATAATGCAGTAATTTTATTACAATCATATCTAAGGAAATAAAATGAGTTATGTTCTGCCTTCTTTACCTTATTCATATAATGCGTTAGAACCATTTTTTGATGAACAAACTATGAGAATTCATCATACTAAACACCATCAAAATTATATTAATAACACTAATTCTATTTTAGAAAATACAACTTTTTCTTCATTATCTATTGATGAATTAATATCTATTTTTAATGAAATTATTTTAGAAAATAAAAATGTATTACGTAATAACGCAGGTGGTCATATAAACCATAGTTTTTTTTGGAAAGGTTTAAAATTAGGGACAGTTTTAACAAATGATCTAAAAATAGAAATAGAAAAACAATTTGGTACTATTGATAGTTTTAAAGAAAAATTTGAGTCAATAGCACTTAATCATTTTGGTTCTGGTTGGGTATGGTTAGTAAATCAAAATGGTGTTTTATCTATAGTTTCTACTATTAATCAAGATAATCCTTTAATGGGGAAATCAATATCTAATACTTATGGTGATCCTATAATTGCCTTAGATGTCTGGGAACATGCTTATTATTTAAAATATCAAAATAGACGGTTAGATTATATTAAAGCTTTTTGGAATGTTGTTAATTGGGAAGAAGCTTCTAATCGTTTGCAGAAGTAGTTTATAAACCATATTAAAACAGTATTATTTATATAGATTACATATTATATCGTTGTTTTTTTATGGCATTTTATGTAATTCTTAAAAAACATATAATATATATTATATGTTTTTTAATTTATTTTATAAAATATTAAAATAATGATTTTAAGATTAAAGGATATTTTTTGAATATTATTAAAATGATAGTCGGATTATCTAATCCAAAAACAGAATATCATAATACACGTCATAATATAGGTTCTTGGTACGTTTATTCCTTAGCAAAAAGTTATTTGAACAATTTTAAAAAAGAAGAAAAATTTTTTGGTTTTACTTCTTCTTGTTATATAGATTCAAATCATGTTCGATTACTGGTACCTAATATCTTTATGAATATAAATGGTCAGTCAGTATTAAAAATGGCATCATTTTATAATATTAATTTAAGTGAAATATTAATAGTTCATGATGATCTAGAACTTAATCCTGGAATTATAAAATTAAAATATAGTTATGGACATAATGGACATAATGGACTAAGAAACATTATTAGTGTTTTTAATAATAAAAAGATTAATTTTTATCGATTTAGAATTGGAATTGGTCGTCCAATAAATCGTGATCAAATAGCTTCTTTTGTATTATCAATTCCAACAAAAAAAGAGAGAATATTAATTGAAAGATCAATTTTACATGCAATAGAAGAAAATTTTATTTTAAATATTTTAAAATGTTAATTAAACAAAAATATCTTCTATTTTTCAAGGCGCATAAGACATGGGTTTTAAATGTGGTATTATAGGTTTGCCTAATGTTGGCAAATCTACTTTATTTAATCTTTTAACCAAGGGAAATTCAGCAGTTGCTAATTTTCCATTTTGTACTATTAAACCAAACATAGGTATTGTTCCAGTTATTGATGAACGTATTGAGCATCTTGCAAAAATTGTTTCTCCTAAAAAAATAGTTAATGCATTTATAAAATTTATAGATATCGCCGGATTGGTTAAAGGAGCATCTAAAGGTGAAGGATTAGGTAATCAATTTTTAGCTAATATACGAGAGACAGATGCGATAGTACATGTTGTACGTTGTTTTAAAAATGAAAATATTACTCATATTTATAATAAGGTTGAACCTGCTCAAGATATAGATATTATTAATGCTGAACTTATATTATCTGATTTTGATCTTTGTGAAAAAAATATATCACAATTACAAAAAAAAATATCATTAAAAAGTAACGAGACAGAAAAAAAAATTCATGTTTTAAAGAAATGTATCAATCATTTAACAAAATTTTTAATGCTAAAAACTCTTAATTTAAATAAAGACGAAAAAGAATTAATTAGTTATTTGCGCTTTTTGACTTTAAAACCAATAATGTATGTTGCTAATATGAATGAAACAAAAGAATCTTATTATTTTTTAGACAAATTGAATAAAATTGCTAAAAAAGAAGGTTCTACAGTTATTCCAATTTATGCAAATTTAGAATCAGAATTAGTTGAAATGAACAATGAAGAACAAAAATCTTTCATGAAAGAATTTAATATAAAAACTTTAGGTTTAAATAGTATTGTTTCTGCCGGTTATAAACTATTAAATTTAATAACTTTTTTCAGTGTTGGGATAAAAGAAATTCGTGCTTGGGAAATTCTTAATGGAAGTACCAGTATTCAAGCTGCTCATAAAATACATAGTGATTTTAGCAGGGGTTTTATTAGAGTAGAAATTATCAAATATATAGATTTTATAAAATATAAAAGTGAAGTGAAAATTAAAGAAATGGGTAAAATGAGAATAGAAGGGAAGAGATATTGTATTCAAGATGGGGATATTGTTCGTTTTTTATTTAATGTTTAAAATTACTTAATTTTTAAATTTATATATGTATTGTTTATTAGAGAGGAAGATTTCATCTATCCTCTCTAATGTGATAATTTTTATTTTTCTAATAAAAATGTTTTTAATTTACTAAAAATAGGATCAATATTATGAGATAATAATGGAAGATCAATTCTATTTTTCAGTTCATTAGGCAATGAAATTTTAATTTTTAATATTTTTTCTATGGTATTTTTAAATTTAGCTGGATGAGCGGTACCTAGAAATAGACCAAATTCATTTTTTTTCAATTGATCTCGTAGTAATCGATATGCTATTGCAGCATGAGGTTCGGAAACATAACCTAACTCAAATAATTCTTTTAATGATTCTTTAGTCGCAGTATCTGATACGCTGCCAAATCTGAGTTCTTTTAAATTCCATTTTTTTCTATAAAATAATTCTTCAATTCGAGGCCAATTATTAGGTTGGCTAATATCCATAGCATTCGAGATTGTAGATACAGTTTTTTTAGGATTCCATGTTCCATTGTCAAGGAACCTTGGGACGGTATCGTTAGCATTTGTACAAGCTATAAATGATTTAATTGGTAATCCAAGAGATTTAGATAATAATCCAGCAGTTAGATTACCAAAATTACCACATGGTACTGCTATAACTAAATTTTTTCTTTGTTGCTCTGAAATTAAAGAAAAAGCTTCAAAATAATAACAAATTTGCGCTAATAATCTACTTATATTAATAGAGTTAGCTGAATTTAATCCTATTGATTCTTTAAGTTTTTTATCGTGAAAAGCTTCTTTTACTAGTTTTTGACAATCGTCAAAACTACCGTTGATTGATACAGTTTTTATATTTTTTCCTAAAGTACAAAATAATTTTTCTTGTAACTCACTAATCTTTCCTTTAGGATATAAAATAATTACTCGTACATTCTTCATTTCATAAAATGCATGTGCTACTGCTGCACCTGTATCACCTGATGTTGCGGTTAAAATAGTAACTGACTCATTGTTTTTATTGAGTGACAGTATCATTTGAGCCATAAAACGTGCTCCAAAATCTTTAAATGCTAATGTTGGTCCGTGAAACAACTCAAAACAATGTATGTCTTCTGTGATTTTTATTTTTAATGGATGTTTAAACAAAAAAGCCTGTTTAACATTTTCATATAATTTTTCTTTAGATATTTCGTGATAAATGAACTTAGAAAGTATTTCAGTACTACGAGTAATAAAATCCATTTTTAATATTTTTTGTAATTCGATAGGTGTAATAATAGGTAATTCTACGGGAAAAAATAATCCTTGTTGTTTTCCTAATCCTAATTTTACAGCTGTTTCAAAGTTTACTTGTTCGCTATGATCTTTTAAATTATAAAGTCTCATTTTTTATCCTATTTTACGTGCACCTTTTGAATCTAAAAAACAAATGTGAACAAATCCTGTTTCATTTTGTAAATAATTTTCTGTTAACCATGAAGATATTTTTTGAGCTGTATGTATATTATCAGAAATAGAAAAAATAGTAGGACCTGAACCAGATATACCACAACTAATAGCTCCAATTTTTTTAATGTTTTCTTTGGCTTTTAAAAAATTAGGCAGTAATTTTATACGATATGGTTCTGCTATAAAATCTTGCATTAATCGTGCTGCTAAATAAGGTTGTTGACTATATGAGGCATGAATGAAACCAGCTAAATAACGACTATTTTTAATGCATGTTTCTTTTTTGTACTTTTTTGGTAGTATTTCTCTTGCTTCTGAAGTAGGAACTTTTATTCCTGGCCAGGCTATTATCCAGAACCAATTCTTAAAACTTGGGATTGTTTGGCTTATTATCTCAGAATCTTCTAGTATTAACTGTAACCCTCCAAGATAAGATGGAGCAACATTATCATAGTGTATGCTTCCTGATATTTCACCTTCTATTTCTCCCATAAGAAATAATAATTCTTTTGAACTTAAAGGTTTATTACACAATTCATTCATAGCAACTAAAGTGGCTACTACTGAACAAGCACTAGAACCTAGTCCTGATCCAATAGGCATATTTTTTTCTAGTAGAATAGAAACTGGAACATTTTTTTTTATGACACTACAAAATTTTAACCAGCATTTCCAAACGATATTTTTTTCAGTATTTTTAGGTAATTTGTTAGAAAATACACCTTTGTTGATTAAGTTGAATTTCTTTGATAATTTTACTGTTACAAAATCGCCTAATAAATCACCATTTATAGGTATAATTGCTGCACCTAAAATATCAAATCCCACTCCAACATTACCAATAGAAGCTGGCGCATAAATTTTAATCATTACTATGCTCCTGACGTTTATGATAGTGTACGCAGTAAGTCGGAAAATACTCCAGACGCTGTAACATTATTACCGGCACCGTAGCCTCTTAGTACTAAAGGAATAGGTTGATAATAATTAGTATAAAATGCGAGTGCATTTTCACCATTTTTTATTTTATATAATGGATCATTAATTTTCACTTCTTCGAGTTTTATAAAAAATTGTTTCTTTTGTTCTATAGTTGCAACAAATCGTAGTACATTTCCTGCACTGCGTGCTTGATTAGTTTTTTCTAAAAAATACAAATCTAATTCTTTTAGTTTCAATAAAAATTTATCAACATCTTTATATCTTTTAAAATTTTCCGGTAGTAAAGGTTCAATTTTTATATCTTTGAGTTCTATATCATATCCAGATTCACGTGCTAAAATTAGCAGTTTTCTTGCAACATCTATACCAGATAAATCATCACATGGATTTGGTTCAGTAAAACCTAAGTCTTTAGCTTCCTTAGTAGCTTGTGACAATAAAACACCTTCTTCTAATCTTCCGAAAATAAAAGATAATGACCCAGATAATATACCTTTAAACCGAATTAAAGTATCACCTGTTTTAAATAGATTTTGAAGAGTTTCTATTACTGGTAATCCTGCTCCAACGTTAGTTTCATATAGAAATTTTTTATTTGTTTCAGTAGTAGCATTTCTTATTTTTTTATAGTAGCTCCATTCACTAGTATTTGCTTTTTTATTTGAAGTAACAACATGAAAATCATTATAAATAAAATTTACATATTGTTCTGATAATAATTGATCAGACGTACAATCAACAATTACTGAATTTGAAAAATTATTATTCTTTATTAAACTATTTAATAGTTCTAAATCAAAGTTCTTACTTGATTTTTTAAAATCTCTTTTCCAATCAGATAAATTATGTTCATTATTTAAAAAAAATATTTTTTTAGAATTTGCAATAGTACAAATTTTAATCTCTATATTTCTTTCTTCTAAAAATTTTTTTTGTTTTAATATTTGATTTAATAGTGTACGACCAACTCCACCTATTCCCATTAAAAAAACATGAATGATTTTTTTATTGCAAAATAATATATTATGAACATTTTGAACAGCTTTTAAAATATGTTCTTTTTTCATTACTAGTGAAATAGAATGTTTTGAAGAGCCTTGTGCAATTGCAAGAATATTAATTTTTGAAGCTCCTAGAGTAGAAAATATTTTTGATGCAATATTATATTTTTTATAAATATTTGATCCAATTACTGAAAGAATAGATAGGTTTTCTTTTGTTTTAAAGGGATTTAGTAATCCATTTTTCAATTCTAATTGAAATTCTTTGTTTAATGAGTGTAGAACTTTATAAACATCATGTTTGAAAATACAAAAATTTATTTTATATTCTGAAGATGATTGAGTAATTAGTAATATTTTAATGTTATCTCTTGAGATTATAGAAAATACACGTGGAATAATATTTCTTACATCTTTTATATAAGGTCCAGATATATTAAACATTACTATGTCATTAAGATAAGTAACACCTTTCAAGAAATCTTTTTTAGAATCATTCTTTTGACAAATTAAAGTTCCAATAGATTCAATTTTATCAGTATTTTTAATAAAACATGGGATTTTAAACTGAGAAAGTGGTTCAATAGTACGAGGATGTAATACCTTAGCACCAAAATAAGATAATTCCATTGCTTCTTGATATGATATTGATTTCAATAAATAAGTATTTTGAATTTTTCTTGGATCAGAAGTAAAAACTCCGTCAACATCAGTCCAGATCTCACAGCAATTTGCATCCAAACAAGCTGCTAAAACTGCAGCAGAATAATCAGAACCATTTCGTCCTAATACTACTAATTCTTTATCTTTATTACCTGAAATAAAACCAGGCATCAAAATAATATTATTTTTATCAATATTTATATTATGAATACGTTCTTTAGATTTAGATATGTCAACTCTTGAATCTAAGTAGTTGTTACCTATGGAAACAAAATTCTTGACAGGATTGATGATAGTTACATTATGATTCTTAGATTGTAATATACTTTTCATAATAAAAACTGAAAGTATTTCTCCACGAGAAATTATAGTGGCACGAATATTATCTGGACATTGTTTTAATAATATTATTCCATGTATTATATTTTTTAATTTATCAAATTCTTTTTTTATAATTTTTTCTATTTCTTGATAGGGAAAATTAGATTGTATTTTTAAAAGATTATTTGTTAATTGAATAAATATATTTTCTGCAAGATCTATACTTTCTAAAATTTGATTATTCTTAATTGTTTTTTCTACAACTTTAACAAGATAATTAGTAACTTTAGCTGGTGCTGAAAGAACCACTGCAATTTGATCTTTTTTAACGTTTTCTTCTATAATATTAGCTACACATAAAAATTTTTCTGCATTAGCTAATGAAGTGCCACCAAATTTTAATAATTTCATATTTTATAATTCCTTATGTTTATGTCATAAAAAAACCCGCCTTTGGGTATGGGCAGGTTTTTTAAAAAGATCATCTGAGCCCACATCATGACTAGTTATAATAATTAGAACAGCTATTCTAGTGAAGAGGCTATAAATAGATATTAATATTTTTTTGTGAATACATAAAGTCTGTTAATTAATTCTATTAAGTAATATCTTTTAATATATAATTTATATTGTTAATGAAAAATATTTTTATTTATTTAGAATGCTGTAAAAGCAGTATTTTTTGATTTTATCATAAATTAGATATGTTTATGTTCATAAAAAATTATTTATTTATGAAATATTATTTTTTATAATTAAATATAAAATATAACATAAATTACATTTTGATATAGACAGAATACATGTTTTTAATTTTTTTAATTTGTGTAATTACTGTTTTTATTGAAAACTTTTTTCATTGAATTAATTTTTATAACATAATGATCATTATTAGTGGAATAGTTTAAAAAATAAATATTTTATTTTTAATTTTATATTAAAAGTTAATATGTTTAATATATTGTATTTTTCTTAAAAAATATCAGTCTATTATTTTAAATTTTTAATATAATTCACTTTACATTAACCATTTATTTAATATTATGAAACATATCATTCAAGTTATCATTACTGAAAAAGAACTTGATATTCGCGTTCGAGAATTAGGTCAAGAAATTACTAAAAAGTATAAAAATAGTAAAAATAAAATGATATTAATAGCATTACTACGTGGTTCATTTGTATTTATAGCTGATTTATGTCGGAGAATTAATATTAAACACGAAATAGATTTTATGACAACTTCTAGTTATGGTCGGGGAATGCTATCTAGTGGCGACGTAAAAATTATCAAAGATTTAGATGAAGATATTTATAATAAACATGTTTTAATTGTAGAAGATATTATTGATTCAGGAAAAACTTTAAGTAAAGTATTAGGTATTCTGAAACTTAGAAATCCAAAATCATTATCAATTTGTACTCTTTTAGATAAACCTGATTACCGTGAGGTGGATATTAATGTTGATTTTATAGGGTTCTCTATTTTGGAGAATTTTTTTATAGTAGGTTATGGTATTGATTATGCTCAATCTTATCGTCATCTACCATATATAGGAAAAGTAGTTTTTAAAAAATAAAATAACATAAAAGATACAGCTATTTCAATTAATTAAAGAAAATTTTTTATTATCAATTAAACGAGTTTTTCCTAACCATACAGATGCTAGAAGAACTACTTTTTTAATTTTTTTAGATGGATTTTTTAATGTTTTGGAATCATATATATTAAATACATCAATAGAAAACCCTTTTTGAATTAATAAATTTTTTGATGCATTAATGATTTTTTTTCTAACATGACTTTCTTCTTTTGCAATTTTTTCACATGTTTCTCTTATAATTTTATATAAATAAGGTGCTATTTTATTTTCTTGAGAATTTAAATTATTATTTCTTGAGCTTAGAGCAAGTCCATTTTTTAGTCGTATTATAGGTAAGCTAATTATCTTTATCATATAATTCAATTCTTTTACAAGAATTTTTATAATTAATAATTGTTGATAATCTTTTTCTCCAAAGAAAGCAAAATCTGGTTGTATAAAATTGAATAATTTGGCAATAATTGTTGTGACACCTTTAAAATGTCCCGGTCGTGCTTGCCCCTCTAAAATTTTCGATAATTTTGGAACTTCAACAAACGTTTGATTTTTTATACCATTAGGATAAATTTGATCAATATGAGGAAAAAAAACTATATCTACATTTTTTTCTTTTAATATTGCACAATCTTGTATAAAGGTTTGGGGATAGTTTTTTAGATCTGATAAATTATTAAATTGCATTGGATTGATAAAAATACTTACTATAATAATATCTGCATATTTTTTTGCTAACAGTATTAATTTTACATGACCATTGTGCAAATTACCCATTGTAGGAACTAGACCTATTTTTTTATTTGTTTTTTTTAGAAGTATTATTTTTTTATGTAATATTTCTATTTTTTTTATAATATACAATTTAACTCCATATTTTTAGAAACTATATTTTTTATTAGGAAAAATGCCTTTTTTAACTTCGTATATATATTTTTGAATTGCTTTTTGAACACTACCACTTTCAGAAAGAAAATTTTTAGTAAAACTAGGCTTTTTACCTTCAGTAATTCCTAATAAGTCATGCATTACAAGAATTTGTCCATCAGTATATTTGCCTGATCCTATCCCAATAACTGGAATAGATAAATTTTCAGTTATTTGTTTTGCTAATTTTTCTGGAATACATTCCACTACAAGCATTTGAATTCCAGATTCTTCTAATAATAAGGCATCATCTATTAATTTTTTTGCATCACTTGCGTTTCTTCCCTGAACTTTATATCCGCTTAAATAGTTAAAGGATTGGGGTGTTAAACCTATGTGACCACATACTAATATTGATCTATCAGATAGTTCTTTAATAATTTCAACTAGCCATTTTCCACCTTCTATTTTTATCATATTTGCACCGGATCTTATAATTTTTGCCGTGCTTTTAAGCGCTTGTTTAGTATTGTAATAAGACATGAACGGTAAATCAGATAACAAGAAAGTGTTTGGTGCTCCTTTTCTAACTGCTTTTGTATGATACTCAATATCTTTAATTTTTACTGATAATGTAGAACTGTGACCTTGTATAGTCATTCCAAGAGAATCACCTGTAAGTATAACTGGAATACCTTGATTAGAAAATAATTTAGCAAAGCTAAAGTCATAAGCTGTGATGGCTGCAAATTTTATTTTATTTTTTTTCCAATTTTTTAATTCAGAAATTGTAATAGATTCCATATTTACTCCGGTTGATTATATTTGGATAACAATGTAAATTGAATTGTGAAAGGATATTCAAATTAATTTTTTCAATCAATTGAACATCCTCCCTATCTAAATATTTCAATCTGTAAAATTAACCAGTCATTTGTTTTTCTCTAATTTCTGCTAGTGTTTTACAATCAATACAAAGATTAGCAGTAGGTCTAGCTTCTAAACGACGAATTCCAATCTCAATACCACAAGAATTACAGTAACCAAAATCTTTTTCTTTAATTTTTTTTAAAGTGATTTCAATTTTTTTAATTAATTTTCGACTGCGATCGCGATTTCGTAAATCTAAACTAAATTCTTCTTCTTGTGTAGCCCGATCAATAGGATCTGGAAAATTTGTAGCTTTATCTTGTATATAGAGTAGAGTATGGTTAATTTCATCTTTTAATTGATTTTTCCATGTTTCAAGAATTTTATGAAAGTGTAACATTTGATCTTCATTCATGTATTGTTCATCTATTTTTTTTTGATAAGGTTCTAAACCTGCAATAGAAAGAACATTTAAAGATGATGTTTTTTTATTTTTTTCTTTTTCCATAGCTCTCTCCGAGATAATATTTTTAATAAATATTGAAAATAAAGAAAAATTGTCAATATAATATTTATTATATTAATTTTATAAATTTAAATTTAGCAAACATTTTTTAAGATATATTAAATTTATATTTTTTCTTAATGTACTATTCAGATTTTAATTGAAAGAATTTAAGTCAGAAAAAACTTTCTTAAGTTTTTTAAAAAAATACTTTAAAATATTGTATTTGAATATAATTTTTTCTTATCTTATCGATAAATGAAACATTATAATAAACTATGTTAACATAAACTATAATTAAATATTTTTTTATATGATTAGATTAATTTTTAAAGAAATGTCTTTTTTATAAAAAATAAATTTATTATTTTTATTGATATTTATAATAGGATTTTTTTAAATGGCATCAAATAACATTAAGAAATTTGCTTTGGGAGTTGAATATGATGGAAGTTTATATCATGGATGGCAACGTCAAAAAAATGTGCCTAGTATTCAAGAAGAAATAGAAAGAGCCTTGTCTATGATTGCCAATCATAAGATAAATATTATATGTGCAGGTCGTACTGATGCTGGAGTTCATAGTGTAGGACAAGTTATACATTTCAACACTACAGCTGTTAGAAAAAAATCATCTTGGTCAATAGGAGTAAATAGTTATTTATCTAAAAATATTTCTATTGTATGGGTGAAAGAAGTTCCAGAAAATTTTCATGCTCGTTATAGTGCTATTACACGTTCTTATCGTTATATAATATACAATGGTAGTCTTCGTTCTGCTATTTTTCAGACTAAATTAAATCATATTTATAAGGAATTGAATGTAAAAAAAATGTATTCTGAATCTCAATTTTTATTAGGAGAACACGATTTTACATCTTTTAGAGCACTTGGTTGTCAATCATATTCTCCATATAGAAAAATTACAAAATTAAACGTTTTTCGTTTTGATAATTGGGTAGTAATTGATATTACAGCTAATTCTTTTTTATATCATATGGTTCGCAATATTGTTGGTTCTTTAATTGAAATTGGTATTTCTAAAAAAAAAGAATATTGGATTCAGGAGTTATTAAAAAAAAAAGATAGAAATTATGCAGGAGCAACTGCTCCAGCCAAAGGTTTATATTTAGTATATGTAGAATATCCTTTACATTTTAACTTACCAAAATCAGTATATAAAACTATGTTCTTTAAATAAAAAAATATTAAATTATTTTTATCTTTTAATTTTTATAAAATTATTTGTAATAAAATTAGCGAGAATTGTTAATGTATATAAATATAAAAAAAAAAGAAAAATATTGATAAAAATATTTTTTTTCATGTTAATTTCAATAATTTTTTATGGGTTTTATTTATATATTAAGATAAATCGATCAATCACAGGAAAAGTATGGATTCTCCCTACTTCAATATATGGACGTATAGTTAATTTAGAACCAGGCAATTTATATTCTCAGAATGAGATCTCAAATCTTTTAGAAAATACAATGTATAGAAAAGTAGATTCGGTTATGTTGCCCGGAGAATACAGTATAAAAGACAACACTATAGAATTTATACGACGTTCTTTTGATTTTCCTGATATTAAAGAAGGTGAGTTTCATACACGCTTATCTTTTAATAAAAACACTTTAATAGAAATTAAAAATATTGAAAATAATCGTAATTTTAGTTTTTTCCGTTTAGAACCTAAATTAATTGCCATGTTGAAATCTTCTGAAAAAAAGAAACGTATATTTATTTCTCGTAATAAGTATCCCGAAATGTTAGTCAAAACACTTTTAGCAATTGAAGATAAGTATTTTTATCAGCATGATGGTATTCATATATCTTCTATAGGTCGAGCTTTTTTAGCGAATGTTATGGCTGGTCGTACAATCCAAGGTGGAAGCACTCTTACTCAACAGTTAATAAAAAATTTATTTTTAACAAATACTCGTTCCATTTTGAGAAAAATAAATGAAATGTATATGGCTTTAATTTTAGATGGTTTTTATACAAAAGACCGAATTTTAGAGTTGTATTTAAATGAAGTTTATCTAGGACAAGATGGTGATGAACAAATTCGAGGATTTCCTCTTGCTAGTATTTATTATTTTGGTCGACCAATAGATGAATTGACTTTAGAACAATACGCTTTATTAGTTGGAATGGTAAAAGGCGCATCCTTATATAATCCTTGGACTCATCCTACATCTGCATTAAAAAGAAGAAACTTAGTGCTATTTTCATTATATGAACAAAAATATATTACTGAAAATATTTATAAAGATTTATGTAAACGATCTTTAAATGTTCAACCTAAAGGTAATATTATTTCACCTCATCCTTCTTTCGTACAACTCGTCTATCAAGAATTTAAAAAAAAAATTCATAGTCCAATCGAGAATTTTTCGGGCATAAAGATATTTACAACTCTTGATCCTACTTCACAAAATGCAGTGGAAAAAGCTGTAAAAATAGAAATGCTTTTATTAAAAAGAAAAAAAAGACTAAAAGATTTAGAAGTTGCTATGATAGTTATAGATAGATTCACTGGAGAAGTCCAGGCAATTATTGGGAGTTCTAAACCAGAATTTAATGGTTACAATCGTGCTTTAAAAGCTCGTCGTTCTATTGGTTCTTTATCTAAACCAATAACATATTTAACTGCTTTATCACAACCAAATAAATATCGTTTGAATAGCTGGATTTCTAATCGTCCTATTTCGATTAAATTAGATAATGGTAAATATTGGATACCAAAAAATAATAACTTTTCTTTCAGTGGAAAAGTAATGTTATTAGATGCTTTAATTAATTCGATTAATATTCCTGCAGTTAATCTCAGCATGGATATAGGATTAAAAAAATTAGTTGATAGTTGGTTACATTTAGGTATTTCTAAAAATCAAATTACTCCTTTTCCATCAATATCTTTAGGAGCTATTAATTTAACACCTATTGAAATAGCACAAGTATTTCAAGTAATTGCAAATGGTGGTTATAAATCATCATTATCATCAGTTAGATCAATTATTTCTGATGATGGTCAAGTATTTTATCAGAATTTACCTCAATCGAAACATATAGAATCCTCTGAAGCTTCTTATTTAACACTATATGCTATGCAACAAGTAGTTAATAGTGGTACGGCAAAATCATTAGGAGTAATTTTTAAAGAATTTTCTTTAGCAGGGAAAACTGGTACTACAAATAATTTAGTTGATAATTGGTTTGTAGGTATTGATGGAAAACAAATTGCAATTACTTGGATAGGAAGAGATAATAATAAAACAACAAAATTATACAGTGCTTCTGGGGCAATGCAAATTTACAGAAGATATCTTCAATATCAACGTCCAATACCATTAGTATTAAAACCTCCAAAAAATATTAATATGTTTTATGTTGATCATTTGGGTAAATTATTTTGTGAAAAAAATGATAAACACAATCGAATTTTACCCGTATGGTCTGTAAAAAATCAAGAAACTTGTAATCATGATGAATTATCAGAACATTTTTTAATAAAAGAAAAAAAGAATTTTTTATTTCGATTAAAAGATTTTTTTAAAAAATAGAAATTTTTTATTAATGAAGGTGTAGTTTTAATCTATATGATTATTTAGGTTTTTATCATCTATATATTATTGATGTTAATTTTAGAATGTTTTATTAATAAAGTTTTTTTTATTATATTTCATATGTACTGAATTGAAATAATTTTTAAGTCATTTAAAAGAATAATAAAAAATTTTTAATTATTACTTAATTTAAAGATTGTAAATATGAGAATGTACAGTATGTTAATTAAATTTTTAACTAAAATATTCAGTAATCGTAACAATCGTATTTTAAAAAAGTTCAAAAAAATAGTTTTATCTATTAATGAATTAGAAGAAAAATTTAAATGTTTATCAGATAAAAAATTGAAAGAACAAACAAAACTTTTTCGTTTACGATTGAGCAATGGTGAAACTTTAGATGATATATTGCCAGAGGCTTTTGCTACAGTTCGAGAAGCGAGTAAACGCGTTTTTAATATGCGTCATTTTGATGTGCAAATTCTTGGGGGAATAGTTTTGAATCAACGATGTGTTGCAGAAATGCGAACAGGAGAAGGAAAAACTTTAACATCGACGTTACCAGCTTATTTAAATGCATTAAGTGGAAAAGGTGTGCATATAGTAACTATGAACGATTATTTAGCTCAGCGAGATGCTGAAAAAAATGCTCCTTTATTTGCATTTCTTGGTTTAACAGTAGGATTAAATTCATCTGAAATGTCTTTTTTTTCTAAAAGAAAAGCTTATTTATCTGATATTACTTATGGCACGAACAATGAATATGGATTTGATTATTTGCGTGATAATATGGTTTTTTCTTCTAAGGAAAGAGTGCAGAGAAAATTAAATTATGCATTAGTAGATGAAGTAGATTCAATTCTAATAGATGAAGCTAGAACACCTTTAATTATTTCGGGACCATCAGAAGATAGTTCTGAATTATATAAAGAAATTGATAAAATTGTCCCTTCCTTAATTTCTCAAAAAAAAGAAGATTCAGATATTTTTAGTGGAACAGGGCATTTTACTATTGATGAACAATCAAAACAAGTATATTTAACAGAAAGAGGATTAATAAAAATTGAAAAAATATTATTTGATAGGAAATTAATGAATACAGGTGAATCATTGTACTCTTCAAATAATATAATATTAATGCATCATGTCTTATCTGCGTTGCGTGCTCATAAATTATTTATTCGAGATGTTGATTATCTTGTAAAAAATAATAGTGTAGTTATTGTAGATGAGCATACAGGTCGTACTATGCCAGGAAGAAGATGGTCAGATGGACTACATCAGGCAATAGAAGCTAAAGAAAATGTTCCTATAAAAAATGAAAATCAAACTCTTGCGTCTATTACTTTTCAAAATTATTTTCGCTTGTATAAAAAAATAGCAGGTATGACAGGTACTGCTGAAACTGAATCTTTTGAATTTAGTTCTATTTATAATCTTGATACCATTGTGATACCAACAAATAGAACGATGATACGTAAAGATTTGCCTGATTTAGTGTATATCACTAAAAAAGAAAAAATTAATGCTATTATTAAAGATATACAAGAATGTATAGAATTAAATAAACCTGTATTAGTTGGCACAGTATCTATTGAAAAATCAGAAATTATTTCTAAGAAATTATTAAAATTGAATATCAATCATAGTGTTTTAAATGCTAAATTTCATGCTAAAGAAGCTGATATTATAGCACAAGCAGGCAAACCTAAATCTATTACAATTGCTACTAATATGGCTGGAAGAGGAACAGATATAGTGCTTGGTGGTAATTTAGAAGTTGAATTAAATCGACATAAAAATATAACTTCAGATGAAGTTGAAAGAATTAAAAAGAAATGGAAAAAAGAACATGACTTAGTTGTTTCTGCTGGAGGGCTACATATAATTGGCACTGAACGTCATGAGTCACGTCGTATTGATAATCAATTGAGAGGTCGTGCTGGTCGTCAAGGAGATAGTGGTTCTTCACGTTTTTATCTTTCTATGGAAGATTCATTGATGCGGATTTTTGCATCTGATAAAATCATTTATATGATGCGTAAATTAGGATTATCTTCAAATGAAGCTATTGAACATCCTTGGGTAACTAAAGCTATAGAAAATGCTCAAAAAAAAGTAGAAAATCGAAATTTTGATATTAGAAAACAATTATTAGAATATGATGATGTTATTAATGAACAACGTAGTGCGATTTATTCCCAACGTAATAAATTAATTGATGCAAAAAATATAAAATCAATGATTTATGATATTTTCAAAGATGTTTTGAAAAAAAATATTATTTTATACATGCCTAAAAATACAATGAAAGATAAATGGAATATTATTGGGTTAGAAAATAAATTAAATTTTGATTTTCATTTAAATATACCAATTTCAGATTGGTTAACTATAGAACCTAATTTAAAATATGAAAAAATTATAAGTAACATAATTGATTTTGCAAAAATTAATTATAAAAATAAAGAAAAATTAATTGGTTCAAATAATATGCGTACAATAGAAAAAATGATTATGTTGCAAACATTGGATTCACTTTGGAAAGAGCATTTATCAGCTATAGATTATTTAAGACAAGGTATTCATTTGCGTGGTTATGCTCAAAAAGACCCTAAACAAGAATATAAAAGAGAATCTTTTAATATGTTTTCTAGCATGTTAGAATTATTAAAATATGAAGTAATATCATTTCTTAGTAAAATTAATTTATCTTATGCAAAAAAATATATAGATTTAAATAAACAATTTGTAGTTAATCCCAATGATACTAAAATTAGTCGAAATGCACTTTGTGTATGTGGTTCAGGTAAAAAATACAAGTATTGTCACGGTAGTTTATAACTATGCGTCTTATACAAAAAAAGATATTTTTTTACTCAGGATAAATTCAATGAATTATATACATGCAGCAATTGGAATTATTATAAATAAAAAAAAAGTTTATATAACTAGAGGAAAATATAAAAAAAATACTTGGGAGTTTCCAGGTGGAAAAATTAAGAAACATGAAAATATAGTACGTGCATTAAAAAGAGAATTATTAGAAGAAGTTGGCATTACTATATTACAATTTAATTTTTTTAAATATATAAAATATATTAATTCTAAAAAAAAATTAAAGTTATACTTTTTTTTAATAAAAAAATGGAAGAGCCAACCTTATAGTATTGAAGGATGGTCTTATCGTTGGGAATTTTTATATCATTTAAGAACTCTTGATTTTCCACCTGCAAATCATAATGTTATAACTTTTCTTAAAAAGAAATATTAATATTTTTATGTCTTATTATAAAAATATCAATAAAATTTTGTTAAATAGTTTTTTTTAATTTCTGTGATTTTTTTATCATTTTTTTTTGATAAATATGAATAAAGTAAATTAAAATAATAAATATATGAATTTATTTTTTTTATGTTTTTTTTATTAAAAATAATATCATCTGATATAGAAATTCTTTGTTTTCTAGTAGCTTGTAATGCAATAATTTTTTTAGCTTCAAGGAGATTAATTTTATCTCTTTTAATTATACGTTTTATTTGTTCTTTTACTGGTGTGTCAACTAAAAGAATCCTATGAGCTTTTTTTTCTAATTTTTTTTCAATTAGCAATGGCACTACCCATAAACACCAATTTGATTGTGTGAGTTTTATTTGAGTTTTAGTTTCTTGGTAAATTTTAGGATATAATAAGTTTTCTAGCCATAAACGATGATTTTTATTATTAAAAATATATTTTCTAAGCAGAATTCGATTGATTGAATTTCCTGTATTTAATATTTTTTTTCCAAATTTTTTTTTAATAGAAAATAATATCTGTGAATTGTATTCTATAATATTTTTTGCAATAACATCTGTATCAATAATATTGATACCTATTTTTTTAAATCCATTAGAGACAGTAGTTTTTCCACTACCAATCCCTCCAGTAAGTGCTACAATATAAGTCATGATATTTTAAATCTCCATTATCAGTATTATATGTTTAAATCAGTATTATATGTTTAAATAAGGATAATAATTTTATGAGAATTGAAGAAGATATTAAATTAGGTTTTAAAGATGTACTGATTAGACCAAAACGTTCTACATTAAAAAGTCGTGCTCAAGTTGATCTTGTTCGTTGTTTTTCTTTTAAATATTCGTCTATTATCTGGTCTGGTATTCCTATTATCGCAGCAAATATGGACACCATAGGTACATTTGAGATGGTGAAATCTTTATCAAATTTTAATATATTAACAGCAGTTCATAAGTATTATTCTTTTGAAGAATGGGAAATTTTTGTTAATTCATCTTCTAAAGAAGTATTAAATCATGTAATTGTATCAATTGGAATTTCTAAAATAGATTTTTTAAAAATTAAAAAAATATTTTTATTGTCTTCCGATTTAAAATATATTTGTATTGATGTTGCAAATGGTTATTCTGAACATGTTGTTTCTTTTTTAAAGTCAGTAAGAGATTATTTTCCAGATAAAATTATTTGTGCTGGTAATGTTGTTACTGGAGAAATGGTTGAGGAATTGATACTTTCTGGAGCAGATATAGTCAAAGTTGGTATTGGTCCAGGTTCAGTATGTACTACACGGGTAAAAACTGGAGTTGGTTATCCTCAACTTTCAGCGATTATAGAATGTGCTGATGCAGCACATGGTTTAAGTGGACAAATCATTAGCGATGGAGGGTGTACTGTTTCCGGAGATATTGCTAAAGCTTTTGGAGGAGGTGCAGATTTTGTTATGTTAGGAGGAATGCTTTCAGGTCATAAAGAATGTTCAGGAGATATAGTTAAAGAAAAATCAAAAAAATATATGTTGTTTTATGGTATGAGTTCTATCTCTGCAATGAAACGTCATGAAGGTAAAATTGCTGGATATCGGGCATCTGAAGGTAAGACAGTTAAAATACCTTTTCGTGGAAGTGTAGATTGCACTATACGTGATATTCTTGGAGGATTACGTTCTTCTTGTACTTATGTTGGTGCAGAGAAATTAAAAGAACTAACAAAAAGAACTACATTTATACGAGTTACCGAACAAGAAAATTGCATTTTTAATATTTTTAAATAATATTCATTTAAAAGATTTTTGATATTTTAAAATCAATAAAATTAATTATATTTATATATATTTAATTTTATTGATTTTTTTTAGATATTCATGATTGATTCTCAATCAAACGAATAGTGTGTAAAAATAAAATTTTATTAAAAAAATAATATAATAATTTTTTAGACCGAATTTTAATTTAATCGTTAAATACATATAATGTATAAGGAATTTATGCCATGTCAGAACGTTTATATAATGACGTGGATCCAATTGAAACTAGTGATTGGGTGCAAGCTATTGAATCTGTTGTTCGTCAAGAAGGTCGCAAAAGAGCACATTTTTTAATTGAACAAGTTTTAAAAAAATCTAAAATTAATAGAGTGGAGTTTTTTAGATGTTTTTTTACCAGCGACTATATTAATACTATTTCTAGTGAAGATGAATTTGAATATCCTGGCAATCTTATTTTAGAAAAGCGTATTCGCTCAGCAATTCGCTGGAATGCTATAATGATGGTATTGCGTGCATCAAAAAAAAATTTAGAATTAGGTGGACATTTATCATCTTTTCAGTCTTCTGCTACAATATATGAAGTATGTTTTAATCATTTTTTTAGAGCTAAAAATGATAATGATGGAGGCGATTTAGTTTATTTTCAAGGTCATATTTCTCCAGGTATTTATGCACGTTCTTTTTTAGAAGGACGTTTATCAGAAGAACAACTTAATAATTTTAGACAAGAAGTTGATGGAAAAGGATTGTCTTCTTATCCCCATCCTAAATTAATGCCAAATTTTTGGCAATTTCCTACTGTATCTATGGGTATAGGACCAATTTGTGCTATTTATCAAGCAAGGTTTTTAAAGTATTTACAAAATCGGGAATTAAAAAATACTTCAAAACAAATAGTTTATGCTTTTTTAGGTGATGGTGAAATGGATGAACCAGAATCTAAAGGTGCTATTTCTATTGCTGTTCGTGAAAAATTAGATAATCTAATATTTATAATCAATTGTAATTTGCAAAGACTGGATGGTCCAGTAGTAGGAAATGGAAAAATTGTAAATGAATTAGAAAGTTTTTTTTATGGTGCAGGATGGAAAGTTATAAAAGTTATATGGGGAAGTAGATGGGATTGTTTATTAAAAAAAGATAAGACTGGAAAATTAATTCAATTAATGAATGAAACAGTAGATGGAGATTATCAAACTTTCAAATCTAAAGATGGCGCATATGTTCGAAAATATTTTTTTGGTAGATACAAAGAAACATATGATTTAGTTAAAGATATGACTGACGAAGAAATATGGAAATTGAATAGGGGAGGACATGATCCTAAAAAAATGTTTAATGCATTAAAAAAAGCAAAAGAAACAAAATATAAACCAACAGTTATTTTAGCACATACTGTTAAAGGATACGGTATGGGAGTAACTGCAGAAGGTAAAAATATTGCTCATCAAATAAAAAAGATAGATATTAATGGAATAATGCATATTCGAGATCGTTTTAATATTCCTATAAAAAATGAAGATATAAATAAATTACCATATATGACTTTCGAAAAAAATTCTGAAGAATATTGTTATATGCATTTACAACGAAAAAAATTAGATGGTTACATTCCCTTTCGTTTATCTCGTTTTACTAATCAATTAGTTTTACCAGAGTTAATAGATTTTCAATCATTATTAGAAGAACAAAAAAAATATATTTCTACAACTATAGCTTTTATACGTGTTTTAAATATTATTTTAAAAAATAATTCTATAAAAAATCTAATAGTACCAATTATTGCTGATGAAGCACGAACTTTTGGGATGGAAGGACTGTTCCGGAAAATTGGTATTTATAGTTCTAGTGGTCAAAAGTATGTTCCTCAAGATCGAGAACAATTAGCATATTATAAAGAAGAAAAAAAAGGTCAAATATTACAGGAAGGAATAAATGAATTAGGTGCAGCTTCATCTTGGTTAGCTGCCGCGACTTCTTATAGTACCAATAATTTTCCTATGATTCCTTTTTATATTTATTATTCAATCTTTGGTTTTCAAAGAATAGGGGATTTATTTTGGGCTGCTGGAGATCAACAAGCAAGAGGTTTTTTAATTGGTGGGACTTCGGGAAGAACTACTTTAAATGGTGAAGGATTGCAACATGAAGACGGACATAGTCATATACAATCTTTAACGATTCCTAATTGTATATCTTATGATCCTGCTTTTGCTTATGAAGTTGCTGTAATTATACAAGATGGATTAAGACGTATGTATGGTCCTTCTCAAGAAAATATATATTATTACATTACTACAGTTAATGAAAATTATTATATGCCTGCTATGCCTATAGGTGCAGAAGAAGGTATTTGTAAGGGAATTTATAAATTAAAAACTTTACATGGTACTGCATCAAAAGTACAGTTAATAGGTTCTGGTGCCATTCTACGTTCTGTTTGCGAAGCCGCGGAAATTTTGTTAAAAGACTATTCTATTACAACAGATATATACAGTGTTACTTCTTTTACAGAATTAGCAAGAAATGGTGAAGATTGTGAACGATGGAATATGTTACATCCCAATGAAGAAAATAAAATAGCATATGTTAAACAAGTGATGAATAAAAATCCTACTGTTGCAGCTACTGATTATATGAAATTATTTGCTGAGCAAATTCGTCATTATATTCCATCCCCAGAATATCATGTATTAGGAACAGATGGTTTTGGTCGTTCAGATAGTCGTGAAAAATTACGTAATCATTTTGAAGTTAATGCGTATTATATTGTTGTAGCTGCTTTAAATTTATTAGCTAATATAAATAATATTGAGAAACAAGTAGTAGAAGATGCAATTTTTAAATTTAATATCAATGCTAATAAAATTAATCCGCGTTTAGCTTAAGAGGTAAAAAACAGTGGATATAGAAGTAAAAATGCCTGACATTGGTTTAGATAAAGTAGAGGTAATAGAAATCTTAGTTAATATTAATGAAAAAGTAAAATTAGAACAAGGATTAATAACTGTAGAAGGAGATAAAACTTCTATGGAAATACCCTCACCGATATCAGGTGTGGTAAAAAATATCTATATAAAAATTGGTGAAAAAATTACAACTAATTCGCTTATAATGATGTTTAAAGTTGATAGAATCAATTCTTTAATAAAGAAAAAAAAAGAAAATTATTTAAAGGAAGATATTGATCTAAATTTTAAAAAAAAATTAAAAAAAGATATTTTATTTCATGCGACTCCAGTTATAAGACGTTTAGCACGAAATTTAAATATTAATTTATCTAATATTACTCCTACCGGTCCTAAAAATCGGATTTTAAAAGAAGATGTAGAATCATATCAAAATCATTTAAAACAAAATATTTTAGAAGAAAAAAATACAATTAATTTTAACGATTATAATAAATCCAAAACAGAAGAATTAGAATTAAGTAGTATTCAAAAAATTATAGGTGAGAATCTACATCGTAATTGGACAAATATACCTCATGTTACACAATTTGATGAAGTCAATATTACTGTATTAGAAAGATTTCGTCAGAAATATAATAATGAAAAGAAAAGTCAAAATAAAATAAGTAATAATATTACAATATTAGTTTTTATAATCAAGGTAGTTGCATATGCATTAGAGAAATTTCCTATTTTTAATAGTTCTTTCACTTTAAACAATAAGAAAATTATTTTGAAGAAATATATTAATATCGGATTTGCTGTAGATGTAAATAATGATTTATTTGTTCCTGTATTAAAAGATGTTAATAAAAAAAATATTGAACAATTATCTTCTGAATTAAAGTTGTTGTCAGAAAAAACACGAAAAAGAAAATTAAACACTTCAGATATGACAGAAGGATGTTTTACTATATCTAATTTAGGTGGGATTGGAGGCAGTTGGTTTTCTCCAATTATCAATGCGCCTGAAGTAGCAATTCTTGGTGTTTCAAAATCTCAAATAAAACCATTATGGAATGGAAAAGAATTTATTCCATCTTTAATGTTACCATTATCTTTATCTTATGATCACCGTATAATTAACGGAGCTTATGCCGCGCGTTTTATTACATTTATTGGGAAGCTATTATCTGATATACACTTATTAATTATGTAGTTTTTACATGTATTTAATATCATTTTTTTAAAATTAATTTATAAGGGGTTATAATGCATCAAAAAATTTATACACAAGTTGTAATTATTGGATCAGGTCCTTCAGGTTATTCTGCAGCTTTTCGTTGTGCAGATTTAGGTTTAGATACTGTTTTAATAGAACGTTATAATAAATTAGGAGGGGTTTGTTTAAACGTTGGTTGTATTCCTTCAAAAACATTATTGCATATAGCTAAAGTAATTAAAGAATCAAAAGAATTACATAGAACAGGTGTTTTTTTTAGTGAACCAGTAATTGATATTGAAAAAATTAAAAATTGGAAAGAAAATGTTATAAACAAACTAACTAATGGTTTGTCTAATATGAGAAAACAAAGAAAAATAAGAATTTTTCAAGGAAATGCTGTTTTTGAGACCAATAAAAGTCTTTTTGTTACAAACGAAGAAGATCAATTTTCTATTTTCTTTGATAATGCAATTATTGCAACAGGTTCTAAACCGATTAAAATTTCTTCAATACCTAATGATGACACAAGAATTTGGGATTCAACTGATGCTCTATCACTTACAATGATACCAAAGCGTTTTTTAATTATAGGTAGTGGAATTATTGGTTTAGAAATGGCTACAATATATAGTGCATTAGGTTCAAAAGTTGATATTATTGATCGATTTAATCATTTTCTCCCTTCAATAGATAAAGATATTACTGATATATATGTAAAATCTATTAATCAGAGATTTAACTTAATGTTAAATACTCACATAGATAAAGTTGAAATAAAAAAAACAGGATTAAAAGTAGATATTGTTCAAGAAAATATTGCTAAAAAAAATATATTTTATGATGCCGTATTAGTAGCAATAGGAAGGACTCCTAATATTGACAGATTAAAATTAGATGAAATAGGACTAAAAATAAATAGTTTTGGTTTTATTGAAGTAGATAATCAATTAAGAACAAACATACCTAATATTTATGCTGTTGGTGATGTAACTGGCACACCTATGTTAGCCCATAAAGGAGTACATGAAGGTCATATTGCGGCAGAAGTCATTGCTGGTAAAAAACATTATTTTGAACCTGTAATTATTCCATCCATAGCATATACGGAACCAGAAATTGCTTGGGTAGGATTAAATGAAACACAAGCTAAAAAAGAAAAGATAGATTATAAAGTTGCAATTGTTCCTTGGAGTATATCGGGTAGAGCTATTGCTTCGAACTCTAGTATAGGTATGACAAAATTAATTTTTAATAAAGACAATAATAAAATTATTGGTGGTGCTATAGTAGGTACAAATGCTGGTGAATTAATTGGTGAAGTTGGACTAGCTATTGAAATGGGATGCGATGCTGAAGATATTGCATTAACTATTCATGCTCATCCTACTTTATATGAATCAATCGGATTATCTGCAGAAGTTTTTCAAGGCACAGCAACAGATGTATTAAATTCTAAGTTCAATAAATAATTATTGATTTTTTAAAATGTTCTATTTTTATTTAAATTAACAAATTTCTCTTAGAAAAAGAAAAGATTATAGAAATTAAGCTTCTATAATCTTTTCTTTTTCTAACAAAAATTTGTTTTATTCTGAAGAATCTATCATAGATATATTTCTTCCATAATAGATTTCACGCATTTCCCTCCAGAGCAAGTTGACAATATAAGAACGTTCTTCTTTTTCTAGATCTTCTAGATTAATGTTAAATAAATAATTTTTTAAATCAAATTCTCTTAATAACATTCGAGTATGAAAAATATTTTCTTGATATATATTTACATCAACCATGTCATACATTGATTTTATATCATTTGACATAAAATTTTGAATTGAATTTATTTTATGATCAATAAAATGTTTTATACCGTAAATATCTCTAGTAAATCCTCGAACACGATATTCAATGGTAACAATATCTGATTCTAATTGATGTATAAGATAATTCAATGCATTTAGAGGTGATATAATTCCACATGTTGAAACTTCGATATCAGCTCGAAAAGTGCAAATACCACTTTGAGGATGGCTCTCTGGATATGTGTGTACACATATATGACTTTTATCTAAATGTGCAAGTACAGAAGATGATATAATGTTGCTGTTTAAAACACTAATTTTTTCTATATTGATTGGTTCTTCACATACTAGAATAGTGACACTTGCGCCTTGAGGTTCATAATCTTGATGAAATATATTTAAAATATTAGCACCAATAATTGAACATGTTTCTTTTAAAATTTTAGTTAATCGAATAGCATTATATTGTTCATCAATATAAGCAATATAACTATTACGTGAATCGTTAGTATTCGCATAGCAAATATCATAGATACAAAAACTTAGGCTTTTAGTTAAATTATTAAAGCCATATAATTTTAGTTTTTGCAATTTAATTACTCTCCTATGAAAGGATTTTTAAATTTCATCTAATGCATTAAGAATGTATTGAGGTAAATAAAAACTACTTATATGAATTTTAGCATTATAGTAATTAAAAGTTAATTTTGCATATTTTATGCGTGTTTGTATTTCTATTAAACTGTTTTTGTGTAATTCTATATTATTAGTACCCCATGCAAACATCATCATTCCACCATAATAAGTAGGGATATTTGCTTGATAAAATTTTGTATTATAAAAATGTTGTTTTAAATTTTTATAAGTAAGAATAGTTTCATCTTTTTGAAGAAAGAAAACGCCATTTTGTGATACAAAAAGACCATTTTTTTCAAGACAGTTCTTACAATTAAAATAAAATTCTGATAGAAATAAATTTTTTCCACAACCAATAGGATCTGTAGAATCTGATATGATTAAATCAAATTTATCTTTTGTTTTTTTTGTAAAATTTAGACCATCATCAATAATTAATTTTAAACGAGAGTCTTCATAAGCATTATTACTATGGTTAGGGAAATATTTTTTACATAAATCAATAATATTGATATCAATTTCTACCATAGTGATATTTTCAATGGTTTTATGTCTACATACTTCACGAAGTATACCTCCATCACCTCCGCCTATTATTAATACGTTCTTTATCGAACCATGAGAAAATATGGGTACATGAGTTAGCATTTCATGATATATAAATTCATCACGTTCGGTTGTTTGAACAATATCATCTATTGCCATAACTTTTCCAAATACAGCATTTTTAAAAATCATCACTTTGTGATGAGAAGTATTTTTTTTATATAGCAATTTTTCAATTAAAAAATGTTGTCCAAGATGACAATAAAGTTTTTCATGCCATGTTTTTTTTTGATCCATGGTTATATTTATATATCCTATAAAATGTAATGTTATAGATTATTTTGGGATTAATAAAAAATTACGAGTATTTTGAAATAGTAGATTTTATTTTCGGAATTTTTAAAAGAAGGATAATAATTCTTAAAAATATAAATTGCTTTTTAAAAATAACTTTATCACTTGTATAAAAAATTTTTTATAAAATTTTAAAAAAATGAAGGTTATGAAAAAATTGTCTTAATAGAGGTTATCAAAAATAATATAAGAATGCTATTATTTATTAAATAGATTACATGATATTTATATATTAATTAAATTTTCTAGAATTATTTTCACAAATTCAGAAAGTTGACATGATGCAATTGAAATATTTTTTTTAAAATTAAAAGTAGCATTATTATCAGATGCATCAGATATAGATTTTATAACAATAAGAGGAGTATTAAATTTATAGCAAACTTGAGCTATTGCAGTAGATTCCATTTCAACGGCTATTGCAGAAGGAAATATTTTTTTTAAAATTTTTATACGTGAATTTTCTCTAATAAATGAATCTCCACTAATAATAAGTCCTTTTGTAAATTTTAATTCATATTTATAAGAATTTTTTTTACAAAAATTATATATTTTTTTATTAATTATAAATTTTTTTGGATATTTAGGTATTTGTCCTTGAAAATATCCAAAATTTGTTAAATCTACATCATAATAGCATGTTTTTTCGGGTATAATAATATCACCAATTTTTAGTTTTGAGTTTAAACTTCCAGCAGAACCACTATTAATAATTATATCTATTTGACATAAATTAACAAGAACCATAGTTGCAATGCTAGCAGAAACTTTGCCTACTCCTGATTTTATTAAAAAAATATCATTTTTTTTAAATTTTCCTATATAAATTTTGTAATTTGCAATTATTTTTTCTACATATGGATGTATTATTTTCTTTAGTACTTCAGTCTCTTGACTGATAGCACCTATTATTCCAATTTTCATTTTAATATGATATATATTTAATAATTAAAAATTATACAAGATTATTTGATCTATCTTGTGGTGTTTTAAATGCTAAATGATGAACCGCATCCACATGTATTTTTTGCGTTAGGATTAGAAACTATAAACTTAGAACCTTCTAGATTTTCTAAATAATCTATTTTACCACCGTATAAGTACTGCAAACTAATAGGATCAATAATTAATGAGATATCTGATTGAGTAATAATAACATCATCCTCATTCATTAATGCATCAAAAACAAACTGATATTGAAAACCACTGCATCCACCACCATTTATATAAATTCTTAATTTTAAATTATGATTTTTTTGGATTTCAATAAGATATTTTATTTTTTTAATTGCTTTTTCAGTGAATGTAAGATAATCTTTAACAGTTTTTTTCATTTTTATTTTATTCTCAAAATTTGTTAAATATATTTATTTGACATAGATATTCTATTATGATCTTATCATAAATAAATATTGTTTGAAAATTTTATATGTGCATTTTAAATTTAAAGCGTATCCGTGCGCCGATAGAGAATTTAGTCATTATTGGCGCAGGTTATCAGGAACAATAATATTATTTATTAGGACTTAATTCAACATTTTTAAAGATTTTTTCAAATAATTTTAAAAAAATCAATCTGCTTTCTTACGAAGAAAAGATGGGATGTCTAAATATTCCGGTTCTTTGTTAATTTTTTCTTCTGAATTTTTTATTTCTTTTTTGATAATTTTTTTATCGATTTTTGTTGGAGATATATTTAAATATTGATAACGATAATCCATTAACACTTCTCGAGAAGATTTATTTTTTATTTGGTTAATATCTAAATTTTTTTCCATTCCAATACCAGTAGCTACAACTGTTACACGAAGAGAATCGTTCATATCAGGATCTAAAGAAGTGCCTATGACAACTGTTGCATTATCTGAAGAAAAAGATCTAATAGTATTTCCGACAGTTTCAAATTCGTCTAACTTTAAATCAAATCCAGCAGTAATATTGACTAATACACCGCGTGCACCAGACAAATCTATATCTTCTAGCAAGGGGCTAGATATAGCTATTTCCGCAGCTTCTTCTGCACGATTTTCTCCGGAAGATATTCCAGTTCCCATCATTGCATATCCCATTTCTACCATTACAGTACGTACATCAGCAAAATCTACATTCATTAATCCAGGTCTTGTAATTAATTCCGCAATACCTTGTACAGCGCCTTTTAAAACATTATTGGCTGCACTAAAAGCATCTAACAAAGAAATTCCTCGACTGAGAACTTTTAACAATTTATCATTAGGAATTGTAATTAAGGAATCTACATATTTTGATAGTTCGATTATACCTTGTTCTGCTACAATCATTCTTTTTTTACCCTCAAAATTAAAGGGTTTTGTCACTACAGCAACAGTGAGAATACCTAATTCTTTTGCAATTTCAGCTACTACAGGAGCAGCTCCAGTTCCAGTTCCACCTCCCATGCCAGCTGCTATAAAAACCATATCAGAACCATCTAATGCAGATTTTAATAATTCTTTATCTTCTTCTGCTGAGGTGCGTCCAATTTCTGGATTAGCTCCAGCACCTAATCCTTTTGTTATATTGTTTCCTATTTGTATAGTTTGTCCTACTTCTATTTTTCTTAGTGCTTGCGCATCAGTATTAACTGCAAAAAATTCTACACCTTCAATACGTTCTCTAACCATGTGTTCTACTGCATTTCCACCTCCGCCTCCAACACCAATTACTTTAATTATTGCGTTATTACTTAATTCTGCAGGTTCAAACATGATTGGTTTCCATTATATATCTATTTTTTATAAAGTTTTAAGTATAATATATTTTTAAAACTCTTTTTTAAACCAATTGTTAATTTGTTTAAAAATTTTTTCAAGAAAAGAATTTTCTTTTTTTTTCTTATCGATATTTATATAAGATTCTTTTCCATAATGCAATAAACCAATTACTGTGGAGTAATGTGATGCAGTTATTTCCTCTATTGATCCAGAAACATTAAAAGGTTTAGCAACACGGATTTTTTTATGAAAAACTTTTTCTGCACAGTCAGTTAAATATGAAATATTTGACCCACCTCCAGTAAGTACTATGCCACCTAATAATTCATATTTTTCTCCTTTTTTATGTAGTTTTTTTTGTGTATAAACAATTTTATTTTGTACTAAAGATAGCAATTCAATATATCTTGATTCGATTACTTCTATTAATGCATCTTGTTGTAAAGTTTTTGGAAAATTACTATTTGTATCAGAAAAATCAATATTTTTTGATGTTCCTAAAGACGGTTTTTTTGTAGATCCATATTGAATTTTCATATTTTCTGCTTCATAGTAAGAAGTACTAAAGGCATATGAGATATCACTAGTTACAATATTTCCAGCATATGGTATAACCTGGCTATATTGTATAGATCCATTAATATAAATAGTAAAGTCTATTGTTCCTCCACCTATATCAATCATACATACGCCAAGATTGCATTCATCTTCAGTTAAAACAGCTTTACTTGAAGCAAGACCTGAAAAGATAACTTGATCAACTTTTACATCACATTTTTCTACAGCTTTAATAATATTTTTTGTCATATTTTGATGGCAAGTAATTAAATGCACTTTTACTTGCATGCGCACTCCAGATAAACCTATAGGGTTTTTTATTCCAGATTGCTGATCAATTGAGTATTCTTGAGGTATTACATGTAATATTTGATGTTCGTTAGGAATTTGAACAGATTTTGCAATATGTATTACATTTTCTAAATCTTCTTTTGTTACTTCATCTTCAGAAATTGGAATCATACCTATTTCATTTTGAGAATTAATATATTTATTAGATAAAGACAGATATACAGAAGTAATTTGACAATCTGCCATAATTTCAGCTTTATTAATAGATTCCTGTATACATGAAACTATTGAATCTAAATTGTTAATTCTTCCTTTATCTATTCCTTTAGAAAAACAAGTTCCAAATCCAATTATTTTAATTGTATCATCTGTTAATACTTCTCCTACCAAAGTTACAACTTTAGTAGTACCAATTTCTAATCCGACTACTAATTTTCTATCTTTTGATATGATCATTTATTTTTTAGCCTGTACTTTATTTCTTTGTTTTATTGCTTTTTTGATAAATTAATTTCTTGTTTTTTTGCATATATAAAATATCAAAATCAATAGTCGTACTTTTAAACATAAACTATGTTAATTAATTTTATACTTAAATAAATCTTAATTTTTCATATTTAAAATTAATAATACTAGTTCATCAAATGATATTCCCATTTCTTTCGCAGAAATTGGAACTAAACTTCTGTTTGTCATTCCAGGTATAGTATTGGCTTCTAGTAACCAAAACTTGTTTTCATTATCTAATATAAAATCAATCCTTCCACATCCACTGCATCCTAGTGTATTCCATGCTAAGATTGCTGTTTTTTTTAATTCTATTTCTTGGGTTGTGTTTAATCCACTTGGACACAAGTATTTGGTAGAAGAAGATATATATTTAGAATTATAATCATAAAAATCATTATTAGTAGAAATATGAATAGAAGGTAGTGCTTTTTCGCCTAAAATAGATATTGTATATTCTTTTCCTTTTATAAATTTTTCAATAAGAATATTGTCATCATAATCAAAAGCTATATTTATAGCATTATTAAGTTGTTTAAGATGAGATACTAGTGTTATACCTATACTCGATCCTTGATTATTTGGTTTGATTAAGACAGGAAATCCTAGTTTTAATATTTTTTTTATTATAATTTTATACGAAGATGCAAAATTTTTTTTTTTGAAATATAAATATCAGGTGCTGTTAAAAGACCGCGGGATTTCCATAGTAATTTAGTTCTAAATTTGTCTATAGAGATCGAAGATGCCATAATTCCACTTCCTGTATAAGGAATTTTTAAATATTCTAGCAGTCCTTGAATACTACCATCTTCTCCACCTTTTCCATGTAATGAAATATATGCTTTATCAAAACCTTCTTGTTTTAATTGTATTAAAGAATAATCACGTGTATCAATGGGATATGCGTTTAATCCAGATTTTAATAAACTATTAAGAACAGCATATCCTGATTTAATTGAAATTTTTCTTTCAGAAGATGTTCCACCCAATAAAACTGCTATTTTTTTGTTCATTTTATCACTTTTTTATTTTTTTAATTAATATTTTATGCATTATCGTATCTATATTTCCCGCACCTTGTATTAAAATAATATCATTTCCATTTAATTTAGAAACAAGAATATCTAATATTAGATTATGATCAGAAATAAAAATTACATGATTTTTTCCTAATTTTTTTATGTCGTTAAAAAGTGAAAGACTATCTGCTCCAACAATAAATTTTTCATTTGCAGAATATACATTTAATATTATAAGAACATCAACTTGAGATAAAATTTGAACAAAATCATGATATAAATTATATGTTCTTGTATAGCGATGGGGTTGAAATATCATTATTAAGTTTTTATTCGGCCAACTTATTCGTATTGTTTTAATAGTTTCAGATAACTCTGTCGGATGATGTCCATAATCATCTATTAACATACAATTACTATTTTTACTAATATCTTTTTGAATTGAAAGAAATCCTAGAAATTCAAATCTCCTACAGGTGCCTTGAAATTTTTTTAATGATAAAATTATATCACGAATTTTTACTCCCTCATTTATTGCGAGAGCAATAGCAGCTGCTGCATTTAATGCATTATGTCTGCCAGGTATATTTAATGTTAAATTAAATTTTTTTTTATCCTTTAAAAGAATTTGAAAATTACCAAGAAAATAATTTTGTTTATAGCACAAAATTCGCACATCTGCATTTTTATCAAAACCATATGTAACTACTTTACATTTTATATCAGGTAAAATATCGCAAATAGCGCTATTGTCTATACATACTATAGCGGTTCCATATAATGGAATTTTTTTTAAAAAAATCAGAAAGGTTTGTTTTAATTTTTTAAAACTATTGTTGTAATGATTTATATGATCAATTTCAATATTAGTTATAATTACTATTTTCGGATTTAAATATAAAAGAGAAGCATCACTTTCATCTGCTTCTACAATAAAATAATCAGAAGAACCTAATTGTGCATGAGAATTAATTGATTTTATTAAACCACCGTTAATTACAGTAGGATTTAGACCACTGTCAATAAAAATATCAGAAATCATCGATGTTGTAGTAGTTTTACCATGTGTTCCAGAAATTGCTATTCCAAATTTAAAATTCATCAATATTTCAAGCATTTCTGCTCTTAATAATATGGGAATATTATTTTTTTTAGCAGCAATCATTTCTTTATTTTTTGATGAAATAGCACTAGATTTAATAATAAAATCAATATTTTGAATATTTTCTTCCGAATGTTGAAAATATATAGTTGCACCTAGATTAATTAACTTTTCTGTAATTAAACTTTTAAATAAATCAGAACCGCTAATTTTATATCCTAATTTTAATAAAATTAAAGCAATCCCGACCATGCCTGCACCACCAATTCCAATAAAATGAATATTTTTATTTTTTTTTTCAGAAATAAAAAAGTTAATTTTTTTTATATCTTTTACATTCATACTTTAATCTTTTTCATTTTTATATGTTTAAATATGTAAGATTTATGTTTTTTTAGCAACATTATTAATAATATTGAAAATATTTAACATGGAATCACGAATACCGAGAGAAAAAGCTTTTTCTGCCATAATCAATAGTTTATCTCTATTGAGCGAATTGAGTATATTAACTACTAACGCAGTATTAAAATTTGATTGGTCAATTATTTTTGCCGCACCAATAGATTCTAAATTTTCTGCGTTTCGATGTTGTTGTTTATCTTTATGTGGATAAGGTATAAAAATAGCAGCTATTCCTACTATAGATATTTCACTTACAGTTAATGCTCCAGAACGACAAATAATTATATCAGCCCATTCATATGCAGAAGCTATATTTTTTATAAAACAGGTAATTGCACATTGATCTAATTGTAATTCTTGATATTTTTTTTTGGTTTTTTCTAATTCATAACTCCCTGTTTGATGCCAAATAATAATTTTTTTCTTTAATAAAAATAATACTTCAGGTAATATATAATTTAAAATTGATGATCCCTGACTACCACCAATAACTAATACTCGTAAAAGACCCTCTCTATTTTTAAAACGATTCATAGGAGGATTGACATTTATAATACTTTCACGAACTGGATTGCCAACTACTTCTGCATTTTTTAAAACTCCAGGATATGCTTGCATATTTTTTGTAGATATTTTAGAAAGCCATCGATTTGTAATTCCTGCAATTTTATTTTGTTCATGTAAAACAAATGGAATTTTGCAATTCCAAGCAGCAATCCCCCCTGGACCAGATACATATCCCCCCATTCCCAATATGATATCTGGAGACCAGTTTTTTATTATTTTTTTAACATCGTAATAAGCACGTAATATATACATTGGTGAAATAATTAAATTTTTCAAGCTAGTATTACGTAGTCCTTTAATTTTTATATAATGAAGTTTAATACCATATTGAGGTATAATTTTAGATTCTATACTATTTCTTGTTCCTATCCAATTAACATACCATCCTTTTTTAATCAAATAACGTGCTATAGTTAGTCCTGGAAAAACATGACCACCACTTCCGCCTGCCATAATTATTATTTTTTTAGCAATCATTTAGGTCCTCTAGGAAATGCTTGTGATGTTCTTAATCTCATTTCAAAATCTATTCTTAATAGAAAAAAAATAGCTATTGAATTTATAATTAAACTAGACCCACCGTAACTAATAAATGGTAAAGTTAAACCTTTAGTTGGTAAAATGCCAGTAACAGCACCAACATTAATTAATGTTTGAAAACTAAACCAAATACCAATAGAACATGATAAAAAACCTGAAAAAATTTGTTTTTTTTCTAAAGCTTGTTGTCCAATACACATGGCACGAAAAGCAATAGTAAAAATTATTAACAATATTAAAAAAGAACCAATATAACCTAATTCTTCACCTATAATAGAAAATATAAAATCACTATGTGCATCAGGTAAATAATTTAGTTTTTGTATTGAATTACCCAGACCTTGTCCTAAAAAATTTCCACGACCTAATGCTATTAATGATTGCGTTAGTTGATATCCATTTCCAAAGGGATCTTCCCAGGGATTCCAAAAAGATAAAACTCTTTTAACACGATACGGTTCTAGTAATACTAATGAAATTACTATTAATAAACTAATTGTGATAATTATAAAAAATTGTCCTATTTTAGCACCAGAAATAAATAAAATAGATAAAGTAGTAAAAAAAAGCACAATAACAGTTCCTAAATCAGGTTCTGCTAATAGAAGAATAGATTGTATTGTAATAATGCTCATAGGCTTAAAAAATCCCCAGAAATTATTACGTACTTCATTAGATTTTCGTGATAAATAACTAGATATATAACAGAAAGAAGAAATTTTACATATTTCAGATGGTTGTATATGTAAGAAACCTATATTTATCCATCGAAAAGATCCATGTATTGAATGACCTACTAATAATACGAAAATTAGCAATAAAATTGAAATAATTAATATGATATTGCTATTTTTCTCCCAGAAAATAATTGGTGTGCGTAAAAAAATAAAAGATAATAAAAATATTAAAAAAAAATAAAATATTTCTCTTTTTATGAAAAAAAAAGGATTATGATATATATTTTGACTTATAGGAATTGATGTGGACATAACCATAATCAATCCAATAGAAAACAAACTTAAAGTCAACCATAACAATACACGATCATATAGTATAAAAATATGATTTTTTCCTTCAATATTTTCTTTATTTTTTAAATTTTTTTTTTGTAAGTACATCAAGTTATTTCCTTTATTAATTTTATAAAAAAATTACCCCTCTCTTCAAAATTAGAAAATTGATCTAAACTACTGCATCCAGGAGACAAAAGCACTGTATCACCTGATTTAACTTGTTTTGAAACTAATATTATTGCCTGTTCTAAAGTTTCAACATAAATAGATTTTTTCTTGCATATTTTTGATAGTTTAATACCATCTTTCCCAAAACAGTAAATTTTTATTTTTAAGTTTTTAAAATATATTTTTAATGTATTAAAGTTTGCAAACTTGCTATCTCCACCTAATAATAATCGTATTATTCCAGATGTTTTTATGGATTGTAAAGCAACTGTAGTACTATTTACATTTGTAGATTTAGAATCGTTTATCCAACTTATTCCTTTTTCATGTTTAATTATTTGACACCGATGTGGTAAGTTTGAAAAATTTTTAAGTGTGTTTATTACATGATTCCTAGGAAATTTCATTGCATCTGAAATAGCAATAGAGACTAATACATTATTATAATTGTGATCACCAGATAATAATATTTCATTAGCATTCAATATTTTTTTATGTTTATAAAATAAAATGGCATCATTATTTTGATAAGATACATAATAATCACTTTGACTTGTTCCAAAACTAATCCAAGTTTTTTTTTTATTGTGAACAAGATTCTTTAATTTATCATTAGAATTGATTATACAAATTTCTGCTTGTTTATAAATAGATATTTTAGTATTTTTGTATTGTTGAAATCCTTGTGGATACCGATTTATATGATCTTCGGTAATATTAAGAATAACTGCTATTTTTGATTTTAAAGTAAATGTATTTTCTAGTTGAAAACTAGATAGTTCTATTATGTACAAATCTACTTTTTTATCAAGCATTTTTAGAACAGGAAAACCAATATTTCCACCTAGAGAAACTTTGTAACCTGCGTTTTTTGCAATTTTTGCAATCATTGTAGCTACTGTGCTTTTTCCATTAGTTCCTGTAATCGAAATAATAGGAATGGTCACTTCTCTAGCAAATAATTCAATATCACTAAGAATTTCAATTCCTAATAAACGTGCTTTAATTAAAATAGGTTTAAATGAAGAAATTCCTGGGCTTATAATGATTAGATCTGATTCTAAAATCCATTTATTTTTTAAATTTCCTAAACTGTATTCAATTTTTTTAGGAATTTTTGTGAAATTTACAGGACATTTAGATTCATCAATAATTTTAGGTTTTATACCTCTTCGTAAAAAAAAATTAAGACATGATATTCCTGTTAATCCCATACCTAAAATTAGTATTTTTTTACCGAAATAATTATATGACATCAACACACCTTTAAAGAAATAAGACCTATTAATAGTAATATTAATGAAATAATCCAGAATCTTACAACAATTAAAGATTCCAATATTCCTTTAATTTCATAGTGGTGGTGAATTGGGGCCATTTTAAAAATTCTTTTTTTTCTAATTTTGAATGATATTATTTGAATGATAACAGATATTGTTTCAAAAACAAAAATTCCACCCATGATAATTAGCAACAATTCTTGATGCAATAATATTGCTATAGTTCCTAGAGAACCACCTAATGATAAGGATCCGACATCTCCCATAAATATCTTAGCTGGATAGCTATTAAACCATAAAAAACCTAATCCTGATCCAATAATTGCCATACATAATACAGCTAATTCTCCTGAATTTTTTATATAATGAATATGTAAAAAATTAGGGTTGTTTATATTTTCACTAAATAAAGATATTAATGCAAAACCACAAGCTAAAAAAATTATAGGCATAATAGCTAAGCCATCTAATCCATCTGTAATATTAACGGCATTGCTAGTTCCAACTATTACGAAATAACAAAGAAATATATATAAATAATTTATTTCAAAAGAATTTTTTATATAAAAAGGGATCATTAATTGAGTAGAAATAATATTTTGATTATTAGTATTCATTATACAAATAAATACTAAAGCAAAAATAGATAGAAAAAAATATTTCCACTTTAATGTTAAGCCTTGAGAATTTTTATATTTTATTTTCTTATAATCATCTATTAAACCTATTACACCATATCCTATTAACATAACAATAACGTACCAAATATAAATATTAGATAAATTACAATATAATATTGTCGAAAATAATATAGAAGAAATTACAAAAATTCCACCCATAGTAGGTATTTCATTTTTTGAGTAATGTGTTTTAGGTCCATTTTCTCGTATTATTTGATATTTTTGCGATTTTTTAAAGTGATATATGAAATATGGTCCGAGATATAAATTAATAAAAAAAGAAGTTAATAAGCTAAATATTGCGCGATATGGTACATAAGAAAAAATATTTAAATTAAAATTCAAATACTCATTAAATAAAACTAACATTTTTTTTACTCTCCTTTATAAGCTCTTCTACTACTTCTTCCATTTTTGTACTACGAGATCCTTTGATTAATATCGTTATTTTTTCTTTCTTTGAAAAAAAATCTTTTAGAGATTTGCATAATTTTTTTTTATTATAAAAATGTTTGCCATTATTAAAAACCATAGTAATTTGATTACTTATGTTTCCAATACTAAAAATTTTGTTAATTTTAGATAAATTAGCAGTGTTTCCTATCATTTTATGATATAAAATACTATTTTCTCCTAATTCAGCCATGTCTCCAGTAACCAGTATTTTATAGCCTGGCATTTTTTCTAATACTTTTATTGCTGAAATCATAGATGAAACGTTAGAATTGTATGTATCATCAATTAAAATTTTATTAGGCTCCAATATAATTGATTCTAATCTTCTTGACACGAGAGGAGTTTCTGATAGTCCTTTTTTTATTTTTTTTAAAGGTATTTTAAGTGCGAAAGAAAGAGCGCTAGCTGCTAATGCATTAGATATATTTTGATAACCTAAAAATGGTAGAGAAATATTTATTTTTCCACATGGTGTGTGCATTGTAAAAGATGTACCATACACATAAATTTTAATATTACTACAAAAAAAATTGCTATATTTTTTTTTTTAATGGAAAAAAATAAAATCTTATTTTTTTTTATATCTTTTTTCCATTGTGAAAGATGGTGACTATCCAAATTAATAACAACTATTCCTTTAGGTTTTAATCCGGTCAATATTTCTGATTTTGCTTTAGATACTCCTAATAATGATTTGAACCCTTTTAAGTGAGCACAATGAATATTATTAATTAATATAATCTCTGGTTGACTAATATTGCTAGTATAAGAAATTTCACCTGGTTTATTTGCTCCTAATTCAATTACAGCATATTTATGTTTTTTTGTTAACTGTAATAAAGTCATAGGTACACCAATATTGTTATTTGAATTATTAATAGTAGATATTGTATTTCCATTTTTTCTAAGTATAGATGCTGTCATTTCTTTTACTGATGTTTTTCCACAAGAACCAGTAATGGCCAACACTTTTACGTTAGTTTTTTTCCGAATCCAACTAGAAATTTGACCTAAAGCAATAGATGTATTTTTTACTATGATATATGAAACAACATGAGAATTTATATTCTTTTGTGTAATAAAAGCAGAACACCCTTTTTTAATAGCATCATTTATAAAAATATGTGCATCAAATTTTTTTCCTATCAAAGCAATAAAAAGACAACCTGGAATAATTTTTTTAGTATCAATTACAATCTCATCTATCAATAAATCTGTTCCATGTAGCTTTCCATTAGTAATTAAAGCAATTTTTTTTAATGATAAAGAAATCATATCTTTTTTTCCAATAAGTTTAAGACTATTTTTTTATCTGAATAATTGATATGTCTATTTTGAATTATTTGTTTTTCTTCATGTCCTTTTCCAGCTATCAAGATTATATGGTTATGTTTTGCTTGACAATAAGCATAAGATATTGCTTTTTTTCTATTTGTAATAATTAGTATTCTTTTTTTATTTTTACAACCATTTAAAATATCTTGGATAATTGTTTTTTCTTTTTCATTTCTTGGGTTATCATTAGTAATGATAACTTTATCTGACATTTTTTCTGCAATCGCTCCCATAATAGAACGCTTTTTTTTGTCCCTATCTCCTCCACATCCAAATATACACCATATATACCTTGAATAATGTAATCGAATAGCATCAAGTGTTTTTTTTAATGCATCAGGTGTATGAGCATAATCAATAATAAAAGTTGGTTTTTTAATAAAAGTAAATATTTCCATTCGACCATGTACAGGTATTAATTTTGAAGATGTGCGAATCAGATCAGATAAACTATAACCTAGTTCTAAAAGACAAGCTAATGATAACAAAAGGTTTGTTGCATTAAAATGTCCAATTAGATGAGATGATATTTTACCTGCCCCCCAACTTGATTCAAATGCAATAAGAACAGAATTATTAATATACTTAATATCAGTGGCATTTATCCATTTTTTAGAATATTTTTTTTGTTTAGGATTTTGAATAGTAACTGCTACCGTATAGTAATTAAGTAGTTTTTTTAGCCATATTTTCCCATATTCATCATCGGCATTTAGTATGATTTTTTTTACTTTATGTGTGCTAAATAATAACCATTTTGCTGATTCATATTGTTTCATATTTTGATGATAATCTAGATGATCTTGTGTAAGATTTGTGAAAATTGCAATATAAAAAGGAACTTCTTTAACACGATTTTGCATTAAACCATGTGAAGAAACTTCCATAGTAACTAGTTTAGCTTTTTTTTCTAGTACTATAGATAAGAATAAATGAATAAAAATTGCCGAAGAAGTGGTATTTTTTGTAGGATTTAAGGAATTGTAAAAACCGTTTCCTAAAGTTCCCATAGTTGCGGTTTTATTACCTAAAATTTCGCTCCATTGATTAATTAATTGTGTTACAGTTGTTTTTCCATTAGTACCAGTTACACCAATTATTTTTAATTTTTTCCCTGGTTCTTTATAAAAACGATTGGCTAACATCGATATATTTTCAGATAGTTTAAAAAAATATATTATAAGAACATTACCAATGTATTTAAATATTCCATGATTTTCTTTTTTTTTAGTTTCGCACAAAATTGCTGCTGATTGTTTGTAAATAGCTTCACGAATAAAATGACGTCCATCTTTTTTTGTTCCTGGAACAGCTATAAATAAATCTCCTTTAGTTATAGTTCTGCTATCCATATTTAAATTCAAAACATATTTATTTGGAATATTTTTAATCCATGGTGATAATAAATATTTTAAGCAAGTTTTATTCATTCATTTCCTTTTGATTTAATTTAAAGACTATTATTTTAATTTAATAAATTGTCTGGTTTTATATTCATTTTTTTTAATACTAAAGTCATTATATTACTGAAAACTGGAGCAGAAACTGCACCTCCATAATATTTTTTTCCTTTAGGATTATCGATAACAATTATCAATGAAAATCTTGGATTACTAGCTGGTGCGATTCCAGCAGTATAAGCTGTGTATTTTTTAATATAATACCCATGAATTCCTACTTTTTTTGCAGTTCCTGTTTTAATAGCAACACGATATCCTTTCACTGCTGCTTGAACACCTCCTCCTCCGGGTTTAGCAACACTTTCCATCATATTAATTACTTTTTTTACATATTTTTTTGGGAAAATTCTCTTTTCTTCTATTGGGCTACTAATTTTTATAATTGAAAGCGGGCGATATATTCCATAACTTCCAATAGTGGCATATAATCGAGCTAGCTGAAGAGGCGTTACCATTAGTCCATATCCAAAAGAGAAAGTAGCTTTATCTAAATCAGACCAGTTTTTTTTTTTAGGTAAAAATCCGCTTTTTTCGCCAATTAGTCCTAGTTTAGTCGGTTGTCCTAGTCCAAAATTAATATAACTATCAATTAATTTTAAAATTGGCATAGATAATGCGATTTTTGATACTCCTACATTACTAGATTTTTGTAATATTCCGGTTATAGTAAGTTGGTCATGATAGGAAACATCTTTTATTTGATGCTTTCTAATAAAAAAAGGTTTTGTGTTAATTATTGAATTTTCTTGGATTATTCCTAGTTTTAATGCTTCCATAATTACTATTGGTTTTATTGTTGATCCTGGTTCAAAAATATCTGTAATAGCTCTGTTACGTACATTTTTTTTTATCGTATGTTTCATATTATTAGGATTAAATGCAGGACTATTTGCCATAGCTAGCACTTCCCCAGTTTTAATATCAATTAAAATAGCAGTTCCAGAATCAGCTTTATTTTGTTCTACCGATTCATTTAGTTTATGATATACAATAGTTTGTAATTTGGTATCAATACTGAGTGTCAGGTTGTTAGATGCGCTTTTATCAACCAAAGATATATTTTCAACGATTTGGCCTATATTATCTTTTCTTATCTTTCTTTGTCCTGGTTTTCCTGTTAAAAGTGCATTAAAACTTTTTTCTATACCCTCAATGCCTATTCCATCTATATTGGTTATTCCTATAAGTTGAGCTGCAATTTTTCCGAAAGGATAATATCTTTTTGATTCTTCCAATAAAAAAATACCAGGCAACCGCAACTTTTTAATATATTCTGAAATTTCAGGATTGATTTGACGTGCTAAATAAATAAATTTTGATTTTTTGTAAGAATTTATATGAAAGATTATTTCTTTTAATGGGATAGAAAGAACTTCTGATAACGCTTTCCAGCGTTTATCATTGTTAATATTTTTAGTGTCAAGAATTACTGATGGATCTGCGCAAATAGCGTTTACTGATACAGTAACTGCTAGCGGATAACCTGATCTATCATTAATAATTCCTCTTGTGCTAAGTAAAGATTGTATTCTTAATGTTCTACGATCTCCTTCTATTATTAGTGGATTCGGATTGATTATTTGTAAAAAAATTACGCGTAGGGTCAAAATTATTAAGGATAAAAAAATAAAATTATATAATATAGAAAATCGCCAATTTATATAGTTTATTTTTTTTATTTTTTTTTCTTTAAAAAAGTTAATTTTTTCTTTTTTGTACATTTTCGAAATGATATCCATCAATTTACATTTTCTTTATTAAATAAAAATTATTTTTTTTGAACTGTAGAATGAATAGATAAAGAATTTTTTTCAATTATTAAATTTCTCCATTCGTCGTTTTTTTCTTTTTTTTTAAAATAAGATTTTCTTCTTGAGTAATTAATAGACGAGTTTTATAAACTGTTATAACAACAAGACTAGCAGATAATATAATAGATATTAATAAAATTAAGTGAGTTTTTCCATATAAAAGGAAATCATTTTTGATTATTGTTGGTAAATCATAACGTTGAATTTTCATATTTATTTTTTTATTTCTGCTACACGAAGTATAGAACTACGAGCTCTAGGATTGTCATTTATTTCACTTTGAGTTGGTGATATACGATTGATGATTTTTAATTTACATATTTTTAAATCATTTAATTGTTTTTCTGTAATAGCCATACCATATGGAATTGTTGCTTTCGTACTATTTTTAATCATAAATTTTTTTACTATTCTATCTTCTAAAGAATGAAAACTAAGAATTGATATACGCCCGCCTGGTCTTAATATTTTTAGCGTACTTTCCAAAGCTTTTTTAATTTCTTCTAATTCTTGATTGATATAAATTCTAATAGCTTGAAAACTTCTTTTTGCTGGATGTTTAAATTTATTTTTTATCGGTATAGCTTTTCTAATAATATTTGCTAATTCTAAAGTACTTGTTATTTTTTTTATTTGACTTGCATATTTAATTGCATAAGCTATTTTTTTTGAAAATCGTTCTTCTCCAAAATTTTTCAAAACGAAAGCAATTTTGTTGACATTGCTTTTAAAAAGCCATTCTGAAGCAGAAATTCCATGATTAGGATTCATTCGCATGTCTAAAGGTCCATCTTGTTTAAATGAAAAACCTCTTTTATAGTCATCAATTTGCAATGAAGAAACTCCTAAATCAAATATAATTCCATTAACTTTTCCTATAATTTTTTTATTTTTTGCATAATCTAATAATCTTGAGAAATTTTCATTGATTATATGAAAGCGTGAATCTTTAATATTATTTCCTATAGAAGCAGCGATTGGATCTTTGTCAATGGAATATAGTTTTCCATCTTTTCCTAGTTTTTTTAAAATTTCATGTGAATGTCCACCTGTTCCGAATGTGCTATCAATATAAATACCATTTTCTTTTATTTTTAAAGAATGAATTAATTCTTTTTTCATTACTGGAATATGTTTAAGTATACGATTCATTTTAAAATATAATATGATATAAAGTAAGAATACAGTACATGGTCATTTTGAAGAAATGACCATGTGTAATATATTTTATTTAAAAACTTCATCATTTAAATAGTATTAACCTAAATGTAAATGATCTTTTAGTATTAACCTAAATGTAAATGATCTTTAGTGTATTTTTAAAAAATTTTTTTAATGTTTTTGTTAAAACATTTAAAAAATTTATAAATAAATTATTTTTTATGTAAAAATTTATCCCCGAGAAATTCCAACAATTCCAGAACGGGTTACTTCAATAACTTCCGAGATATTACGTATTATTTTTAAAAAAGAATCAATTTTTTTTGTAGTTCCAGATAATTGTAATATATATGTTGTAGATGTTATATCTATAATTTGTCCTCGAAAAACTTCGGTAACATGTTTTACGTCATCTCTTTTATGGTTGTTAATCTGAACTTTTAATAATATAATTTCACGTTCTATATGAGAAGATTGTTCAATTTGTACGACTCTCAATACATCTATTAATTTATGAAGTTGTTTTTCAATTTGTTCAATTGTTTTTTCATTTCCTACAGTTTGTATAGTCATTTTTGATAAAGAAGGATCTTCAGTAGGTGCAAGTGTAATAGTTTCTATATTATATCCTCTTTGTGAAAAAAGGCCTATTACTCGTGATAATGCACCTGATTCATTTTCTAATAGAATAGATAAAATTCTTCGCATATTTTAGGAGGCCTCTTTTTTTCTTAACCACATTTCATTCATACCACCGCCTTGAATCTGCATAGGATAAACATGCTCAGAATTATCTATTTGAATGTCTACAAATACTAAATGACCATCAGATAATTTATTTAATGCTACTTTTAATTTTTCTTCTAATTCTATAGGTTTAGTGATTTTAATACCAAAATGTCCATAAGATTCTGATAATTTTACAAAATCCGGAAGTGAATCCATATAAGAATGAGAATGTCGTCCGGAATAAATCATGTCCTGCCATTGTTTAACCATTCCTAAAGAAGAATTATTAAGATTTAATATTAATACTGCTAAATTATATTGTCGTGCTGTAGATAATTCTTGAATATTCATTTGAATACTACCGTCTCCAGTAATACAGATGACAGTTTCTTTAGGTAAAGCTAATTTAACTCCTAATGCTGCAGGCAATCCAAATCCCATTGTACCTAAACCACCTGAATTTATCCAATGTCTAGGTTTGTTAAATGGATAATATAATGCAGCAAACATCTGATGTTGTCCAACATCTGAAGTAATATAAGATGTGCCTTTTGTGAGTTTGAATAGAGTTTTAATTACTGTTTGTGGCTTTATTTTATTACTTTTTTGATTATATTTAAGACTATTAACTTCTTTCCATTTTTTAATGGTATTCCACCAATCTTTTAAAAATAATGTTTTCTTTTCTTTTTTTAATAGTTCTAGCATTTTTTTTAAGACGTATTTTGCATCTCCGACAATAGGTATATTAGCTGAAACAGTTTTAGAAATAGAAGTGGGATCAATATCAACGTGCAAAATAATAGCATTTGGACAGTATTTATTTAAATTGTTTGTTGTTCGATCATCAAATCTAACTCCGATTGCAAAAATTACATCAGCATGATGCATTGTCATATTAGCTTCATAAGTACCATGCATGCCTAACATAGAAATATTTTGAATATGAGTTCCTGGAAAAGCACCTAATCCCATTAAAGAAGTAGTAACAGGACAGTTTAATTTTTCTGCAAAAATTTGTAATTCTTCACTGCTGTTAGAGCTAATAATTCCGCCACCTGCATAAATTACAGGTTTTTGAGAGTTTAATAGTGTATATAGTGCTTTTTTAATCTGTCCTATATGACCTTTAGTTGTTGGATTATATGATCGTATATTAATTTTTTCTGGCCATTTATAATAGAATTTACTTTCTTTTTTTAAAATATCTTTTGGTAAATCAATTACTACAGGTCCCGGACGTCCGCTTGATGCTAACCAAAAAGCTTTTTTAAAAATAACAGGTATATCTTCAGTTTTTTTGACTAAAAAACTATGTTTTACTACTGGTCGAGAAATGCCAATCATATCACATTCTTGAAAAGCATCATAACCGATTAATGAAGAGGCAACTTGACCGGATATAACAACCATGGGAATGGAATCCATGTATGCTGTAGCAATACCAGTAATGGCATTAGTTGCACCTGGTCCAGAAGTAACTAACACAACTCCTATTCTTCCAGTAGAACGAGAATAACCATCTGCCATATGAGTTGCAGCTTGTTCGTGTCTTACTAGAATATGTTCAATTCCACCAACAGTTTTTAGAGCATCATAAATATCTAGTACAGCACCACCAGGATAACCAAATATATGCTGTATTCCCTGATCAATTAATGATCGAACGACCATTTCGGCTCCTGATAACATTTCCATTTTTTCCTCCAGGACACTAATTTATTAGGTTGGATTTCCTAGTTCGCTATCTATCAGTTTATCCTGTAGTTTATCTAGATAAAATTAGCGCTATTTAATATAAAAAATTTCAAAAATAAAATATTTCAAAATTTTTATTTTTAAGTATTATGTTTAACTTTTATACAATAAAAAATTATTTGATTTTTAATTAATACTGCATGGAACTATAATATTAATTTTTATTATTACAAATATATCAGAGATTATCAATTAATAGAAAGCATTAAGTATAATTTATATGATTTACTTTTAATATAACAAATTATTAGATGTTATGTTTGTTAACTAAAAATTTTTTAAATTGAGGTGAAGTCCATGTTGAAAAAAAATTTTTTTCTTTAGTAATAAGACAAACAGCTAATTTTTCTTTCAATGCTAATTCTTTAGCTTTTTTAAAACCTAATATTAGTAATCCTGTATCCCAGCTATCAGCTTCTAAAGCTGTTGAGGAAATAACACTAACTGAAACTAAATTGTGATTTATAGGTTGCCCGTTAGCAGGATCAATTAAGTGTGAAATATATTTTCCATTAAGATAGTAATAATTGCGATAACTACCTGCTGTACTAATTGCATTATTTTTCAAATGTATTAACAAATGTATTGATTTTTTTTGATCAATTGGTTTTTGAATAGCAATAATTTTAGCTTTTTTTTTATATTTTTCTGTTTTAACTAGAACAGTTCCGCCCACTGAGATAGTGTAATTTTTTATTTTTTTTGTTTTTAGTATACATGATAGATGATCTACAGCAAAACCTTCACCAAGAGTAGAGAGATTAATTTCTATTCCATCTATATCTTTTTCTAAAAACATTCCAAAAGAATTTTTAATAAGTTTTAAGTGTTGACTACCTGAAAGGTGAATTTTTTCTTTTATTTTTTTTTGGGAAGGATAGCTATCTGGTTTTTCTTTAGTACCAAATCCCCATATATTAATTAAAGGACTAATTGTAATATCTAATTTTCCATTAGTTTTTTTATTAATTTTTAAAGCAATTGAAATAATATTAAAAAAATTTTCATTAATTTTTTTCTGTTGGTGTTTTTTTAACCTATTAAATTGAGAGACTATAGAGTTTTTTTTCCAAGATGAAAGCATTTCTTCATCTTCATTTAAATATTTTTGTATTAAATTTTTTATATGTCTTTTGTTTTTTAAATTAGGAATTTTAACTTGCCAATATGTTCCCATAGTTTTTCCTGTTAATACAGTAATATTTTTTTTTTCTTTTTGTAAAGGTTTATTATGGAAAAAAACTATTATAAATGTAATAAAAATAAAAATTCTGCAAATGATATTCAAAGACATAAATGATGTCATTCTCCTAATTAATTGAAATAAATTTTAGTAATTACTTTATAAAAATGAAATTCTAGATATTTTTTTTTGCACAATAATTATTGTTGATATTTTTTTTAGGACTTTTAAGTATAAATATTTATTGTTTTATATGCTCTAGTCTAATCTTGATATTAGTATAAATTTTTATAATATAGATATTAAGGAGGAATGGAGTTAAATATCGATGGAGTGTATAATAAACATTTATTCGATTAGGTAATGCATTATAATAATTTTTTTATTTGCAGATTAGATTGTAATTATGAGAAAGAAATAATGAAAAAATCAGCCATCACATCAAGCCAAGTAATACTGATTTTGACGCTATTACTAAGTTTTGGAATGTTTTGGAGTGATGTTGCTCCTACTACAAAAAATAGCACTGTTTCGAGAGAAATATATCCTAGTTTAGCGCCAATGTTGGAAAAAGTTATGCCTTCAGTAATTAGTATTAATATTGAAGGAAGTACTATTGTACGTACTTCTCGTTTACCTCATCAATTTCAGCCATTTTTTGGCGATAATTCTCCTTTTTGTCAAGGTAATTCACCATTTCGACATTCTCCTTTTTGCCGAGTTAATCCTGATTCTGATAGTACTAATGAAAAATTTCGTGCATTAGGTTCTGGTGTAATTATCAATGCTGACAAAGGATATGCAGTAACAAATAATCATGTTGTTGAACATGCAAATAAAATTCAAGTTCAATTAAGTGATGGACGTCGTTATGAAGCTCAGATAATTGGAAAAGATCCGCGTTCTGATATTGCTTTAATCCAATTAAAAAATGCAAACAATTTAAGTGCTATAAAAATTGCTGATTCTGATTCTTTACGAGTAGGTGATTATACTGTAGCTATTGGAAATCCATATGGTCTTGGAGAAACTGTTACTTCAGGTATTATTTCTGCTTTAGGACGAAGTGGTTTAAACATTGAGCATTATGAAAATTTTATTCAAACTGATGCGGCAATTAATAGAGGTAATTCTGGTGGGGCATTAGTTAATTTAAATGGTGAATTAATTGGAATTAATACTGCTATTTTAGCACCAGATGGTGGAAACATCGGAATAGGATTTGCAATTCCTGGGAATATGGTAAAAAATTTAACTGCACAAATGGTTCAATTTGGACAAGTAAGACGAGGTGAATTAGGAATAATAGGCATGGAGTTAAATTCAGATTTAGCACAAATTATGAAAATAAATGCACAAAAAGGTACTTTTGTTAGTCGAGTTTTACCTAATTCTTCTGCATTTGAGGCAGGCATTAAAGCTGGTGATATTATAATTTCTTTAAATAAAAAACCCGTTTCTAGTTTTTCAGCATTACGTGCTGAAATAAGTTCTTTACCAGTGGCAACTAAAATGGAATTAGGAATATTTCGAGAAGGGAAAATAAAAAATATCATTGTCGAATTAAAACATTCTATAAAAAATAATTTAAATTCAGAGAATATTTATATAGGAATTGAAGGTGTAGATTTAAGTAATTATGTATCTAATGAACAAAAAGGTGTGAAAGTAGAGAATGTAAAATTAAATACTCCTGCTTTCAAGATTGGTTTTAAAAAAGATGATATTATTATTGCGGTTAATCAGCAATTAATAAGTAATTTAGAAGAATTAAAAAAAATTTTAGATACTAAACCTAAAATATTAGTTTTTAGCGTGAAAAGAGGAAATGATAGTATATATTTAGTAAGTGAGTAATTGTTTCATAGTTCCGCCCGAAAAAATACGGGCGGTTTTTTAATTTATGTTATATTTCTTAATAATTGATTGATTTCTGTTTTTTTGAGTGTTTGTGAATCTACTTTCTTTACAATAATAGCAGCATAAAGATTATAGTTTCCATTTTTAGATGGCAAGCTTCCAGAAACTACAACAGAATAAGCTGGTATTCTTCCATAAAAAATCTTTCCATTTTCTCTATCATAAATTTTGGTACTTTGTCCAATAAAAACTCCCATAGAAATTACACATCCTTTTTCTACAACAACTCCTTCTACAATTTCGGAACGAGCACCAATAAAACAGTTATCTTCAATAATTGTAGGATTATTTTGTAGTGGTTCTAAAACTCCGCCTATACCTACTCCTCCAGATATATGTACATTTTTACCAATTTGAGCACAAGAACCTATCGTAGCCCAAGTGTCTACCATAGTTCCTTGATCAATATATGCACCTATATTTATATAAGAAGGCATGATGACTGTATTATAGTTGATGAATGCACCATATCTTATAGTTGCTGGTGGTACTATGCGTGTTTTTTCTTGTTTAAATTTTTTTTCATCATATTTTTCATATTTTAATGGAATTTTATCATAGTAATTAGTATAACTACCTTTTATAAAGTCATTTTTTTTTATGTAAATATATAGTAGAATTGCTTTTTTTAACCATTCGTGTGTAATCCAATTATTGTCTTTTTTTTCCGAAATCCTAATTGTGCCATTATTTAATAATTTAATAATATGAAAAATAGTTTTGCAAATTCTACTATCAATATTATTAACATTAATTTTATTCTTATTTTCATAAGCGTCTTCAACTATTTTCTTTAATTCTTGCATCTTCTAATTTAACCTGATTTATTATGAATGAATAAGAGATTTTTTATTGTAAAAAATTAAATATTATTTAATTTTTATTAATTAATTTTGCAGGAATATCTTCATCTTTTTGCCATGTTAAAATATCGCATCCATAGTTCGTTACTAATATGGTATGTTCATATTGAGCTGATAAAGAACGATCTTTAGTCTTTATGGTCCATCCATCTTTCATGCATCTTACTCGAGGATTTCCAGCATTAATCATTGGTTCAATAGTAAAAATCATTCCCTCTTCTAAAATAATATCATTTTCTTTGTTTTTGTAATGTAATACATGAGGTTCTTCATGAAAATTACGACCAATACCATGACCACAATATTCTTTTACAACAGAAAAATTATTATTTTCAACATAATTTTGAATAATTTCACCGATTTTGTATAGGGGTATGCCTGGTTGAACTAGTTTTAAAGCTAAATAAAGACTTTTTTGAGCTACTTTACATAAACGTTTGGACAAAATACTCGGTTTGCCTATAAAAAACATTTTTGAAGTATCACCATGATAGTGATCTTTAATAATTGAAATATCTATATTAACTATATCTCCTTCTTTGAATATTTCCTTTTCATTTGGGATTCCATGACATACTACATCATTAATAGAAATGCAGATCGATTTAGGAAAACCATGATATCCTAAACATGCTGAAACAGCTTTTTTTTTATGAACAATATAATTATGACAAATTTGGTTGATATCTTCTGTGCTTATTTTTGGTTGAAGATATTTTTCTATCATTTCCAATACTTCAGCTGCTAATTTTCCAGATTTTCGCATTTTTTTAATTTCTGATGCTGTTTTAATTATACAACTCATGATATTTAGCCGTTTTTTGTATCAATTTTTAAAATTTAAGATATATTAGAATTATACTGTAAAATATATTTTTTTTTTAAAATTTAATTATAAAATTAAATAAAAATATTAATAATTATTCGTTTTTTCATATAAAAACATGATATAAATTATGTTATATGATATGTAAAATAAAAATAAAAAATTAATATATTGATCTTTATTTTTATTTAATATAATACTTATAAAGTATTTAATATTTTAAAATTAGGGGTAATTATGGAGATAGTATTAATGCGCGATATGTTAAAAGCAGGAGTTCATTTCGGGCACCAAACACGTTATTGGAATCCAAAAATGAAACCTTTTATTTTTGGAACTCGTAATAGAGTACATATTATTAACTTAGAAAAAACTCTTCCAATGTTTAATTTTGCTCTTTCTGAATTAAAAAAAATCTCTTTAAAAAAAGGAAGAATATTATTTGTAGGTACTAAAAGGGCTGCAAGAAAAGGGATAAAAGAAGCTGCTATTAATTGCGAACAATTTTATGTAAATCATCGTTGGTTAGGCGGAATGCTGACAAATTGGAAAACGGTTAGACAATCTATAAAACGTTTAAAAGATCTAGAAATAGAATCGAAAGATGGCACGTTTTCTAAGTTAACTAAAAAAGAAGCTTTAATAAGATCACGAGAATTGTGCAAATTAGAGAATAGTTTAGGTGGCATTAAAAATATGGGCGGATTGCCTGATTGTTTATTTGTTATTGATGCTGCACATGAAAATATTGCAATTAAAGAAGCTAATAATTTAGGTATTCCCGTATTTTCTATTGTTGACACTAATTCTAATCCTGATGGAGTAGATTATATTATACCGGGAAACGATGATGCTATTCGATCAGTAAATCTATATTTAAAATCTGTTGCACTTATTATTTCTAAAACAAATAAGCAAAATTTATTAGATAAAGCATTAATTCATTCTAAAAATAATTTAGACATTGAATAAGAAAGATTTTATAAAATTTAAATAAATTATTTATAAAAAGAAGGCAATTAAGTATGACAAATAATAATAATATAAATACTTGTCTTATTAAAGAACTAAGATCTCGTACAGGAGCAGGTTTTTTAGAATGTAAACGAGCATTATTGAAAGAAAATGGAAATATCGAATTAGCTATTGATAATTTACGCAAATCAGGTCAGATGATTGCTGAAAAAAAAATAAATAATATTACTAATCAAGGTGTAATTTTTTCAAAAATTCAAAATAATATTGGTGTTATGCTTGAACTGAACTGTGAAACTGATTTTGTTTCTAAAGATCATTCATTTATTTGTTTAGGAGAAGATATTATATTAAAAGCATTAGAAAAAAAAATTAAAAATATTAATCAATTAAAAGATATGTTTGAATCAAAAAGAACGGATTTAGTTTTAAAAGTAGGCGAAAATATTAATATACGTCGTTTTTGTTGTATTGAAGGTGAAAATATTTTTTCCTATCTTCACGGGATTCGAATTGGTGTGTTAGTTAGTGCAGGTCCTTTAAATAAAATCATATTAAAAAATATTGCGATGCATATAGCTGCAAGTAAACCCGAATATTTACATCCAGAAAATGTATCTAGTGCAGTGTTTAAACGTGAATATGAAATTCAGTCAGAATTAGCAAGCAATCTTAAAAAACCGCCACATTTATTAAAAAAAATTATCGATGGCAGGATGAATAAATTTATCAATAATATCTCTTTAACAGGTCAGAATTTTATTATAGATCCCACAAAAACAGTAGGAGATATTTTAAAAGAAAATCATTCGTATATTACATCATTTATTAGATTTGAATTAGGTGAAAAATATCTTTAAATAAATTATGGATTTAAAAACATATTAATATAAAATATATTTAGGTTGAGAAATATGTCTACGAATAAGAAATTTATATATCGACGTATTTTATTAAAAATAAGTGGAGAAGTATTACAAGGAGTTAATAAATTTGGCATTGATATAAACTCTTTGAAAAGAATAGCAAAAGAAATTGAATCTGTAGTAAAAATTGGAATTCAAGTAGGTTTGGTGATTGGAAGTGGCAATTTATTTCGTGGTGCAAAATTATCTGAATTAGGTCTTAATCGAGTAGCTGCCGATCATATTGGGATATTATCAACAGTTATTAATAGCTTAGCAATGAAAGATACAATTAATTCAATTTCTTCTATTAAGACTTGTTTAATGTCTGCAGTACCATTAAATGGTATTTGTGAAATATACAGTTGTGAACGAGCAATACATTTATTATCTAATAATTTCATTATTATTTTTGCTGCTGGAACAGGTAATCCTTTTTTTACAACTGATTCAGCCGCTTGTTTGCGAGGTATTGAGACAGAATCTGATATTATTTTGAAAGGCACTAAAGTTGATGGAGTATATTCACAAGATCCAAAAAAAAACGAGCATGCTATTCTATATAGAAAATTAACATATAAAGATGTCCTTAAAAAAGAACTAAAAGTCATGGATTTAGCTGCTTTTACGCTTGCTCGAGATTATCATTTGCCTATCCGAGTTTTCAATATAAACAAGCCTGGATCTTTATATCGTATTATGATGGGTAATAATGAAGGCACTCTTATTACTAGATAAATTTTTGAAAAATGTAATAATATTTTATTAAATTGAGAACATATTAAATAGGTAATCATGTGATTAATCAGATTAACACACACACTCAGGAACGAATGGAGAAATGTATTCAAACATTTCAAAAAAATATTAATAATATTAAAACCGGTCGAGCATCTCCGAATTTACTTCATAACATTTATATTGAATATTTTGGTTCTAAAACTTCTTTACGTCAAGTATCTAATATAATAGTTGAAGATTCTCATACTCTTAAAATTAATGTTTTTGATAATTCTATTACATCTTTAATCAGTAAAGCAATTTTAAATTCAAATCTTGATTTAAATCCAATTGTGAAAGGTAAAGATATAATAATACCAATACCTTCATTAACAGAAGAAAGAAGAAAAAAATTAATTAAAATTATTCGTAATGATGCTGAAAGCAGTCGTATTAAAATTCGCAATATTCGTAGAGATTCAAATGATAAAATTAAGAGACTTGTTAAAAATAAAATTATTAGTGAAGATAATGAACATATTTCTCAGACCAAAATACAAACTATGACAGATGAATGCATTAGAAAAATAGATTCTATTTTGTCTAAAAAAGAAATCGAACTTATGAAAGTTTAAGATTTTTATTTTTAATATATATATTTGATATAATAAAATATAAATTAAAAAATTTATGTAAAAAAGTTTATTAATTTTTTGTAATTAAGAATATTTATGAAAAAAATTACTATTTTAGGATCAACTGGTTCTATTGGTATTAGCACCTTATCTATTATTCAAAAAAATCGAAATTTATTTAAAGTAGTTGCTTTAGTAGCTAATACAAATATTTCTACTATGTTACAGCAATGTGAATTGTTTTCTCCTGATTGGGCAGCAATGAGAGATGAGAAATCTGCTCACATATTAAGCAAAAAATTAAAACATAGAAAGATAAAAACTCAAGTTCTTTTTGGGGAAAAAGATATTTGCATATTAGCTTCATTACAAGAGATAGACCAAGTTATATCTGCAATTGTTGGAGTAGCAGGTTTGTTGCCAACACTATCTGCAATATATGCTGGAAAAACTATATTATTAGCTAATAAAGAATCTTTGATTACATGTGGTCATTTATTCATGAAAGCAATTGCTTCAAGTGGTGCTAAAATTATTCCTATTGATAGTGAACATAACGCTATTTTTCAAGTCTTACCTTTAGACATTCAAAAAAATTTAGGTGTAGCTAGTTTAAAAAAAAATAATATTAAAAATCTTATTTTAACTGCTTCTGGAGGACCTTTTTATAAATTTTCTTCATCTGATTTATCTGGCGTGACTCCAGATCAAGCATGTTCTCATCCTAATTGGTTTATGGGAAAAAAAATTTCTGTAGATTCAGCAACTATGATGAATAAAGGTTTAGAATATGCTGAAGCAAGATGGTTATTTAATGCGTCAGGATCAGAAATTAAAATTTTAATTCATCCTGAGTCAATAGTTCATTCTATGGTGCAATATTGTGATGGTTCTTTATTAGCACAATTATCAGTACCTGATATCAGAATCTCTATTTCGTATGCAATGTCTTGGCCTGATCGTATTCATACAGAAGTTAATTTTTTAAGTTTATCTCAAATAAATAACTTATCTTTTTTCGAACCTGATTTTGTTCAGTTTCCATGTTTAAAATTAGCTATTGATTCTTTTTCTCAAGGTCAATCTTCTATGATTGTTTTAAATGCTGTGAATGAAGTTGCTGTATCAGCTTTTCTTAATTCCAGAATTTCTTTTACTGAAATTTATGAGATAAATATTGAAATATTAATGTCTTCCTGTTTTTCAGAACCTGATTGTATTCAAGATATTTTAGAAATTGATAGAAAAGCAAGAATATTGGCTCAAAAAAAAGTGTTATCTTTAGTTGTTTAAACATACATTATTATTAATGTATTAATTATTTCATTCAGAATATTTTAATAAAATTCTATTTTTTAAGAGAAATATATACGTACTATGCAGTGTAAATCCTCATTAGAATATAATGAAAAAAAGCATGAATATAATCCTCGTCATGTGGCAATTATTATGGATGGAAATGGACGATGGGCTAATAAGAAAGGTAAAATGCGTATTTTCGGTCATAAAGAAGGTTTTAAAGCGGTTAAAGAAGCAATAAGATTTTCTATTATAAATGATTTAAAAATATTAACATTATACGCTTTTAGCAGTGAAAATTGGAATCGTCCATTATTTGAAATTAAATCGTTAATGGAGCTATTTTCTTATGCATTAGAGAGTGAAATTAAAAATTTAAAAAAATATAATATTAGATTTAAAGTTATTGGTGATATAACATATTTTAATAAAAAATTACAAAATAGCATTCATAATGTAGAACAAATGACCTCGAATAATAGTGGTCTAATTTTAAATATAGCTGCAAATTATGGTGGAAGGTGGGATATCGTTCAAAGTATTAAGAAGATTATTCACAAAGTTCAACGAGGAATCTTGAATGTAAATAATATTAAAGAAAAAACTTTTTCGGAATACTTATCGACTAGTAAACTGCTTCCAGTAGATTTAGTTATTAGAACAGGAGGAGAAAAAAGAATTAGTAATTTTTTATTATGGCAAATAGCTTATTCTGAATTGTATTTTACTGATGTTTTATGGCCTGATTTTAATCATTATGTTTTTCAAGAGGCCATAGATGCTTTTATTTCTCGTGAACGTCGTTTTGGAGGATTTAAAAAATATGAGAAAGAATAAGTTTTTATATCATTAGTATTTTTTATGTAAATAAAATTTGAATTTATATTGAATATTCATATTAAATAATAAAGTTTTTAAATTATTGCAATAAATATTTTTTTACTAAACAATTATGATGCAAAACATAACTAACAAGTAATTATGTTTTAAATTTTATTTTTACTTTATCATTTCTCTTGAATTGTAAGTGTTTTTAATAAATTTTACGAAAAAAGAAATCTATTGCAGGAAAAATTATAATAATAATGTTAATTAAAAATTTTCTTATAGCTTTTTTAATGTTTTTTAGTGTGGTAGTTTGTGCAAAGGATACATTTTTAGTTAAAGATATTCAGTTTAAAGGATTAAAAAAATTTTCACAAAATGAAGCATTAAAAAATATTATTTTTAGTATCGGAAGTGAAATATCGCAATATGATGTACAAAATAGTATTAAATCTTTATTTAAAACAGGAAAGTTTGAAGATATTAAAGTGGCGTTTTCAGAAAATACCATTACTTTTAATATTAAAGAAAGACCTGTTATTTCTAATATTGTTATTTCTGGTAACCATATTTTGAATTATTCTATTTTAGATAAATATTTAGAGAAACTAAATATTAAAGAGGGAAGACTTTTTAACGATTTTTTTATTAAAATTTTTATTAAAACAATAGAAGATTTTTATCATGATATTGGAAGATATAAATCAAATATAACAATATTAAAAAATTTTTCTGAAAATAATACTGTGAATTTAAAAATATTAATCAATGAAGGTATGCCAATAAAAATTAATAGTATAAAAGTAGTTGGTATTCAAGATTTTTGTAAAGAAAAAATTATGTCATTATTTAAGTTGAAAGATCATCATGCTTGGTGGGATTTTCTAGAAAAATGCATTTACTCCCCAAAAGAACTAAATAACGATTTAGAAAATTTAAAGTATTTTTATTTAAATCGTGGATATTTTTATTTTAATATAGATGCTCAAAAAGTAGATTTTCTTCAAGATAAAAATGAGGTAAATATCACTATAAATATTTCTGAAGGAAAAAAGTATAGAATTTCAAATTTTTTCATCAATGGCAATTTTTTTCCATATCAAGAATTAATTACTAAGTTTATTACAATTAATCGTTATGAATTTTATAATAAAGAAAAAATTGATGTTATAGCACATAGAATAACAAGATTTTTATCTGAAAATGGATACATTAATGCTAAAATTATAGTTGAACCAAAAATTAATCATGAAAAAAAAACAATAGTATTAGATTTTAACATTGATATTAAAAAACGTTTTTTTGTGAAAAATATTCATTTTGAGGGAAATGAAATAACTCAAGATAAAGTTTTACGTCGTGAAATTAAACAAATAGAAGGTGAATATTTCAATATAAAATTAGTAGAATTAGGTAAAAAATTACTAGAAAAAACAAAATATTTTAGTGATGTTGAAATAATTAAAAAAGTGAATCCTGACAAATCTAATCAAGTGGATATTACCTATAAGGTAAAAGAACAACCTACTGGTTCTATAAATTTTGGATTGGGATATGGGATAGATAGCGGTACGAGTTTTAATGTTTCTTTTTCCCAAGAAAATATGTTTGGTTCTGGAAACGCTTTGAAAGCTAGTATCATTAAGAATAATAATCAAAAATATGCTGATATATCAATGAGTTATCCGTATTTTTTTTCTAATAGTGCAGATTTAAACACTAGATTTTTTTATAACGATTTTAAATATAATTTTAGCAGTATTTCAAATCTTATAAAAAAAACTTATGGTTTTGAAAGCAATTTAGGGTTTTTAATTAATGATTCTAATAAAGTAAACTTTGGATTTGGATATACTCATAACGGTATTAATAATAAAGAAAAAATAATCGATTCTTCTTTATTAACAAAAAAATCATTAGATTCAATGTTTTTAAAAAATAGTTTAGTGGAAGATTTTACTATAAATTATTCTTGGATTTATGATAATTTAGAATATTTTTATTTTCCTACTTCTGGTAATCAAATACACATTAGCGGAAAAAACACTGTTCCTGGATCTGATAATAATTTTTATAAAATAATATTTGATGGCCAGAAATATATTCCATTAAATCAAGAAAAAAATTTAATATTTTTAAGTCATATTTATATGGGAATGGGGAATATCTTTAATAAAGAAAAACTTCCTTTTTATGAAAACTTTTATGCTGGTAGCACAAATAATATTCGTGGTTTTCGTATGAATACTATCGGTCCTAAAACAACATATAATCGTGATCAGTTAGACGATTGTATTGGATATAAAAATAATAATATATGTGAATCAATTGATTCAATCGGTGGAAACTTGACTTTAGTTTCTAATTTAGAGCTTATTGTACCTTGTCCTTTTATAAATAAAAAATATTCTAAATTTCTTCGTGCTTCTTTGTTTTTAGATGCTGGTAATGTTTGGGATACACAATATGATAATACTAAAAATATTGATTTTTTTTCATTTCTAGAAAATAACATATTAAATGATATTTATTCATCAGTTGGTCTTTCATTACAATGGTTTTCTCCGATTGGTCCACTAGTTTTTTCTTATGCAATTCCTATTCAAAAAAATCAAAATTATCAGTTAGAACCATTTCAATTTAATATTGGTAAAAATTGGTAATTATAATATAAGTTAAGATAAAAATTATTTGGTATATTTTATTATAAAAATATTTATTTTCTTAATATCAAATAAATAGTTTAAATCAAATTTATAATTTTCAAATATAATTTTTGACTTCAATAAAATTATGAAATGAGGTAAGTATTTTGAATGTTGTAAATAATACGTTAAATATTAAAAAAATTTTAAAAATTTTACCTCATCGCTATCCTTTTTTACTAATTGATCAAGTTGTAAACTTTGAAAAATTTAAATATTTGCAAGCAATAAAAAACTGTACTATAAATGAACCGTATTTTCAAGGCCACTTTCTAAATGAGCCAATTTTTCCTGGTGTATTAATTGTTGAAGCTATGGCTCAAGCAGCAAGCATTCTAATATATAAAAGTTTAGGTAAATTAAACATAAATAAATTGTATCATTTTGTAGGTATAGATAATACTCGTTTTAAGAAAACAGTGATTCCTGGAGATCAAATATTTATAGAAGTAACTATTTTAAAATCTAATAAAAATATTTTAGTTTTTAAAAATACAGCTGTAGTAAATAATAATATTATTTGTAAATCTAATATTACATTTGCTAAAAAATATTTATTTTAAAATAAAAATTTATATATAAATTTCGGAAAATATATGAATAAACCAAAATTTATTCATCTTCATGTACATAGTGATTATTCCATTATTGATGGATTATCAAAACCTGAAGACTTAGTTAAAAAAGCAGCATCTTTAAATATGCCTGCTATTGCAATAACTGATTATAATAATTTATACGGTGTGATTAAATTTTATAAAATGGCTCATAAATTAGGTCTAAAACCTATTATTGGTGTTACAGTAAAATTTTTTTCTGATTTAATTAATAATGAATTAACGAAGTTAACTTTATTAGCATCAACTCAAGAAGGATATAAAAATTTAATTTTATTAATTTCTCGTGCCTATCAAAAAGGATATATCAATAATGATGATGTTACTATTGAAAAAAAATGGTTATTAGAAATTAATAAAGGATTAATATTACTTTCTGGAGGTACTCAAGGTGAACTTGGAAAAATTTTACTTAACGGTCAATCGTCGTTAATATCTACTTGCTTATCGTTTTATCAAAAATATTTTCCTGATTCTTACTATTTTGAATTATTTCGTACAAATAGAGATAACGAAGAAAAATATCTACATTTAGCTATAGATTTATCTTTATCTACTAATTTTCCTGTTGTTGCTACTAATGATGTTTGTTTTTTAAACGAAGAAGATTTTAAAATTCATAAAATTAGAATTGCTATTAATGAAGGTAAAACATTACAAGAGTCAAAAATTCAAAATAATTATAGTAATCAGCAATTTTTAAAAAGTGAAAAAGAAATGTCTGATCTTTTTTCAGATATCCCAGAAGCGCTTATAAATAGTGTGGAAATAGCGAAACGTTGTAATGTTTTTATATATTCTGGAAGATATTTTTTACCCCAGTTTTCAACAGGAAAAACAAGTGTAGAAAATTATTTAATTACACAATCATATAAAGGCATAAAAAAACGTTTAAGTTTTTGCGACTTTAATAAAAAAAAATATAAATATATTTATCAAAAATATAAAAATCGTTTAGATATGGAATTGGATGTAATTAATAAAATGGGTTTTCCTGGATATTTCTTGATTGTTATGGAATTTATACAATGGGCAAAAGATAATAATATACCAGTCGGTCCAGGACGAGGTTCTGGAGCAGGTTCTCTTGTAGCGTATGCTTTAAATATTACAGAAATAGATCCATTATCTTTTGATCTTTTATTTGAAAGGTTTTTAAATCCAGAACGTATTTCTATGCCTGATTTTGATATTGATTTCTGTATGGAAAAACGCGATAAAGTCATTGATCATGTTTCAGAAATATATGGTAGAAATGCAGTTGCACAAATTATTACTTTTGGGACATTAACAGCAAAAGCTGTTATTAGAGATGTGGGGCGAGTTTTAGGGTATCCATATGGATTTATTAATAAATTATCTAAGTTAGTGCCTTTAGATCCTGGAATCACTTTGAATGAAGCTTTTTCAAAAGAATCTGAATTATCTAATTTTTATAGAAATAATGAAGATGTTAAAAATTTAATTGATATTGCTAAAAAATTAGAAGGAACAAATAGAAATGTTGGTAAACATGCAGGAGGTGTAGTTATTTCACCTACTAAAATTACTGATTTTTGTCCATTATATTGTGATGAAAAAGGGGATAATCCAGTAACTCAATTTGATAAAAATGATGTAGAATATGTGGGATTAGTCAAATTTGATTTTCTTGGTTTACGCACACTCACTATTATTAATTATGCAGTAGAAATGATTAATGTAAGATTAAGAATTTATAAAAAAAATCTAATAAATATTAATTTTATTCCTCTTGACGATGTAAAGTGTTTCGATTTATTGAAAAAATCTGAAACTACTGGTGTATTCCAATTAGAATCTTATGGTATGAAAGATTTAATTAAAAGATTACAACCTGATTGTTTTGAAGATATAATTGCTTTAGTAGCACTTTTTAGACCCGGTCCGCTGCAATCTGGAATGGTCGATAACTTTATTAATCGAAAACACGGACGTGAGAACATTTCATATCCTGATCATAAATGGCAACACATATTATTAAAACCTATACTAGAATCAACATATGGCATTATCTTATATCAAGAACAAGTAATGCAAATAGCACAGGTTTTAGCAGGTTATACACTAGGTAGTGCAGATATTTTAAGACGTGCAATGAGCAAAAAGAATTTAAAAGATATGTCAAAACAACGTGTAATATTTGAAGCAGGAGCTTTAAAAAATGGTATCAATAAAAATTTATCAATAAAAATTTTTGATTTGTTAGAGAAATTTGCAGGATATGGATTTAATAAATCTCATTCTGTAGCTTATGCTTTAGTTTCTTATCAAACTTTATGGTTAAAAGCACACTATCCTGCTGAATTTATGGCTTCAGCTATGACATCTGATATAGATAATACAGAAAAAATTATTGTTTTAGTTAATGAATCTTTGAATATGGGAGTAAAAATTATACCTCCAAATATTAATTTAAGTAGATATGAATTTTATGTAAACGACCAAAGTAATATAGTCTATGGTATTGGTGCTATCAAAGGAATAGGAGAAAACTCAGTACGAAATCTTATTGAAGAACGCGAAAAAAACGGATTTTTCTATGATTTGTTTGATCTTTGCATGAGAATTGATCCTAATAAAATAACTCGTAGAATTTTAGAGAAATTAATAATGTCTGGAAGTTGTGATTGTTTTAATGAAAATAGAAATTATTTGCTTAAATCAATTGATGATGCTATAAATGCATCAAAAGAATCTCTTAGAACGCAATCTTTTAAACAGGAAAGTCTTTTCGGTGTTTTCAAACATGAGTTAAAACAAGTAAAAAAACATAATTTTATTAATTTAACTTATTCTGAAAAAAATAAATTAGAAAATGAATATCAAGTATTAGGATTTTATCTTACAGGACATCCTATTGATCAATATGAAGAAGAATTAAAATATTATGTAAATAGTCTAAAATTATCACAATTAAAATTTTTTAGAAAAAATAAGAAAGTTTTAGTTGCAGGAATTATTGTCTCTATTAAAATAAAAATTACTAAAAATAAGAATCGCATAGCTATTTTAATATTAGATGATAATACTATTCGTTTAGAAGTCGTGATTTTTACAGATTTATTAAATTTAAATGAATCTATTTTAAAATTAAATACACTTTTATTTGTAAGAGGAGTTTTAAATGTTAGTTTTATCAGTAAAAATATTAAAATGATAGCTTATGATCTCATAGATTTAAGTATGATGAGAAAAAAATATATAAATAAATTAATTATTACATTAAATGAAGAAAAAACTGATGTGTTTTTTTTAAATAAGTTATGTGACTGTTTGGACAAACAATCTAAAGGAAACGTGCCTGTTTTTATTTCTTATTATAAAAAAAGATCACGCTTAAAATTAGAATTAAATAAGGAATGGTCTGTTATAATTACTGATGATTTTTTAAATGAATTAAAATTATTAGTGGGGTCAAAAAAAATACAATTAGAATTTTTTTAATAACATCTTTTAAAGTAATTTATATAAAAAATCAATAGATTCTATAGAGTAGAATTTTTAATCAAATTTTTAAAAAAAAATTTGATTAATGATGTTTTTGAGTATTAACGTAATAATTTTTTAAAAAATATTTTTTATAAATAAAATTATATGAATAATTTTAGTTTCTAAGTTGCTTCACGATAAAATTTATTATGTCTTTAATATGAATTAAAATGTTTTTCTTGTTTTTTCTTTCACGATATTCAACATTATTATTTTTTATTAAACGTGTACTAAGAATAATTTGATGGGGAATACCAATTAAATCAATTTCATTGAACATAACTCCCGGTTGTTTATTACGATCATCCAAGATAACGTCTATTCCTATTTTTTTGAAATTTTGATATAAAATATTTGCCATTTTTTTAATTTGATTAGATTTTTCCATATTTATAGGCAAAATAACTAATTCAAAAGGCGCAATAGAATGTGGCCAAATAATACCGTTTTTATCATGATTTTGTTCAATAACAGCTGCTACAATTCGTGTTATTCCTATCCCATAACAACCCATATATAAATTTTCTTGTCCACCATTTTTTATCTTAATAGACTTTTGCATTTTTCTAGAATATTTTTGTCCGATTTGGAATATATGACCAATTTCAATGCTTTTTTTAATATTTAATAATCCTATACCATTGGGACTGAAATCATTTTCTGTTACTTTTCTAATATCTTTAATTATTGGTATAGGTAAATCAATACCCCAATTTACATTAATAAAAAAATATTTATTAATATTTGAACCAATAGTAAAATTTTTCATTTTATAAGTAGAAACATCAGCAATAATAGGAATATTTAATCCTAAAGGTCCTAAGAATTTTTTTTCCGTTCCTATTAATGACATAGTTTCTTTTTCATTGAGGAATATCAAAGGTTTTTTTAAAATATCAATTTTTTCTATTTTAAATAAGTTTAATTCATGATCTCCTCTTATTAACAACGCAGCGATTGAAGTTATGTGTTTTATTTTTATTTGTACTAAAAAAGTTTTAATTTGATTATGTAATGGTGTATTTAATTTCTCAGAGCTTATTATAGACTTATTAGTTTTTGATTTATCTTGAATAATTGTAGATTGATCTTTTTTTTTAAAAAAACTTATTGTTTCTATAGATTCAGCCATATTAATATTTGAAAAATATGATTTATCAGAAGAAAAAACTATTTCATCTTCTCCATTTTTAGAAAAAGCTTGAAATTCATGTGAAATATTACCTCCCATAGAACCTGAATCAGCTTTTACTACACAAAAATCTAACTTCATTTTTTTAAATATATTTATATAACTATTATAAAATTTATTATATGTTTTTTCTAGACACGTTTGGTTAATATGAAAAGAGTAAGCGTCTTTCATTGTGAATTCACGTGCTCTAATTACTCCAGAACGAGGTCGTGTTTCATCTCGAAATTTTGTTTGTATTTGATATATAATTAATGGAAGTTCTTTATATGAATGAATTTCAGTACTAATAAAATTAGTAACTACTTCTTCATTTGTAGGTCCTAAAATAAATTGGTTGTTACGACGGTCAGAAAATTTTAATAATTCCTCTCCATATACACTAAAGCGACCACTTTCTTTCCATAAATATTCAGGTTGAATAATAGGCATTGATATTTCTAATGCGTTTATTTTTTCCATTTCTTTTATAATGATTTTTTTTATTTTTTTTAGTACTCTTATCCCAGTTGGAAGCCAAATATATAAACCTGAAGATGTTTTTCTGATCATACCACTTCTTAACATTAGTTGATGGCTGATAATTTTTGCGTCATAAGGTATGTCTTTTAAAGTTGATAATAAATATTGACTTGTAAGCATTTATTGAGGTCTCAAAAATAAAATTTTTTTAATGGTGAACATAATTTTATTATATAATAGAATTATGTTCTAAATAATTTATTTCAAAATAAAATATGTAAAAAAATAAATATATATACTTTTTTTGAATTAATATAAATATTATATATTTTTAAAAAAATTGAATATAAATGTATATTATTTCAATATGTATAAAACGGATTTAGTCTGTGTAGATCATTAATAAAATTAACTTGTTTTTTTTTTAATACAGAGGTTTAATGATTTTTTTACATATAAAAACAGTGGTTAAAAATATCTATAATGAATCATAATACAAATGAGGAAAAAACAGAAAATCCTAGTGAACATCGTATTAGAAAATTTCGTAAAACAGGAAAAACAAGGTATTCTAGAGAATTAAATTCTTTATTAATTTTATTAGTAGGATTTATAAATTTATGGTGGTTTAGAGATTTAATTATTTTTAATCTTGGTAAAATGATGTCTAATAGTTTTTGTTTTGATAAGAATGATTTTTTAAATAAAAATAATATTTTATTAGAAATATGTACATCTTTAAAAGATATATTATATGTTTTTTTTCCATTTTTAATATCTTTGTTAATTGTAACTACAATACCTCCTATACTTTTCAGTGGTATTAAATTAAATTTTAAATCATTAAAATTTAATTTTATAAAATTAAATCCTTTTCAGGGTTTGAAAAGAATGTTTTCTTTGCAAATAATGATAGAGTTTTTAAAGATTATATTGAAATTATTTGTAGTTAGTAGCATATCCTTTTGGTATTTATATGTTTCTTTTTCTAAAGTCTTATCTTTAATTAACGAAAATTATATATCTTCATTATTAGATGGATGTAATGTAATTTCTGTTTGTTGTTTTTTAGTAATATTAGGATTAGTTCCTATTGTTTTTTTTGATATTATTTGGCAACAATTTAATTACTATAAAAAATTAAAAATGACTCGTCAAGAAATCAAAGATGAATTAAGAGAGAAAGAAGGAAATCCAAATATAAAAATTCGGATTCGTCAAGAAATGAAAGCTGCTATGCGCAGAAGAATGATTGCAGATATTCCTAAAGCTGACGTAATTATCACTAATCCTATACATTATTCTGTTGCACTTAAATATGATGAAAGTAAAATGAACGCACCTAAAGTGATAGCTAAAGGTATAGGTGAAGTAGCTATAAAAATACAGAATTTAGCACTTAAAAATAATATCTCTATTATTTCTGCACCATCATTAGCTCGTTCATTATACCGTTATTCCGAAATAGGACAATACATTCCTGGTCCTCTGTATAAAGCTGTTGCAGAAGTTTTAGCATGGGTTTGGAAAGTACGACAATGGAAAAAAGAAGGCGGCGTTTTTCCTGAAAAACCTAGAAATATACTAGTTCCATCTGAATTAAATTTTACAGGAGAACATAAAACTGATGATTAATTTGTCTTCTTTTTTTCGTATTGTAAAAAGTTTAAAAACAACTCAATGGCAAATACTTTCAGGTCCAGTACTTATTTTAATGATTTTATCAATGATGGTTTTGCCATTAGCACCTTTTGTTTTAGATATTTTCTTTACTTTTAATATTGCTTTATCAATAATAATTTTGCTTGTTTCTATGTTTACCCGTCATACTTTAGAATTTACTGCTTTTCCAACAATTCTACTATTTTCTACATTATTACGTTTAGCGTTAAATGTGGCATCTACTCGTGTTATTTTTTTAAGGGGTCATACTGGAACAGATTCGGCAGGAAGAGTAATTGAATCATTTGGTCATTTTTTAGTAGGTGGAAATTTTGCTATTGGTATAGTTGTGTTTATAATTTTAGTTATTATTAATTTTATTGTTATTACTAAAGGAGCTAGTAGAATAGCGGAAGTTGGTGCACGATTTATATTAGATGCTATGCCAGGGAAACAAATGGCAATTGACGCTGATCTAAACGCAGGTTTAATTGGTGAAGAAAAAGCTAAAAAACGCCGTATAAAAATAACACAAGAAGCTGATTTTTATGGTTCTATGGATGGTGCTAGTAAATTTGTACGCGGAGATGCAATTGCTGGAATTTTAATAATGATCATTAATATTTTTGGGGGTTTAATTATTGGTCTAATACAACATCATATGCTATTAAATAAAGCTGTAGAAGTTTATACATTGTTAACTATTGGAGATGGTTTAGTTGCTCAAATTCCAGCTTTAGTTATTTCTACCGCAGCAGGTGTTATCGTGACACGCGTTAGTAGTAACCAAAATGTTGGGGAACAAATGGTTAGTCAATTGTTTTATAATCCTCAAGTTATTTTATTGAGTGCAATAGTATTAGGAATTCTTGGTTTGGTTCCAGGAATGCCAAATATTATATTTTTAGCATTTACAGTTTTATTGTTCATTCTTTCTTGGTGGTTATACGAAAAAAAATATGATCTAGAAAATAATTTTTTAAATTCTAATAAAAAATATAAACTAATACATGATGCAATTTCTGAAGCATCTTGGAAAGATGTTGAACTAGAAGATCCAATTAGAATAGAAATAGGTTATAAATTAACACCAATGACAGATGTTAATCAAAAAGGTGATTTATTAGATAGAATTCGTGTAGTTCGTAAAAAAATTGCCCAAGAAATTGGATTTTTGCCTCCACTAGTACGTATTAAAAATAATATGAATTTATCAGGAAATATTTACCGTGTTTTTATTAAAGGAGTAGAAGTAGGTCAAGGAAAATGTTTTTATGGGCGTTTTATGGCTATTAATTCAGGCAGAGAAACAGAATCTTTACCTTTTGAAAAAATATATGAACCTACTTTTGGTTTATCTGGTTATTGGATTGATGAAGAATTTAAAAATACCGCTCAAAAAAAGGGGTATTCTGTTATAGAATCTAGTGTTGTGATTTCAACACATTTAAATTTTTTAATTACTAAGCATGTTGATGAATTATTTGGACGTCAAGAAGCTCAACAATTATTAGAACATGTCAGTGTAGAAATGCCAAAATTAACTGAAGATTTAGTCCCGAATGTAATTAATTTAACAGTACTTCATAAAGTTCTTAAAAATTTATTATTAGAACATGTTCCAATACGTGATATGAGAACTATTTTAGAATCATTATCAGAATGTGCAGATACTCAAAAAGATCCAAATGAACTAACCAGTACTGTACGTATTGCATTAAGAAAAATTCTTATGCAAAAATTATTTCATCAAAATAGTATTATTGAAATAATAGGACTAGAATCAAATCTAGAGCAATTATTATTAAATAGTTTAAAAGCGGGAACTAATATTATAGAACCTACTCTATCTGCAAGTTTATTAGAAAAAACAAAAGAAGCTATTAAAAAACAATTATTAATAGGTGCTCCTCTTGTATTATTAGTCAGTCATCCCTTGCGATATTTCTTATCTAAATTTTTACGACAAAGTTTTCCAGAATTAACTGTTTTATCTCATCTTGAAATTATAGATGCAAAAAAAATAAAAATGACTAATATTATTGGTGTTTCATAAAAAATAGAATTAGAAAGTTGTTTTATCTATATTTTAAATACAGATTGGTGTGGCGGTAAGTAGTGCGTTTTAGTGCTACATTATTTCCTCACCTTGCTGGTTTTTTAGAGTTTGTATAATATGAATAATATTTTACATTTTTTTTGTCACTTTAATACCAAGTATATTAAGTCCTTTTTTTAACGTTTTAGCTGTTAAAATAGATAACTTAAGTCTACTTTTACGATTTTTTATTTTTTTAGAAAAAAGTATAGAACAATTTTCATAAAAATTAGAAAAACTTGTTGCAAGTTGATAAAGATATTTGCATAAGATATGAGGTGTTCCTTTTTGAGAAATCAGCAGAATAATTTCTTCAAACTCTAATATTTTAATAGCTAAATTAATTTCATTTTCTTTTTTCAATACAATTTTTTCTTTTAATTTATTCACAGGAATAGTAGATTTTTTTAAAATGGAAATAATTCTTGTATAAGCATACTGAATATAAGGGGCAGTATTACCTTCGAAACTTAGCATTTTATCCCAGTCAAAAACATAATTAGTGTTTCTATTTTTAGATAAGTCTGCATATTTTACTGCGCCAATACCTATTATATTAGCTAATTGAACTGCTTTTTTTTTAGATAAATTAGTTTTTTTTTGTTTGATTAAATGTATTGCTCTTTCTATGGCTTCATCGAGAAGTGCAGAAAGTTTGATGGTATCACCATTACGAGTTTTAAATGGACGTTTATTTTTTGATAACATCATTCCAAACATATGATGTTCTAATGATAAATTAGGAGATGTATAATTAGCTTTTTTAGCTATAGTCCAAGCTTGTATTAGATGTTGATGTTGACGAGAATCAGTATAATATATAATACGATTAGCATGTAATTTTTGACATCTGTATTTAAAACAAGCAATATCAGTAGTAGAATATAAAAATCCCTTATCTTTTTTTTGAATAACAACACCCATAGATTCTCCTAATCTATTCTTGAATTCTTTTAAAAAAACAACTGTAGAACCGTCTTTTTCAATTGCTATTTTTTTATTTTTAAGATCGTTAACAATATCAGGAAGCATTTTGTTATATACACTTTCTCCCATAGTATGATTTTCTTTTAAAGTTACATTTAGCTTTTTGTATATTTTATAATTTTCCAGCATTGTAATCGATACTAATTTTTTCCAAATAGAAAAACAATTTTTATCTCCATTTTGCAACTTTACTACGTATTCTCTAGATTTTTCTGCAAATAATTCATCAATGTCATATTTTTTTTTTGCTCTACAATAAAATTTTTCTAGTTGTGTGAGAGATAAGTTGTCATGTTTTAATTTTTTATCTTCTAAATATGCAATTAACATCCCAAATTGTGTTCCCCAATCACCGATGTGGTTTGCTCTAATCACATTATGTCCTAAGAAATCTAATATTCTTGCCATAACATCTCCAATTATTGTTGAACGTAAATGTCCAATATGCATTTCTTTCGCAATATTTGGAGAAGAATAATCTATTACAATATTTTGTGATTTAGAGCGATTTATACCAAGACGAGATGAAATAAAAATTTTTTCTAATTGTTCCGAGATCCAGTTTTCATGGATAAAAATATTAATAAAACCTGGTTGAGAAAATGTTATTTTTTTATATCTAGATTTTTTTTTAATATTCAATATTATTATCTTGGATAATTCATATGGATCTAAATTTAATATATTAGATATTTTTATTAAATTATTAAGTTGATAATGACCTAATTTTGTTTTTTTATTCAATATAATAATAGGGTCGTATTCTTTATGATCAATTTTAATTAAAGCATTTTTAATATCTTTTTTTATTATGTTTTTTAAATTCATTATAAAAGCCTTTTCTTATATTACATTGAATTTTTAATTATTTTTTAAAAAACTAATGTAAATACATATTTTATGATATCTTACTAAAAGTAAATCATAATTGCATTTTCAGAATATATTATATATATTACATTTTATATTTTTTTATTTATTTATTAAATAAAATTTTTAATTTTGTTTTATAAAAATATTTTAGTTCAAATAAAAATAAAAATTAAAAATTTTTTATAAAAAGGTTGACAATAGAATAAAAAAAATGTAATCTCTTAATCTAAAGTTTTAGATATAAAAACGCTCTTTAAAAATATATTAGATAATCTGTGTGGGCACAGACAATTAAGTACAAAATTTATTTTTTGTTATTTAAAAATCTCTTAAAGATTTATTTGTTTTATTTCTTTAAGAAAATTTCTTTCAATTGAAGAGTTTGATCATGGCTCAGATTGAACGCTGGCGGCAAGCCTAACACATGCAAGTCGAGCGGCAGCGAAAAGAGAGCTTGCTCTCTTGTCGGCGAGCGGCAAACGGGTGAGTAATATCTGGGGATCTACCCAAAAGAGGGGGATAACTACTAGAAATGGTAGCTAATACCGCATAATGTTGAAAAACCAAAGTGGGGGACCTTTTGGCCTCATGCTTTTGGATGAACCCAGACGAGATTAGCTTGTTGGTAGAGTAATAGCCTACCAAGGCAACGATCTCTAGCTGGTCTGAGAGGATAACCAGCCACACTGGAACTGAGACACGGTCCAGACTCCTACGGGAGGCAGCAGTGGGGAATATTGCACAATGGGCGAAAGCCTGATGCAGCTATGCCGCGTGTATGAAGAAGGCCTTAGGGTTGTAAAGTACTTTCAGCGGGGAGGAAAAAAATAAAACTAATAATTTTATTTCGTGACGTTACCCGCAGAAGAAGCACCGGCTAACTCCGTGCCAGCAGCCGCGGTAATACGGAGGGTGCAAGCGTTAATCAGAATTACTGGGCGTAAAGAGCGCGTAGGTGGTTTTTTAAGTCAGGTGTGAAATCCCTAGGCTCAACCTAGGAACTGCATTTGAAACTGAAAAACTAGAGTATCGTAGAGGGAGGTAGAATTCTAGGTGTAGCGGTGAAATGCGTAGATATCTGGAGGAATACCTGTGGCGAAAGCGGCCTCCTAAACGAATACTGACACTGAGGCGCGAAAGCGTGGGGAGCAAACAGGATTAGATACCCTGGTAGTCCATGCCGTAAACGATGTCGACTTGGAGGTTGTTTCCAAGAGAAGTGACTTCCGAAGCTAACGCATTAAGTCGACCGCCTGGGGAGTACGGCCGCAAGGCTAAAACTCAAATGAATTGACGGGGGCCCGCACAAGCGGTGGAGCATGTGGTTTAATTCGATGCAACGCGAAAAACCTTACCTGGTCTTGACATCCATAAAATTTTTTAGAAATAAAAAAGTGCCTTCGGGAATTATGAGACAGGTGCTGCATGGCTGTCGTCAGCTCGTGTTGTGAAATGTTGGGTTAAGTCCCGCAACGAGCGCAACCCTTATCCCCTGTTGCCAGCGGTTCGGCCGGGAACTCAGAGGAGACTGCCGGTTATAAACCGGAGGAAGGTGGGGACGACGTCAAGTCATCATGGCCCTTACGACCAGGGCTACACACGTGCTACAATGGTTTATACAAAGAGAAGCAAATCTGTAAAGACAAGCAAACCTCATAAAGTAAATCGTAGTCCGGACTGGAGTCTGCAACTCGACTCCACGAAGTCGGAATCGCTAGTAATCGTGGATCAGAATGCCACGGTGAATACGTTCCCGGGCCTTGTACACACCGCCCGTCACACCATGGGAGTGGGTTGCAAAAGAAGCAGGTATCCTAACCCCTTAAAAGGAAGGCGCCTACCACTTTGTGATTCATGACTGGGGTGAAGTCGTAACAAGGTAACCGTAGGGGAACCTGCGGTTGGATCACCTCCTTAAAAATATATACTTTTTTGAAAGTGCCCACACAAATTATCTAATAAAAAAATTAGAAGGCTTGTAGCTCAGATGGTTAGAGCGCACCCCTGATAAGGGTGAGGTCGGTGGTTCAATTCCACTCAGGCCTACCATAAAAAATCATCTGGGGGCTATAGCTCAGCTGGGAGAGCGCCTGCCTTGCACGCAGGAGGTCAGCGGTTCAATCCCGCTTAGCTCCAAAAATCTTTTTTTAATCTTAACTTCACAAATACTTCAAAAGAGTTTAAATTATTTTTTAGTCCAAGATATTTTTTTATACATTGCTCATCTGTCCTTAAAAATAAGTTAATTTTCTTTTCAAACATAATAAATGAAGGCAAACTAGATTTGCCGAAATTATTTAATCTCTTTTTAATTCTTTTGAAATATAAATTAATTGATTCATCGTTAGGTAAAAAAAACATAGCAAACTTTAAATTTGATAAAGTATATTCATGAGAACAGCATAATATAGTATTATTTGGAAGAGAGGCAATTATTTTTATAGAATTATACATTTCTAAGTGTTTATCTTCATAAACACGTCCACAACCACCTGAAAAAAGAGTATCTCCACAAAAAATATACGGGTTGCTATAATAAGAAACATGACCTAATGTGTGACCTGGGGTAAAAAAAACATGAAAAATTTTATTTAAAATGAAAATTTTATCTCCTTTATTTACAATTTTATTGACGCCATGTCGTTTTGTTTCATTAGGACCAAAAACATTTATTTTTGGGAAACATTCAATAATTTTCTTCACTCCTCCTGTATGATCAATATGATCATGAGTTAATAAAATAGCTACAGGTTGCCATTTTTTTTTCTCTAATTCTTTTATTATAGGTTCAGACAAACCAGGATCTATGATTATGCAAAAATTTTGAAGATTATAAAGAATCCAAACATAGTTATCAACTAATATAGGTATTTTTTTTAACATCATAATGTTTTCTTATTTTCTTGTTATAGTTATTTTTATAAAAATAATTGTAATTATTATTTGCTATTTTCATAGTAAATATCTTTTATTGAAGGATTTCTAGCAGATTGACGCGCTATGATATCACATCTTTCATTTTCTAAATGACCAATATGAGCTTTAATCCAAAACCAGGTTACAAAATGTTTTTTTAAAGCTGTATTGATACGTAACCATAAATCTAAATTTTTTACAGATTTTTTTTTAGTAGTTTTCCATTTTTTTTTTTCCATATAGGCATCCAATCCAAAATTCCTTTTTTTACATATAAACTGTCTGTTGTAATCTCAACGAGACATGATTGATTAAGAGATTCTAATCCTGATATTACAGCCATTAATTCCATTCGATTATTAGTAGTTAGATGAAATCCTGAAGTTAATATTTTTTCATGTTTTTTGTAACGTAATATTGTACTGTATCCTCCTGCACCAGGATTTCCTAAACAAGAACCATCTGTAAACATTTTAACTATTTTTAACATAATGATAGCTATTCCAAATTATCTAATTATATTTGAATAATTTAAATTTAAAAGTATTATGAATAAAAAAAGAATAATTATATTAGATACCGAAACAACAGGTATAAATCAAACTAGTCTTCCTCACATAAATCATAGAATTATAGAAATTGGAGCTGTTGAAATTATTGGACGACGTTTTACAGGAAATAATTTTCATGTTTATATTCAACCTGGTAGATTAATAGAATCTGGAGCATTAAAAGTTCATGGTATTACTAATAATTTTTTATTAGATAAGCCTTTTTTTAAAGATATTGCTGATCAGTTTTTAAATTACATTAAAAAATCTACATTAGTTATTCATAATGCCTCATTTGATTTAGGATTTATAAATCAAGAATTAATGATGCTAGATAAAAAAATGAAAAATATTGATACGTTTTGTTCTATTGTGGATACATTAAAAATAGCTCGAACATTATTTCCTGGAAAAAAAAACACATTAGATGCTTTATGTACACGTTATAAAATAAATAAATCTCATAGAAATCTACATAGTGCAATAATAGATGCTCATCTTTTAGGTAAATTATATCTTTTAATGACTGGTGGTCAAGAGCCTATGTTGTTTTATGATATTATGAATCATAAAAAAAATTATCAAACAACAAAAAAAAATATTGAAATAAAAAATTCTTCTTTAAGGATATTACATCCTACAGTACAAGAAGCAGATCTACATAAAAAATATTTGCAGTATATGAAAGATAACAGTCTATGTTTATGGTGTTAATTTTTAAATAAATATAAAAAAGATTATTGACTGATTTTTTTAAAATATGTACAATATAAAAATACTAACAAGGTGTGGTAGTTCAGTTGGTTAGAATACCGGCCTGTCACGCCGGGGGTCGCGGGTTCGAATCCCGTCCGCACCGAAAAAATTTAAAAATATTATCTAAAATTTATTATTTAAAATAAAATATCCAGTTTTTTCATTAAAAAATACACGTTAAAAATTATGTATAAAAAAACAATTTTTTCCGAATTTGATGTTGCATTAAACATATTAAAAAAATTTTTAGAAAACGATAGTCAAATAGAAAACATTCAAAAATCAGCTATCCTAATCGCTCAATCATTTAAAAACGGTAAAAAAGTAATATCATGTGGAAATGGAGGATCACATTGTGATGCAGTACATTTTTCAGAAGAACTAACTAGTGTATATCGAAAAAAAAGATCTGGCTATCCCGCTATTTCTATTTCTGATAGCAGCTATATGTCTGCAGTAGGTAATGATTTTGGTTATGATCAAGTATTTTCACGTTTCATTGAAAGTGTTGGATGTTTAGGTGATGTATTATTAGCAATTTCTACTTCTGGAAATTCCCCAAATATAATTAAAGCCATAGTAGAAGCAAAGAAAAAAAAAATGAAAGTAATTGTTTTAACAGGAAATGATGCAGGTAAAATTAAAAAATTATCTGATATAGAGATTTGTATTCCTTATTATGGGTATTCAGATCGAATACAGGAAATGCATATTAAAATTATTCATATATTAATACTAATTATTGAAAAAGAAATGCAAAAACACTAACTATTTTTTTAAATAATTTTTGTTAAATACACTAAAATCCTATAATAACTTCAAAATATTTCCACTTTTTAATCAATACTATTTTATAGTTTCGGAATTTTTTTTATGAGTGAGAAATACATTGTTACCTGGGATATGCTTCAAATTCATACTAGAAAACTAGCTAATCGGTTACTTAAAAACATACATTCTTGGAATGGAATTATTGCTGTAAGTCGAGGTGGTCTTGTTCCATCAGCTTTACTAGCAAGAGAGCTAGGTGTTCGATGTGTTGATACTGTGTGTATTGAAAGTTATAATTATAATTGCTTAAAGAAAAATAGAAAAATAATTAAAAAAGCGGAAGGCGATGGAGAACAAATTATTGTAATAGATGATCTAGTGGATACTGGTGGTACTGCAAAAATTATTCGAAGTCTGTATCCAAAAGCATATTTTGTAACTATATTTGCCAAGCCAATGGGTCGTTTGTTAGTTGATGATTACATTATAGACATTCCTCAAAATATATGGATTGAACAACCATGGGATATGTCAATTTCTTACATTCCTCCTATTATTCAGAACTATAAAATCAAATAAAACATCTTAAAAAAATAATATTATTTTTCCTAAGAAATTTTTAATGTAATGATTTTAAATAAATAAAATTAAAAATTTTCAAAATAAATACATACTAAAAAGGATGTTTTTATGATAAATACAGAAGAAAAAAAAGTAGATAACAAAAAAAATATAAAAATTAATGATGAAAAAAATAAAAATGACTATCTAATAAAAAAAAATTTAACTCAATTTTTAGAAATTCAATTAAAAGAATCTGAAAAAAAAATAATAGAATTGGAGAAGACTACTGAAAAAGAAATAATGTTGATTTTTAATAGACTGAACAAAGAAGTTGAAAAATCCATAAAATTTTCTTTAGAAAAATTAATTATAGATTTTCTCCCTATTGTAGATAGTATTGAACGTGCACTAAATTTAATAGAAGAAATAAGTAAATCAAAAGAAAATTACATAGGAATTTTGCATAAGTTAAAATTTATTTGTAATTTGCTAGAAGAATTTTTTAATGTGTTTGGTATTAAAAAAATAAATGATGTCAATGTATTATTTAATCCATCTATCCATCAAGCTATGTCAGTACATTATACTAATGAAATAGAATCTAATCAAATAGTTACAGTAATGCAACCAGGTTACATTCTTCACGAATCTCGTTTATTACGTCCTGCTATGGTCATAGTTTCGAAGAAAAAAAAATAAAATTATTATATATTTTAGATTTAATAATATTTTTAAATTTTTTATTATTATTAAATCTAAAAATAATTTTTTTAATATTTTAATATATTTTAAAATTTTTATTTGATCGAAAAATATTTTTTCTTCTCCATTCCCTAGGATCTATCATCAAATTTCTATAAATTTCAATTCTATCGCCATCTTTTATTTTGGATTTTAAATGCACTATTTTATTATATATTCCTATCCTATTATGATAGAACGATATGTTATTTATTAGATTGAATAAATTTGATGCCAAGATAGCATCTTTTACAGTAGATCCTAATTTAATCTTAACTTCGCGAATATGTTGAATTTCTGGTAAAGCATAAATCACTGTTGCTTGAATAATATTCATATTTTTTTAAAAATTTTTATTATTTATTTCATTAATATTATACAAAGATTATTTTTATTTTAACTTATTTTGCTTTTGGAATGAATTTAATTATGCTACCTAAAAAAAAATCTCATAAAAAATCTTCTAAAATTGTAATAAACAAAAAAGCATATCATAATTACTTTATAGAAAAAGTATTTCAATCTGGTCTAGTATTAGAAGGTTGGGAAGTTAAATCTATTAGATCAGGCAAAGTAAATATTTCAGAAAGTTATATAATAAGTTATCGTAATGAAATATATCTTTGTAATTCTTTAATTCAACCTTTACATATGTCTTCAAATCATATTACTTGTAATCCAACAAGAAGAAGAAAATTATTATTACATAGAAATGAAATTGATTTTTTATCTCTTAAGCGAAAAAATACAGGATATACAATAATTTCATTATCTTTATTTTGGAAAAAATCTTGGTGTAAGTTAGAATTTGGATTAGCAAAGGGTAAAAGCGTTCACGATAAAAGAACAAAATCAAAGAAAAAAGAATGGGAAAAAGAAAAATTTAAAATACTCAAACAAACAAAAAAAACATATTAAAACATTTTATGAACTATAAAAAAGATGAAAATTGGATGAAAATCGCTTTAAAATATGCATATTATGCTAAAGAAAAAGGCGAAGTCCCTATAGGTGCGATACTAGTATTTAAAGAACGTATTATCGGGATAGGATGGAATAGTTCCATTACTAAAAATGATCCAACTGCACATGCAGAAATTATAGCTTTGCGTGATGCAGGAAAAAAAATAAAAAATTATCGATTGTTAAATACTACATTATATGTAACTTTGCAACCTTGTGTTATGTGTTCTGGAGCAATTATACATAGTCGTATTAAACGTTTAGTATTTGGTGCAAATTATGAAAAATCAGACAATAAATATTGTTTGAAAAATATTTTTTTAAATGCGCAAAAAGATTATAAATTAGATATTAAAAAAAATGTTATGAAAAATGAATGTTCTGATATTTTAATAAATTTTTTTCAAAAAAAGAGAAAAAAATAAATTTCATTTTTATAAAAATTTGCAGTTAAGTTTCTAAAATAACTAAAGCATAAGCGTATAATTTTTCATCAGATATACTCACATGTATAGATTTACATTTTATTTCTTTAGATCTTTGTAAAGCATTTTTTAAAAAACATAATTTTGGTTTTCCTGATTTATTATGAAAAAATTCTAATTGATTAAATGTTATGCCATAATTTATACCTGTTCCTAATGCTTTGGCAGCCGCTTCTTTGGCAACAAATTTTTTTGCAAGAAAACTAATATTGTTCTGATTAATAATATATTTTTTCCATTCTTTTGTAGATAAAATTCTTTTAGCAAAATTATCTCCGTAGTTTAAAATAATATTTTTAATACGTAATATTTCTATGAAGTCTATTCCTATACCTACAATTGCCATTATGAAAGTATACCTTTTATAAATATAATTTATTTGATTTGTAAAGATGATTATTTTTTTTAAAATTAGTTAAACATTTTAACTTTTAACTAATTTTAAAAAATTAGTTGTGTAATTTTATTTTTTTAAGTTTTTATATTTAACCCATAAGATAAGATGAGTTTTAATATGAAATTCTTTTTCTATATTATTTCTTGAAATAATACTGATCTTCTTTATTCTTTCTCCATTATGACCAATTACAATAGCTTTTTGCCTTATATTCTCAACCCAAATTATAGCTCTTATATGAAGAGTTATTTTTTCTTTTTTTTCACAAGATTCAATTTCTACTTTTATTATGGAAGGTAATTCATCTCCTAAAAATAATATTAATTGTTCTCGAATAATTTCAGATATTGTGAAAAATTGAGAGTTTGTTGTAATATGAAACTCAGGGTAGACATGAGGTTGATGAGGTAAATAAGATTTTATTACATTATTTAATAAAATGATATTTTTTGTTTTTTTTGCAGAAATAGGAATAATATCTACAAAATCAAATTTTTTTTTAAGAAAATCAATAAAAGGTAACAATATAACTTTATTAATAATTTTATCGATTTTATTAATTAAAATAATGATTGGTATTTTATTTTTTTTTATTTCATTTAAAATTATTTCATCATATTTTGTCCAATAAATTCGATCAATAATTAACATTATTAGTGTTGAAATTTTTATTTTTTCATGAAAACTATTTTTTGAATATTGAATATGATTATTTTTTTTATCAAAAATTATCCCAGGCGTGTCTATATAAATAGATTGATGATTATTTTGAGTTTTAATACCAGTAATATTACTTTGCGTTGTGTTTTTTTTTCTTGATACAATAGAAATTTTTTTCCCGACTATTTTATTAAGTAATGTTGATTTACCAACGTTTGCTTTCCCAATAATAGTGATGTATCCACAATTTTTTTGTTTTATTTTCACTCTACACCTAATTGAATTAATGCTTTTTGTGCTGCGTCTTGTTCGGCTTTTCTTCTGCTAGAACCAGTTCCAATTAAATATTCTGAAATCATGCTAATTTTACAATGAATAGTAAATAATTGATTATGAGCTTCACCGTATACTTCGACTATAAAATATGTAGGTAAAGATAAATGTCTTGATTGCAAGTACTCTTGTAATCGTGTTTTAGGATCTTTCTGTGTATCTCCAGGACTAATTTTTTCCAAACGTTTTTCATACCATTTTAATATTAATTCTTCTACTGTTTTAATATTGCTATCTAAATAAATACTACCAATTAAAGCTTCTACAGTATTAGCTAAAATAGATTCACGACGAAAACCGCCACTTTTTAGTTCTCCCTGTCCTAATTTTAAATATTCTCCTAAATCAAATTCATATGCAATTTCTGCCAGGGTATTTCCTCGGACTAAAGTTGCTCTCATGCGACTCATGTCGCCTTCATCAATATATGGAAAATGTTGATATAAAGCATTAGCAATTACAAAACTTAAAATAGAATCACCTAAAAACTCTAGTCTTTCATTATGTTTACTGCTTGCACTACGATGTGTTAATGCTTGTTTTAGAAGATCTTTATGAGTAAAAGTATATCCTAGTACTTTTTGTATTTTTTTTGTCACGATATGATTCATTTTATACCGATTTCAATAATATTTTAATTGATTGTATATATAATAGGAAAACAGAAAATTTGATAAAATTGAATTTATACGTTAGTGAATATAAATATATATTACTAATTACATTTTGACTACACTAATTCTTTCTAATATATATTTCCAATTCTATTTATACGTATACCAGTAGGCCATTCATTTTCATTTTTATCAAAACTCATCCATATTTTAATGGCTTTTCCCACTAAGTTTTTTTCAGGTACAAAACCCCAATAACGACTATCTAAACTATTATCACGATTATCTCCCATCATAAAATATTCACCTTTAGGTACAATCCAAGTTAATTTAGGCATATTTTCTTGTTGAAAATAATCTTTTTTTGAATTTTTCATTTCATTTAATAACAATATGTTATGTTTGACATTGTTAAGATTTTCTTCAACGATATTAAAGTATAATGAATTATATATTTTTTTTTCTTCTATTGTGTTTTCCTTATTAAAAAAATATATTTTTTGAATAAAATTACTTATTTTAGGGTTTGAATAATTAATTAATAATTCTCCTTGACATTTTTTTTTATTTAAATAATTAGCACATATGTGCATGTGTTTACTATTAAAATCATATTTAATCTTATCTCCAGGTAATCCTATTATACGTTTAATATAATCTGTATTATGATCTTTTGGATTTTTAAAAACTACAATATCACCACGTTTGGGTTTACTTGTTTTTATTAATGTTTTATGTGTAATTGGTTCTTTAATACCATATGAAAACTTTTCCACTAGAATAAAATCGCCCACCAAAAGAGTAGGCATCATAGAACCTGAAGGAATTTGAAAAGGTTCATAAATAAATGAACGTACAATAAATATTATCAAAAAAATTGGAAAAAATGATGCTAGGGAATCAAAAAAATATATTCTATCTTTTAATTTTATTATATTTTTTTGATATAGATGATTATTTTTAAATATTTTTTTATTAATTAAATAATTTTTAACATCTTTGACACGATAAAAAATCCAAAATATTCCCGTCACTAATGTACTAATTAATAAAAAAATAGTTAATATATTAGCCATTTTTATTTCCTTTTATTAATTTTTTTTAGTATTTAAAATTGAAAGAAATACTGTTTTAGGCATGTTAACATTACCTATTTTTTTCATTCTTTTTTTTCCATCTTTTTGTTTTTGTAATAATTTCTTTTTTCTGCTGATATCACCGCCATAGCACTTTGCTAATACATTTTTTCTTAATTGTTTAATAGTAGAACGTGCAACAATGGAATTATTAATCATTGCTTGAATAGAAATATCAAATTGATGTCGGGGTATTAACATTCTCATTTTATTAACTATTTCACGAGAACGATATTGTGCGTTTTTATAATAAGACAACATTGTCAATGCATCTACTTTTTCTGAATTAATTAATATATCTATACGCACCATTTTAGCGGATTGAAAAAATTTAAAATCATATTCTAATGAAGCGTATCCACTAGAAACAGACTTTAATTCATCAAAAAAATTTAATACTACTTCATTCATGGGTATATTGTATTTTAATAATACCTGATGTGTATGATAAACCATATTAATTTGAACACCTCTTTTTTTTATACATAACTTGATGACTGGACCAAGAAATTGAGGGGGTAATAGAATGTTGCATTCTACTATAGGTTCTTTGATTTTTTTAATATCATTCATATTAGGAAAATTAGAAGGAGTATCTAAATAAATTATTTTTCCATTAATTAATTCTATTTCATAAATTACTGTAGGTGCTGTTGAAATTAAATCAATAAAATATTCTCTTTCTAAACGAGCTTGAATAATTTCCATGTGTAATAAACCTAAAAATCCACATCTAAATCCAAAACCAAGAGCTGTAGAATTTTCTGGTTCATAAAATAAAGAAGAATCATTTAAACTAAGTTTGCCTAATGCATCTCTAAACGTTTCGTATTGATCTGATGTAACAGGAAATAGACCAGCATATATTTGAGGTTTAATTTTTTTAAATCCTGTTACTGTTTTTTTTGCTGGATTGTTCGCGTGCGTTAAGGTATCACCAACTGGAGCAGCAACAATATTTTTTATGCCACAAATAATCCAACCTACTTCACCACATTTTAATTGACTTTTATTCAATTTTTTTGGAGTAAAAACTCCTAATTGATCAACAATATAATTTTTTCCTGTACTCATTACCTGAATTTTATCTTTTTCAAATATAATTCCATTTTTAATTCTGATTAAAGATACTACCCCTAGATAATTATCAAACCATGAATCTATAATTAAAGCTTGAAGTGGAGAATCTATTGAACCATTAGGAGAAGGAATATCAGTAATTATACGTTCTATAAGTTCTTCAATACCTTCGCCTGTTTTAGCTGAACATCTGATTGCATCTAATGCAGATATTCCTATAATATCTTCAATTTCTTTAGCTACTTTTTCTACGTTCGAATTCGGAAGATCTATTTTATTTAATACTGGAACAATTTCTAAATTCATTTCTAATGCATTGTAACAATTAGCTAAAGTTTGTGCCTCGACTCCTTGGGTAGAATCTACAACTAATAGTGCACCTTCACATGCAGCTAATGATCGAGATACTTCATAAGAAAAATCTACATGACCTGGAGTATCAATAAAATTTAAATTAAAAATATTACCTAATTTATTTTTGTAATCAATCATAACACTTTGAGCTTTAATAGTAATACCGCGTTCTCTTTCTAAATCCATTGAATCTAATACTTGATTAAACATTTCTCTTTCAGATAACCCACCACATATTTGTATTAATCGATCAGATAAAGTTGATTTTCCATGATCAATATGAGCTATAATAGAAAAATTTCTTATATTTTTCATGTTTTTATACCATGTTTATTTTTTATATATTTTAACATGCAGTAAAAAATATTTTTTATTATTTTTGTAAAATTTTTGATTAAATTAATTTATTTAAAATAAAGGCCAGTTAAACATAATATGTTTTACGAATATAACAACATAATTTATTTATTATTCTTTTTTATAATATATAATGTAATATTAAATATGTTACAAAATATATGAAATAAGATATTAAAAATAATATGATTTTATGAAAATAAAAAAAAATAAAAAAGTAATTATTGCTATGTCCGGAGGTGTTGATTCATCGGTTTCAGCATGGATTTTAAAGAAAAGACAATATCAAGTAGAAGGTTTATTTATGAAGAATTGGGAAGAAGATGATAAATCAGGATATTGTAATTCTACTCAAGATTTGTTTGATGCTGAACAAGTATGTAAAAAATTAAACATATATCTTCATAAAATAAATTTTTCTTCAGAATATTGGGAATATGTTTTTAAAGATTTTTTGATTGAATATAAAAAAGGAAAAACACCAAATCCCGATATATTATGCAATAAAGAAATCAAGTTCAATATGTTTTTGAATTATTCAATTCAAGAACTCGCAGCAGATTATATCGCAACAGGACATTATGCTCGTATAAAAAAAATAAATAGAAAATATTTACTTTTAAAAGGCATCGATCTTAACAAAGATCAAAGTTATTTTTTATACACCTTAAATAGTACTCAACTAAAAAGAATTTTATTTCCTATTGGACATTTAAAAAAAAATAAAGTTAGAGAAATTGCTAAAAAAATAGATTTAAAAATTGCTGAAAAAAAAGATTCCACTGGTATTTGTTTTATTGGTCCAAAAAAAATAAAAAATTTTTTGAGTTCTTATCTTCCTGAAAAAAAAGGTGATATAGTTACAGTCTCTGGACAAGTTATCGGAAAACATTGCGGAGTTTTTTATTACACTTTAGGTCAACGACAAGGTTTAGGAGTTGGTGGAATAAAAGGAAAATACAATATGCCATGGTATGTTGTAGAAAAAAATATTAAAAAAAACATATTAATTGTTGCTCAAGGTTCTTATAATAAACATCTTATGTCTGTAGGCTTAATTGCGAAAAATATCAACTGGGTTAATAATGATCAAATATCTTTTCCCTTCTCTTGTATGGCAAAAATAAGATATCGTCAAAAAGATATTATATGTAAAATAGAATATATAAACAATAGATATATACGAATATTATTTGATTCACCTGTTATTGCAGTCACACCTGGTCAATCAATAGTTTTTTATTTATCAGAAATATGTATAGGTGGTGGGATTATTGTATCTAGATTGCCATTATTGTAATTTTAATTATTTTAAAAAGTAAGGAGATAATTTTGACAAAAAAAATGGACTTAATTACGTTATCACTTGCAGGCATATTTCAATCAGCTCATTTAGTTCAGCAATTTAGTTCAGCAATTAGCTCATTCAGGAAAGTGTGATAGTAATGCATTTAGTATATGCTTAAAAAGTATTTTAGAAATTAATCCTACTTCTGTAATTACAATATATGGAAATCATGAAAAAAACTTAGTAATAGGATTAAAAATACTATTATCAACTTTAACTTTTTCTAGTTTTTCCTATTCTTATTGTGAATTAATTAAATATATTTTAAACATGATAACTATTGAAAGAAAATTAAAAAATAATCGTATGGCAATTTATTCTTTAAGAAATAAAATAGCAGTTATATCGGGTGAATATTATTTAAATTATAATATAAAAAATTTAACTAGTAAACTAGCAAATCTATATCTTGAAATTATTAGTTCGTTAGGTTCTCGTATTTTAGTAAAGGGAGTAAAAAATTTTTTGCAGGATCTTCAAATACAAGAAAAAATTCGATGTTTGTTATTTTCAGGTATACGTTCTATAGTTTTGTGGAAACAATATGGCGGTAATCAATTACAATTAATATATTTTAGATGTTTTATCATTAAAAAAATAAAAAAAATATTATATGATTTAAGAGATATTACTTAATTCTTCTTTTAAAGTGTCAAAAATCAGGATGCAAGATATGGAATTAACTTCATTAACAGCTATTTCTCCTATTGATGGTCGATACAGCAATTTAACAATATTATTAAGAAATATTTTTAGCGAATTTGGGTTTTTAAAATATCGTGTTAATATTGAAATTCAATGGCTAAAAAAAATAATTAGCATGTCTCAAAAATTAGAAATTCATGATATTAAAAATAAAGAAATATTATTTCTTGATAATATTGTTAAAAAATTTAATGAAGCAGATGCAATCTTCATTAAGAATATAGAAAAAAAAACTAATCATGATGTCAAAGCTTTAGAATATTTTTTAAAAAGTAAGATTTCTAATAAATCTAAAAATCTTTCGTCTATTTCAGAATTTGTACATTTTGGATGCACTTCAGAAGATATTAATAATATAGCATACGCGTTAATGATGAAAGATGCTCGTGATCAAGTGATTTTACCATTATGGGATAAAATTATAAGCGTCTTAAAAAAAATGGTTTTTAAATATAAAAAAAATCCTTTGTTATCCATGACTCATGGACAACCGGCCACTCCGTCAACTATGGGTAAAGAAATTGCTAATTTTTATTATCGAATGAAACGTCAGTATGTAAAACTTAAAAAAATAGAAATATTAGGAAAAATTAATGGTAGTACTGGCAATTATAATGCATATTTAGCAGCATATCCTGAAATTAATTGGCATAAAATAAGCGAGGAGTTTGTAACATCATTTGGCATTAATTGGAACCCATATACTACACAAATTGAGCCACATGATTACCTTGCAGAATTTTTTAGTTGCATGTCACTTTTTAATACTATTTTAATTGATTTTAATCGTGATATGTGGGGTTATATTTCTCTTAATTATTTTAAACAAAAATTAATAGATTGTGAAATAGGTTCTTCAATAATGCCACATAAAATTAATCCAATTGATTTTGAAAATTCTGAAGGTAATTTAGGACTATCTAATTCTCTAATGAATCACATGATAACAAAGCTTCCTATTTCTAGATGGCAGCGGGATTTAAGTGATTCTACAGTATTGCGAAATTTAGGTGTAGCTATTTCTTATTCAATTATTTCATATTATTCTGTACTATCAGGAATCGATAAATTGGAGATTAATGAATCTCAATTATTCAAAAATTTAGATAAGAATTGGTCTGTTTTATCTGAACCTATTCAAACTGTTATGCGTCGTTATGGAATTAAAAATGGATATGAAAAATTAAAAAAATTAACTCGTGGAAAGAAAATTAATAAAGATATTATACATATTTTTATTTCTAGTTTAAATATTCCAGAAGAAGAAAAAAAACGTCTAAAAGATTTTACTCCTTCTAACTATATTGGTGGAGCTACTCAAATGATAAATGAAATAGAATAAATAATAACTTTATAATATATGTTATTGTTTTATTGTAATAAAAATTACATATATTTTTACGATCATTTAAGATATTCAAAAAATTAAGGAGATTTTTTATATGACATTAGGCATTATAATTATTACTATGCTATTATTGACTGGATATAATCAGTTTTTGAATATTAAACAAGATTCAAAAATAAATTATTTTTTAAATAAAAATAGAATAGAAAATACTTTAAAAAATTGGAATAATATTATTCAAATTGCTGCACATCAATATAAAGTAGATGAAAAATTAATTAAGTCCATTATTTATGCGGAGTCTTCTGGAAATCCTTATGCTAAAAGTAAATCTAATGCTATCGGATTAATGCAAATAAAACCTTCTTCAGCCGGAGCAGAAGTATATCGATTAAATGGAAAAACAGGTCAGCCTTCGATTAAAGCATTATACAACCCACAAATAAATATTGATATAGGAACTGCCTATATTAGTTTTTTACAAAAAAAATTAATTAGTATAAAAAACAAAGATGTAATGAGATATGCTACTATTGTTTCATATGTGAATGGAAACAGTGCACTTCTTAAAACGTTTTCTAAAAATAGAAAAGAAGCAATAAATATCATCAATACTATGACAACAAAATCTTTTTGTGCACACATAAAAAAAAACATCCAGCGATGCAAGCTTTTCGTTATTTAATGAAAGTAATCATGATTTACGAACTAATATAAAATATTTTTTTAAATTTACAATTAATAATATAAAAAATTAAAAGACTTATATTAATAATATATTTCGAGATGTAAAAATGGGATTTTTAAAAGGTAAAAAAATTTTAATAATTGGGATTTCAAGTGTAAGATCAATTTCTTTTGGTATAGCTAAATCTTTATATAGACAAAAAGCAGAATTAGGATTTGTATGTCAAAATGAAAAAATAAGAAAAAAAATAAAAATTTTAGCAGAATCAATGAAATCTTCTATTGTATTATCTTGCGATGTTTCTAATGATGAGAACATTAAAAAACTATTTATGGATTTAAAACAAGTATGGAAAAGATTTGATGGATTAGTTCATGCTGTTGCGTATTGTCCCAAGGAATATTTAAATGGGGATTTTATCAACAATGTTACTAGAAAAGGATTTAATATTTCTCATGAAATTAGTTCCTATAGTTTTTTAGCATTAGTCAAAGAATGTAGAAAAATGTTAAATAATTTTTCTTCTTTGTTAACTTTATCGTATTTAGGTGCACAACGTGTAGTGCCAAATTATAATCTTATGGGTCTAGCTAAAGCATCATTAGAAGCAAACGTTCGTTATATGGCTTATTCATTAGGAAAAGAAAACACTCGAGTTAATGCCATTTCATCTGGTCCCATTAGAACTATTTCTTCTTATAAAATTAAAAATTTTAATAAAATACAAAATTATTCTAATTCATCTTCATTTTTAAAAAATTCCATTACTAGTGAAAATATAGGTAATACGGCATCTTTTTTATTATCAGATTTGTCTTTAGGCATTACAGGTTCAGTTATTTATGTTGATAATGGATTTAACATAAGCAGCATAAATGGTCTAATATAATATCGTCATTTAAATTTTAATGGATTTTTCTTAAATAAGAATATAATTTTTTATTTAAGAAAAATACTTAAAAGAAATGATGATCTACAATATTTTATAAATGAATTATATATATTTAAATTAACTTTTAAATTTATAAAATTATTAATTTTTTACTATTACTTAGGTTGTATTATTATGTTCCAAAATAATCCATTACTTACACAGTTAAAAAAAAACCTACATGCTAAAACGCCACGTGTTGAAGGCATAGTAAAAAGCACTGAAAGAGGATTTGGATTTTTAGAAATTGATGTACAAAGAAGTTATTTTATACCTCCAAAAAACATGAAAAAAGTTATGCATGGAGATAAGATAGTTGCATTACTAAAAACAGAAAAAGATAGAGAAATAGTTGAACCTGAAAAATTACTTGAACCTTTTTTAAATAGGTTTGTTGGAAAGATAGAAAAAAAAGATAATAGACTGTTTATAATGCCAGATTATCCATTTTTAAAAGATCTTATAATATGTCAACCTAGTAAAAATTGTGTTAATATTTTTCAGAATGGAGATTGGGCAATAGCTCGATTAACAAAACATAAACTTAAAGGAGATTATATCTTTTGTGCTGAACTAACTGAAAAAATTACAAAAAAAGATGATCCATTAATACCATGGTGGGTAACTTTGGCACGTCATAATCTTGATAATAAAGAACCTTTAGCAGAAGAAAAAGATCTTATATTAAAAGAAAATTATGATAGAAAAGATTTAACAGATTTAGATTTTATAACTATAGATAATATAAACACTAAAGATATTGATGATGCTATTTTTGTTAATGAAAAAACCAATGGTGACATTTCTTTAACTGTAGCCATTGCAGACCCAACAGCTTATATACAATATGGTAGTAAACTAGATATTTTAGCATCCAAAAGAGCTTTTACAAATTATTTACCGGGTTTTAATATTCCCATGTTACCCCGAAAGTTATCAGAAGATATATGTTCATTGAATCCTAATAAACGTCGTCCTGTGTTAGCATGTAATATTACTATTTTAAAAAATGGAAATATATCTGATAAGATTGAATTTTTTTTAGCATGGATAAAATCGAAATCAAAATTATCTTATGATCATGTCTCAGATTGGATTGAAAATTCTGGTTCATGGATACCGCCGACAAAAGCTATTGAAAAACAGATATTAATTTTACATCGTTTATGTTTATTACGTATGAAATGGCGTAAAGTCAATGCAGTATTATTTAAAGACAGCATAGAGTATCGTTTTCATTTATCTGAAAATGGAAATATTATAGATGTTTTAGTTGAAAAAAGACGTATTGCTCATAAAATTATCGAAGAATCCATGATACTTGCAAATATATCTGCCGCTAATTTTTTATCTAAAAATCTTGGTTTTGGTATATATAATATACATGCTGGTTTTGATCCTGTTAATGCTGAAAATGCAGTTTCTTTTTTAAGAAGTTATAATTTAAAATTTAGTGCTGAAGAAATAACTACTTTAAAAGGTTTTTGTAATCTTAGACGTGTTTTAAATATATTATCAAACAATTATATTGATAGTCGTATTCGTCGTTTTCAATCTTTTGGAGATTTTAGTACCATACCCGGACCTCATTTCGCACTTGGTTTTTCAGAATATGCAACCTGGACTTCTCCTATTCGCAAATATAGTGACATGATTAATCATCGTTTGTTAAAATCTATTATAAAAAAAGAATCGTCGATTAAACCTACTGAAGACATTAAATTAAAAATAAGTGAACAAAGACGACGTAATCGAATGTCTGAAAGAGATATTTCAGATTGGCTTTATACTATATTATTACAACAAAAAAAATACAAAAATAAAAAATTTGATGCTGAAATAATTGATATTTCAAGAAATGGAATAAGAGCTCGATTAATAGAAAATGGTGCTAATGTTTTTATTCCTGGACTTTTTATACATCCTATTAGAGAAGAATTAAATTTTAATCAAGAAACAGGTAAGGTATTTGTTAATAATATTATACGTTATAAAATATCTGATTTAATTCAAGTAACCTTATCAGATATTCGTCTAGAAACACGCAGTATTATTGCCAAACCTGAACTTTCAAAATTAAAATAAATGAAAAATAAATTTTTTATATTTTATATAAAATATATCAAATCATATTAGTTACGATAAAAATATTTTAAAAAAGTTATAAAAATTCAATATAAATTTAGGAATATAATATGAACATTTCAATTTTTGATTTATCTATATATATAAAATTCTTTATAGGTTTATGTGCTTTAGTTAATCCAATTGGAATGATTCCTATCTTTACAACTATGACAAATAATCAGTCCTTTTTAGAAAGAAAAAAGACTAATTTAATAGCTAATTTTTCAGCATCATTAATTTTATTAATATCATTATTTTTTGGTGCTGATATCTTAAATATTTTTGGTATATCTATTAATTCCTTTCGAATTGCTGGTGGGATACTAATTATTAGCATAGCTTTTTCCATGATCAGTGGTCAATTTATTAAAAAAATAAAAAAAACAAAAGATAAAAAAGAAGAAAATAAACTGGATAATATCAGTGTTGTGCCCTTAGCTATGCCTTTAATTGCTGGTCCTGGAGCAATTAGTTCTACTATTGTTTGGAGTACTTATTATTCAAGTTGGATGAATTTATTCCTATGTAGTTTAGTAATTTTTTTATTTTCTTTTGTTTGTTGGTTATGTTTTGAAGCTGCTCCATGTGTAGTACAAATTTTAGGGAAAATGGGAATTAATATTATTACTCGTATTATGGGTTTATTGCTAATGTCTCTCGGAATAGAATTTATTATTATTGGTATAAAATCTATTTTCCCTGGATTATTACATTAATCTAATTTTTTACATTTAAATTTCTACTGGATTATTCTTGCAAAAAAAATTTATCTTTTTTCGTAATTTAGGACTAGAAAATTGGTTAACAACTATTAAAAAAATGAACAATTTTACAAAATTACGTAATGTTTATACATTTGATGAAATTTGGTTCGTGGAACATCATCCAATTTTTACTCAAGGACAATTAAAGGAAAAAGAAAATATAATTTTCTCTAGTGATATTCCGATAGTAAAAACTGACAGAGGTGGTCAAATTACATATCATGGACCTGGACAACAAGTATTATATTTTTTAATAGATTTAAAACGTCGAAAAATTAGTATTCGTCAATTAATAGATATAATGCAAAAAATAGTAATAGAAACTTTAAGTAATTTTTCTCTTAAAGCATATATTAAAGAAAGATCACCAGGTGTATATATAAATAAAGAAAAAATATGTTCTTTAGGATTGCGAATAAAAAAAGGATCAACTTTGCACGGTTTAGCACTTAATATTGATATGAATTTAAAACCGTTTGACTATATTTATCCTTGTGGAGATATGAATATAAAAATGACACAAATAAAAAATTTTAATTCAAAGATTAAGTTAAAAGATGTGCAAATTATTTTAATCGAACAAATATCTAAATTATTCAAAGTTATTATGATAAACAGTGATTGAAATAAGAAATTAATTAAATAATTTTAATTAATTATAAATTTTATGTCATATATTGAACTTCGACTTAAATAATTATTTTTTTTAAGTCTATATATAGTATATATAGTATATATTTTAATGCTTTGCATCGAGATAATAAATTTCATGAAGAAAAATAAAGATGTCTTATTAAAAAATAAGACATCAGAAAAATTAAATTTTGTTACTACTAAAAAAAATTGCAACATTACAGAGAAATTAAAAAAACCTAATTGGATAAAAATCAAAATACCTATTAATACATCTCGTATATATCAAATAAAAAATGCTTTACGAAAAAATAATCTACATTCTGTTTGTGAGGAAGCTCACTGTCCTAATTTATCAGAATGTTTTAATAATGGTACTGCAACATTTATGATTCTCGGATCCACATGTACACGAAATTGTCCTTTTTGTGCAGTTTTTCATGGAAAACCTAATCCTGTAAACATAGAAGAACCTAAAAAACTATCTGATACTATTTTTGACATGGGAATCAACTATGTGGTAATTACATCAGTCGTACGTGATGATTTATATGATGGAGGTGCTCAACATTTTGTTAATTGTATTCAAGCTATTCGAAACAGAAATACTGTAAAAATTGAAATATTAGTTCCTGATTTTCGAGGAAGGATAGAATTAATTTTGAATATTTTTAATAACGCATTACCTGATGTTTTTAATCATAATATCGAAAATGTTCCTAGAATGTACAAAAAAATTCGTCCCGGAGCAAATTACAAAAGATCTTTGTTGCTGTTAGAATCATTTAAAAAAAAATATTTTAATATCCCAACAAAATCAGGTTTAATGCTAGGTATTGGAGAAAAAGATATAGAAATTATTCAAGTTATGAAAGATCTTTATTCAAGCGGTGTTACATTATTGACAATAGGCCAATATTTGCAACCTAGTATGTATCATCTACCAGTAAAACGTTATATATCAATTTCCGAATTCGAAAGCCTAAAAAAAGAAGCTTTATCTATTGGTTTTACCAACGCTTTTTGTGGTCCTTTTGTTCGTTCATCATATCATGCTAGTGCTCAATCGCATTTACCTATGAAGAAATAATAATATTGAAAGCATTTAAAAATTAATGTTTATATGTCACATAACTAACAAGTTTTATATTAAAAATACATAGGAAATAATATTTTTTTTATCGATATATATTATTTATACTAGAGGTTACATAGTGTTGAATCCTAATTTATTTAAAATACCCAAAATCATTATTGCATTAGATTTTTGTAATAAAAAATCAGCTATGAAGTTAGTAAATCTTCTTAATCCATCAATTTATTATTTAAAAATTGGTAAAGAAATGTTTACAATTTTAGGTTGCAAATTTATAAAAGAATTACATCAACTGGGATTTAATATATTTCTTGACTTAAAATTTCATGACATCCCAAATACTGTATTTAACGCCACAAAAGCAGCTGCAGACTTAGGAATATGGATGTTAAGTGTTCATGCTGCTGGTGGCAAAAAAATGTTAATTTCTGCAAAAAAAGCATTAAAATCGTTTAAAACAGCTCCTTTATTAATAGCTGTAACAGCATTAACAAGTTTAAAAGAAGAAGAATTACAAGAAGTTGGCATTCAAATTTCATTAACAGAATATATCTTAAAATTATCAAAATTATCTAACGATTGTGGTTTAGATGGTATTGTATGTCCAGGAAAAGAAGCAAAGAAAATTAAGTTTTTATTTGGTAACAAATATAAAATTATTACACCTGGTATTAGAATTTCTAAAGATTTACTATATGATCAAAATAACATCATTACTCCTAAAGAAGCAAAAGAATGCAAAATAGATTATATAGTAATAGGACGTTCTATTACTATGTCAAAAAATCCAATTAAAAAATTAGATCTAATAATAAAATCTATGCAATAAATCAAAATCAAAAATATAAAAATATTATAAAATATTTGTTTTAATCCTGAATTAGGAGCATTTATGCAATTAATAGAAAAAGCTATATTACCTACTCATTGGGGAGATTTTTTCATATTTGGTTTTGAAGAAAAGAAAAATGGAAAAAATCATGTTGCTCTTGTATATGGTGATATAAAAAAAAATACTCCTACTCTTTCTAGAGTTCATTCGGAATGTCTAACAGGAGATGCTTTATTTAGTTTACGATGTGACTGTGGTAGCCAATTAGAAATGTCTATGGAAAGAATTTCTCAAGAAGGAAGTGGTGTATTAATTTATCATCGTCAAGAGGGTAGAAATATTGGTCTTCTTAACAAAATTAAAGCATATGCTTTACAAGATAGAGGATTAGATACTGTACAAGCTAATCAAAAACTTGGTTTCTCAGCAGATGAAAGAGATTTTTCATTATGCGCTGACATATTTAACATATTAAAAATTAAAAAAATTCGTTTATTAACAAATAATCCATTTAAAGTACAGATGCTCAGTAATGCTGGTATAAATATTGTAGAACGTGTTCCTCTTATTACAGAAAAAAATCCTAAAAATGCTTATTATTTAAAAACCAAAGCTAAAAAAATGGGTCATTTATTATTTGAATAAACATGATTAATTTTTTCAATATGGAATAGTTTTCATTATTTAAAAAAACTTTATGATTTAAATATTAGGGGTTTTTTTGATGAACCCCCGGATAAGAATTATAATAAAAAATCTTCTAATATTTTTTTATGATTTAAAATAGCATTTTTAATTACTGATGGAGTTCGTCCTTGACCAGTCCATGTTTTGAAATCTCCATTCTTATTAATATATTTATATTTTGCTGGTCTTTTAGGTCTTTTACGTTTTTCTGATGATTTAATAGAGTTGCTTTTTGTTAGTAATTCATTAGGATTTATACCATCAGCAATTAACATTTCTCTATATTTTTTTAATTTTATTGTCCTCTTTTCTATTTCTTCTTGTATTTTTTTTTCTTCTTTTTTTCGTTCATCAACAACAATTTTAAATTTTTCCAATATTTCTTCTAGAATTTCTAAAGAACATTCTCGCGAATGTACACGAAGTGTACGAATATTATTTAGAATTTTTAGTATTTCATTCATTAGTATGTTCTCATAATATCAGTTTAAGATAAAAATGTTTTTACTTAACAATCAATATCAAAAATGAGAAATTAATAATTTTAATAAAAAAGAACTTATTTATTAAAAAAATGAAGATTTTTTAAAAATATGTTTTTAAATTAGTTAAAATTTCTATGATTTTTTTATAGAAAATATTTATTTTTTTTTAATTTTATAATGTTTAAAAATTAAACAATATTTTAAATTTGTATATAAATATATAACATGGTTTTATCATCGGTACAATAAAATGATTCCCATGAAATATAAATATATATTTATTAAAATTGATTATTTATAAAAAATATTGAGTAAGTATGACCGTTATAGCAATGGACTTAAAAAATAAAAGATTTTTTCAAGAATTCTTGTCCAATATGCACGCATAGACCAAACTTTTTTATCTATTAATTTAGAATCAGAAATATATTTATTTTGTATACAAAATAAATTCTGTCCAAAATCACTATCATCAATCACTAAGGTAATTTCAAAATTTAACCAAAGACTTCGCATATCTAAATTTACAGTTCCAATTAAACTTAATTGTTGATCTACTAATATACTTTTACTATGTAAAAGTCCTTTTTGAAATTGGTAAATTTTTACACCAGCTTCTAATAGTTCACTAAAAAATACTCTGCTTGCCCACTTTACTAAAATAGAATCATGATATAAAGGTATAATAATACTAACTTCAACTCCTCTTTGAGCAGCAGTACAAATAGCTTGTAACAAATCTTCACTAGGAACTAAATAAGGAGTTGTCATAATCAATTCATGTTTAGCTGAGTAAATGGCTGTTAATAATGCTTGATGAATCATATTTTCTGGAAAACCAGGTCCAGATGCAATTACTTGAATACTAGAATTATTCTTAGATGTTTTCTCTATAATTTTTTCATTAGGTAGTTGAGGTAAAATTTTTAAACCTGTTTCAATTTCCCAATCGCATGAATAAATTATTCCCATTGTTGTAGCTATAGGTCCTTCTATTCTTGTCATTAAATCAATCCATTGACCAATACCAGAAGATTTTTTAAATAAATAAGGATCAACAAGATTCATACTACCGGAATATGCAATATAATTATCAATCAGTACAATTTTTCTATGTTGTCTAACATCAATACGTCTTAAAAAAACTCGTAATAAATTGACTTTTAGAGCTTCTACCACTTGAATACCAGATTTACGCATTATTTCGACCCAGGGACTCTGAAAAAATTCAATACTTCCTGCTGAATCGAGCATTAATCTACAGTGTATACCTCGTTTTGCAGAATCAATGAGAGCTATTGCTACATCATCTGCTATTCCACCTGGTTTCCAAATATAAAATACTATTTCAATATTTTTACGTGCCAAGTAAATATCACGTATTAATATTTGCATAATTTTTTTAGTATTAGTGAGAAGTTTAATTTTATTACTTTTAATACCAGATAAACCTTGCCTATGTTTACATAATTGAAATATCGAATTAGCTACGTCACTATTTTTAATTTGAAAAATATATTTGCAAGATTTCAATTCATTAAGCCATTTATTAGAAATAGACCATATTCTATTTGCAATTTTTTTTTGTCTTTTTCCTAAATATAGTTCACCAAAAAAAAACCAAATTGAAAGTCCAATAAACGGAATAATATAAATTGTTAAAAGCCAAGACATAGAAGAGGGTATATTGCGACGTTTAATTAAAACTCGAAAGGTAATATTAGCAATTAATAACCAGTATATTAAAAAAATTAGACATTTGATTAAATTATAGAAAATATCCATCCATTGAAGGTCCTATTCATGATTTTGTCAAAAGGTCATATATTTAATTAAATATTTTTCTATTTTTTCAAAAAAAAGCATATTTAATACTTAAATTAGCAAGATATTCATACTAAAAAATTATTTGTTAGTATTTTAAAAAGTAATTTTATTGTTGAAGTCAATAGAAAAAAATTATATAAAACTATATTTGTTCAACACTTTTAAAAAAAGTACTTTTAAAATAGATAAGAGTCTAATTATTTTCATCAAGTGTTGAACACAGTACTTTGAAAATATTTTTTATAAAAATTAAAAAAATTTTTTAGAAGTATATATTTTTCTATAAATTTTTCAAGAAAATATAAAATTATTACAATAATATAAATATATTTTTTATAATTAATAATTAACATATAAAATTTAATTAATGTATTTATTTAAATAATACTCATAGGTAATAATTCACGAGGTTTTCCTGTTTTATCAATAGCCACATAAACAAATATTCCTTCTGCAGCACAATAATATTGACCCAATGGTTGAGAATAAATCTTTTTAATCCATATTTCTATATTAATTTTAATAGAACTTTTACCAATTTTAATACAATTCGTATAGCAATTAACAATATCACCAACTGATATAGATTTCATGAAATTAATTCCATCAACTCGTACAGTTGCAACTTTTCCACCTGCAATTTCTTTTGCTAATATTGCTCCACCCATATCCATTTGAGACATAATCCATCCACCAAAAATATCACCATTAGCATTAGTATCTGAAGGCATAGAAAGCGTTTTTAATGATATTGTTCCATTTGGTAATTTATTTTTTTCTGACATTATTAAAAATTTCACTCTATTATTATGTTGTAAAAAAATTATTTATTTTTTGATGCTTTGTAATTTATATAAATACTAGTCATTAAAATTAGAAAAAATGTTAGAGATGTGAAACCGAAAACTTTAAAGTTAACCCATGTTGTTTCTGAAAAATAAAATGCTATATAAATATTTAAAATTGCACAAAACAAAAAAAATAAAGACCATAAAAAATTGATTTTATGCCAATAAATATTAGATATTTTTATATCTTTTTCTAAAAGTCTTTGTATCATTGGTTTTTTTGTAAAAAACTGACTAATGAATAGTATTATAGAGAAAATCGCATAAATAATTGTTATTTTCCATTTAATAAATTGACTATTATGAAAAAATATTGTAAGTGATCCAAAAAAAGCAATAACAAAAAAACTAAATAAACTAATTTTATCTATTTCATTATAAAAAATCCAATGAAGTATACATATCAATCCTGATATAACAATTAAAGAACCAGAGGCTATAAAAATATCATAAAACTTATAAAATATGAAGAAAGTAAGCATTGGTAATATATTTAATATTTGTTTCATAATATAAACCTAGATAATCTTTAAATTTTTAAGAACGTAAAAAAATCATATAAAAACGAAATAAGTATATAATCAAAATAGAAAATAACATATTCATACTAATATTTGATATTAAAAATAAAATATTATTATTAATAAAATGTATATTAGTTACTAATATTGTTAAAAGAAATTTACTACAAATCCAAAACAAAACAACTGGTTCTATTATTCTTATATATTTCCAGGAAATATATATACTAAGACGTATAGAATCAATTAATCCGTGTTGTTTAAAAGAGAAAATAATAGGTGATAATGATAGTATTATTGATAATAATATTCCAGGGATAATTAAAAACATATAACCCATTTGTATAATAAAAGTAGTTAAAAAATTTAATATAAATAAACTTGGCAAAAATGAAAAAAGAGAACCGATTGATGATATAATTGATTCTTTCTTATTTTTAGATAAAACAGAAATTAAAGTTATAATACTACCTAATAATATTGTTTTACTTATTAATGACTCTATACTTTTAAAAATGAAATATTTCAATAATTCATTTTTATCTTCGAAAGTCATATTATTCATTAATTCTAAAAATGAGCTAAAACGAGTAAATTGATTATTTTTTATTATAGATATAATATGCATATCTGGTTTAACAAAAAAATCTATTAATATATTAATACAAGCAACCAATGCAGATATAAAAAAAATAATTCCTATTTGTTTAGAAAAAAAATGACGCGTATCATGACGTAATTTACTTGCTGTAATTAGCATATGTATATTCCTTATAAATACTTTATATAAATTGAAGATTATACATATTATTTGAAACGATCACGTTTTTTTTAAAACATAAAAAATAATCCATTCTAATAAAGAATATTATTTTAACTTAGTGGAAATTTTTAATAAGTTAGTAAATTCTTTTATTTCTTTAATCATTTTTTTTTCTTCGTTTAAATATTTCTCAACAATTTTTATGATTGCTGAACCACATATTATACCAGATAAACCTAATGATATTGCTTTTTTAACTTGTTTAGAATTTGAAATTCCAAAACCTTGCAGTAAAGGTATAGAATTATTTTCTTTTATTTTTTTTATAAATTTTTCAGGCAATGACGAAATTTTATTTTTAATTCCAGTTACTCCAGAACGAGATAATACATAAATGAATCCTTTTGCATATAAAGAAATTTTATGTAAAAAATGATCGTCAGCATCCGGAGGACAAGTAAAAATGGAATTAATTTGATATTTGTTTGCAGTTTTATAAAAAATTTTTGATTCTTCGATGGGAACATCTGCTATAAGTACAGAATCTAAACCAGAATTAAAACATTGCAAATAGAAATTATCAACACCTTGATTATATATAAGATTAGCATATATTAAAATACCAATAGGTAATCTTTTATATTTTTCACGTATTTTTTTTAATGTCTGAAAATATTGAAAAAAAGTATTTTTTTTAGATAAAGCGCGTAAATTTGCTTTTTGAATAATTGGTCCATCAGCTAATGGATCTGAAAATGGAATTCCAATCTCTAAAGCATCTGCTCCATTTTCAATTAAAGTTTCAATAATTTTTATTGATATTTCTAAAGAAGGATCTCCTAAAACTACAAAAGGGACAAAACATCCTTCTCTTAAAAAAGATAATTTTTTAAACATTTTTTGATATCGACTCATCATATTTTTCCTTTTTTTTTAAAATATCATGTACTGTCAAAATATCTTTATCACCGCGACCGGAAAGATTTACGATGATAGTTTGTTTTTTTTTGGGATGTACACTCATTAACTTTAGTGCATATGCTAATGCGTGAGAAGATTCTAAAGCAGGAATGATACCTTCTTTTTTGCATAGAGTGTGAAATGCATTTATTGCTTCTTCATCAGTGATAGAAACATATTGAGCACGATGAATACTATTTAACCAGGAATGTTCAGGGCCAACAGATGGGAAATCTAATCCTGCTGAAATTGACCAAGATTCTTGGATTTGCCCTTCTTTATTCTGCATTAAATGAGACTTCATACCAAAATAAATGCCAGTTCTACCATGTTTTAAAGGCGCTCCATGTTTTCCTGTATGTATACCATAACCAGCTGGTTCTACTCCAATTAAATTAACTTTATCATGCATAAAATCTGAAAAAATTCCAATAGCGTTAGAACCTCCACCAATACATGCAATAATTGAATCTGGAAGTTTGTTTTCTTTTTCTAAAATTTGTTTTTTAGCTTCTTCTCCAATCATTCTCTGAAATTCACGAACAATAGTAGGATATGGATGTGGTCCAGCTGCTGTACCAATCATATAATGAGACGTTTTATAACTACTAGACCAATCGCGTAAAGCTTCGTTACATGCATCTTTTAATGTTCCAGAACCATTTTTTACTGATATAACTTTTGCACCCATTAATTTCATGCGAAATACATTAGTTTTTTGTCTTTTAATATCTTTGATACCCATATAAATTTTACATTTTAAATTTAATAGTGCACAAGCAATTGCAGCAGCCACACCGTGCTGACCAGCACCAGTTTCAGCAATAACTTCTGTTTTTTTCATTCTAATTGCTAACATAGCCTGTCCTAAAACTTGATTAGTTTTATGTGCTCCACCATGTAATAAATCCTCTCTTTTTAAATAAATTCGTGTTTTTGTACCTCTAGTTAAATTACTACATAAAGTTAATGGAGTTGGTCTTCCAGCATAATTTTTTAATAAATTATGAAATTTTTTTTGAAAAAGAGGATCTTTTTGTGCAGCAACAAAGTTTTTCTCTAATTCTAATAAAGCTGGCATTAATATTTGCGGAACGTACATACCACCAAATTCACCAAAATAAGGATTTAGTAAAGTCATGTAATGATTTCCTATAGTTTATTAAATAAAAAACAATTTAATAATATCTTAATTGTTTAAAAATTGATTTTATTTTTTTATGATCTTTAATACCAGGAGATATTTCTATACCAGAATTAAAATCTAATCCTGAACAATTTAATTGAGAAGCTAAAACGCAGTTATCAAAATTAATTCCTCCAGCTAAAATTACATCATCTAAAATATGATTGTGTAAAATTGACCAATTAAAAGACGTATTACTTCCTCCACAATAAGAATCAAATAAATATTTATTTATATTATTCCAATTACGATTTGGTAATTGCGATTGAATAGAAAAAGCCTTCCAAATTTTAATTTTTTGAGGCAATATTTTCCTTAATTCATTAATGTATTTTTGATTTTCTTGACCATGCAATTGAATTGCATAGAGAGATAATGCTTCAGCAATATTAGAAATAATATTTATATTTTCATTTTGAAAAACTCCCACAAATCTTAATTTGCTATTTATAATAATGTTTTTTGCGGATTTTATAGTAATATGACGCAGAGAATTTTTTATAAAAATCAATCCACCATAAATAGCTCCACATTTTTCAGAAATTTTTATGTCCACACTTCGAGTTAATCCACAAACTTTATTATAACCAAACATTATAGAACGTACACCAACCTCTAAGTTAGTTTTAGACATTAAGTGAGAGCCAATTAAAAAACCATGAACAAACTTACTTAGTTCTTTTATTTCACGATATTTTTTTATTCCTGATTCACTGATAATTATAATATCTTTTTTAATTAAAGCAGATAAGATACGAGTACGATTTAAATCAATTGACAAATCATGTAAATTACGATTATTAATACCAATAATATCAGCATTTAATTTAAGAGCACGTTGTAATTCTTTAATGTTATTTACTTCAGTCAATATACCCATGTTTAATTTTTTTGCTATTAAAGATAACTCTTTATATTTTGTATCATCTAAAACAGATAACATTAATAAAATAGCATCTGCATTATAATATCTAGCTAAATATACTTGATATGAATCAATAAAAAAATCTTTACATAAAATAGGTTGAGATACACATTGTCTTACTACATTTATAAATTTTAAATTTCCATGAAAATATTTTTCATCTGTAAGAACTGAAACAGCAGAGGCATATTTTTTATAAACATTAGAAATTTCAACTAAATCAAAATTATTTCTAATAATTCCTAAAGAAGGAGATTTTTTTTTATATTCTAATATAAAACACGGTTTTTTTTCTTTTAAAGAATTATAAAAATTGCGTGTGTTGTTGTTGATTTTATTTTGAAAACTAATCAACGGTTGTTTTGTTTTTCTTAATGTAATCCAATCACTTTTATATTGTATAATTTTTTTAAGCATTGTTTCTTTCATGATTCTCTTCTTTTAACATATCAGCAACATTTTGCATGTGTTTATAAACATCTCCGCTTCTTATTTTATTTAATGCTAATTCAGTGTTTTCTTTTAAATTTTCGTGTCCAAATACCTTTAATAATATTGCTACATTTACTGCTATTAGTTCTTCATATAATCTATTACCTTTACCTTTCATTATTTGATTGATGATACGATAATTTTCTTCTAAAGAATTTATTGTTAATATTTTTTTGGAATGAGTTTTTAAACCAAAATCTTCTGGTTGTAATTGATATGATATAATTTCTTTATTTAATAATTCAGAAATATATGTTGTTCCATATAAAGTTACTTCATCAGTATTATCACTATGTAAAACTATACCCCTTTGATATTCTAGATCTTTTAAAATATTTACTACAGGACTTATTAATTTTTGATTGTAAACACCAATAACGGTTAGAGGAGGTAATGCAGGATTAAGGAAAGGACCTAGTAAATTAAAAATGGTTTTAGTTTTGAGAATTTTGCGCACGTGATTAGAATATTTAAAACCATTGTGATATTTTGGTGCAAATAAAAAACAAATATTTAGTTGATCTAAAGTTTGACGAGATTTTTCTGGAGATGCATTTAAATTTATATTAAATTTTTTTAAAAGATCAGAAGAGCCCGATTTACTAGAAACTCCTTGATTACAATGTTTAATAATTTTAAAACCACATGTTGCAGCGACAAATGCACTTGTAGTTGATATATTTATAGTATTTCTAGTATCTCCGCCTGTTCCTACAATATCAGAAAAAATATAATCAGGTTTTGGGAAATATTTCATTTTTTTTAAAAATGCAATTATTGCTCCTTTTACTTCTTCTGTTGATTCACCTCGTATACGAATTGCTGTTAATATAGATGATAATTGTATATCTGTTATCTTTCCAGAAGAAATTAATGTAAATAATTGATAACTTTCTTCTTTGCTTAAAGATTTTGAACTATAAATTTTATTTAAAATATTTTGCATTTATTACCTTTAAAAATTTTTAAATACATATTTATTGATATATAAAATTTTTTAATGTTTATATTTTTTTAAATTTTAACAATAATATATTGATATAAATATTTCAATTTAAATTTAAAAAACTTTTTTAATAAATTTTTTATAAACTAAATTTTGTACCAAAAAAAATAAAATATACTTATCTCTCAAAGAGATGATGTATGTTACATTTTTATTTTTTGGAGTTTTTTTAAATGAATAAAATACTAATAATAATATTATTTTCTTTAGTTTCTCTTACTTGGGGAACCACCTGGATTGCAATGAAAATTGCCACAGAAACAATTCCGCCATTTTTTGCTACTGGCATACGTTTTTTAGTTGCATCTCCTTTATTAATTATTCTTGCATATTATACAAAAACACCGCTTTTATTTCCATGTGGGCAAAGGTGGTTCCAATTTTTTATTTCAATTTTTTATTTTTCTATACCATTTACATTAATGTTATATGGGGGTATTTATGTAAGTTCTTCTATCGCTTCTATTATATTTTCAAATATGCCTGTAGCTGTATTAACAGTATCATTCTTATACTTAAAACAAAAACTATTTTTAACTCAAAAAATAGGGATATTAATTTCTTTAATTACATTATTAATAGTTTTACTGATAGAATTAGAATCACAATGTTTTTTTCAGTGGAAAGGAATGTTAGCTTTACTCTTTGCCTTATTTAGTCACGCTGTTGTTTACGCTGAATGTCAAAAAAAATGCTGCAATGTATCTGTCATAACTTTTAATGCTTTGCCGTCACTAATATCTGGAATATTGTTATCTATAATATCTTGGTTTATAGAACATCCTCATATTGAAGATTTTTCTAATAGATCTATTTTAGCTGTATTTTATCTTGGCGATTTTTCTGGAATTTTTGGTATCTTATCTTATTTTTATTTGCAAAAAAAAGTCAGTGCGTTTTATGCTTCTACTGTTTTTTTAATTTTTCCAGTTATTGCTGGATTTTTAGAAAATTATATTTATAAAAATACCATTTTATTATGTGAAATGTGGTTTATTTTCCCATTAATTATAGGAATATTATTAACTTTAATTCCAATTAATTATTTAAAAAAATAAAAAATAATAAAAGGTCTAATAAATGAGTGAAAAAATACAAAAAATATTATCTCATTTTGGATATGGATCACGTCGTAAAATTGAAGAAATGATTGAACTTGGAATTATACTTATTAACGGGAAAAAAGCAGTAATTGGTCAACGTGTAGATAATAATAATCCTGGAGAAATTACAATTAAAGGAGAAAAAATATCTATAAAAAACACACAATTTGCTACAAAGGTAATTATTTATAACAAACCGGAAGGCGAAGTTTGTACTAGAAATGATAATCAGAATCGTCCAACTGTTTTTGATAAATTACCATTCTTAAATATTCACAGATGGATTAGTGTTGGAAGATTAGATCTAAATACAAGAGGATTATTGTTGTTTACAAACAATGGAAATTTAGCTAATAAACTTATGCATCCTAGTAATAAAATAGAAAGAGAATACTATATTCGAATTTTTGGAGAAATTAATGAAAATACAATGAATATTTTAAAAAATGGAGTTAAAATTAAAAATAGCTATTCTTCATTTAAAAGCATACAAGTTATTAATCATAATAAATATTCAAAAAAAAATAAATGGTTTAAAGGTGTTTTATGTGAAGGAAAAAATCGTGAAATCAGATTTATGTGGAAAACAGTTAACTGTCAAGTTAGTCGATTAATTAGAATACGGTATGGTAACATTATTTTACCTAAAAATCTAAAATTAGGACATTGGACTGAATTAAATTCTACATTAGTAGATAATTTATCTAAGTTAGTTGCTTTAAAAAAATATTAAAAAATTTTTCTACCTATCTTTTTAAAAAGGTTTATTGTGTGAATTTACTTATAAATTATGAATTATTCTTAGCGAAAATTATTACTTTTATTATAATTAGTATTTCTACACTAATTTTATTTTATAAAATAATAAAAAGAAAAAAAAACAATCAAAGTAAAATAAAAGTTACTTTACTACAAGACAATTATAAAAATGTAAAAAATCAAATATTATTATCTACAATGCAAGATTTTGAAAAAAAAATATGGTTTGAAAAAGAAAAAGAAAAAAATAAAAAAAATAAAAAAAAAATATTAGACAACAAAAATCAATATCTTCAAAATAAAAAGAAAAAATTATATATACTAGATTTTAAGGGAGATGTTTATGCTAATGAAGTAATTGGATTGCGAGAAGAAATATCTGCCATCCTTTCAGTAGCAAATGAAAATGATGAGGTTTTATTACGTCTAGAGAGTTCTGGGGGTGTAATTCATGGCTATGGATTAGCTGCTTCTCAGTTAAATAGATTACGTCAAAGAGGAATACGTCTGACTATATCTATTGATAAAATCGCAGCAAGTGGAGGATACATGATGGCATGTGTTGCTGATTATATTGTTGCAGCACCATTTGCAATAATAGGTTCAATTGGAGTAGTAGGTCAAATGCCTAACTTTAATAAATTATTAAAAAAATGCAATATAGATATTGAACTTCATACTGCAGGTGATTATAAACGAACTTTGACAATGTTTGGAAATAATACCGAATCAACACGTAATAAATTCTGTGAAGAATTAAATGCAACACATAAACTGTTTAAAAATTTCATCAAGGAAATGAGACCATCTTTAGATATCGAGAGTGTATCTAATGGAGAACATTGGTTTGGAACAATTGCTTTACAAAAAAAATTAGTAGATCAAATTGCTACAAGTGACGATATATTAATGTCTAAAATAGAAGAATATACTTTATTAAGCATTAAATATATTTATAATAAAAAAATGCTAGAACGTTTTACTTCATCTATAGTACATAATATTAGTAAAACTTTACTTAAAATATTTTCTCATAAAAATTATTTATAGTTTTAAAAACATAAAAAAAGTTTTAAATGCAATTAATCTTGAGCCAATCACTTATTTAGAATCTGAGTCAATATAATTACATACGATTTATTGGATAAAAATATGCAAAAATCTCTCGTGATAGTTGAATCTCCAGCAAAAGCAAAAACTATAAATCAATATTTAGGTTCTGAATACATAGTTAAGTCTAGTATAGGACATGTACGAGATTTGATAACCAGTAAATCACAAAATAAAGCGAAAAATAAAAAATTTTCTGATGAAAATATTGCTTTAAGAACTAATGAAAATACGATTCTAATAAAACAAATAGGAATTAATCCTTATAAAGATTGGAATGCTGAATATCACATTTTACCTGGTAAAGAAAAAATTATTTCTGATTTAAAAATTATTGCAAATCAAGTAGATCATATATATCTTGCTACAGATTTAGACAGGGAAGGAGAAGCAATAGCTTGGCATTTAAAAGAAGTTATTGGGGGGGATTCTACTAAATTTAGTCGTGTAGTATTTAATGAAATAACTAAACATTCAATAAAAAAAGCTTTTGAAAAAGTAGGTCATATAAACATGAATCGAGTGCATGCACAGCAAGCACGTCGTTTTATGGATCGAATTGTAGGTTATATGATTTCGCCTTTATTATGGAAGAAAATTTCTAGGGGTTTATCTGCAGGACGAGTTCAATCTGTAGCAGTTCGTATAATATCAGATCGTGAACATATTATAAAAAATTTTATTCCGGAAGAGTATTGGAAAATAAATGTATCTCTGTTTTATGAAGATAAAAAAAAGATTAGTATGGATGTAACACATTATCATAATAAAACATATTATCCAGTAAATAGAAATGAAGTGAATTTCGCAATAGAAAAAATGAAAAAATCATTATTTATTGTTAAAAATTATAAAGAAAAAATTTTTTATAAAACAGCATCTGCTCCATTTATAACCTCTACTTTACAACAATTTTCTAATCTTCGCTTAGGTTTTAGTGTAAAAAAAACAATGTTTTTAGCGCAGAAATTATATGAAGAAGGTTATATAACTTATATGAGAACTGATTCCACTTATTTAAGCAAACATGCCATTAAAAAAGCTCGAACATATATAAAAAATTTTTATGGCGATGATTATTTACCTAAAGAACCTAATTTATATTCTAATCAAAAATATTCTCAAGAAGCTCATGAAGCTATTCGACCATCTGATATTCAAGTAAAAAATATAAAATCAAACAATTTAAGTTCGGGTGCTAAAAAATTATATGAGTTAATTTGGAATCAGTTTATAGCTTCTCAAATGACATCAGTTAAATATAAGTCTATTACCATAATAGTAATGGCTGACATGTTTACATTGCAAAAAAATGAACGAATAGTTTTATTTAATGGTTGGACAAAAGTTTTAATTGAAGAAGAAAATATTATTTCTGAATTTCCTGTGTTAAATGTAGGAAATTTATTATTAATAGATGAAATTATACCCAGTCAAAAATTTACTAAACCTCCACCACGTTTTACTGAAGCATCTTTAGTGCGTGAATTAGAAAAAAAAGGTGTTGGAAGACCTTCCACCTATTCTGCAATTACATCAAAAATACAAGATCGAGGATATGTTAAAATTAAAAAAAATAAATTTTACGCAGAAAAAATGGGAGAAATTCTTACTGTACGACTAAAAAAAAGTTTTAGTGATTTAATTGATTACAATTTTACTGCAAATATGGAAAAAAAACTTGATAAAATTGCTGAAAATAAAATTAAATGGAAAAGTGTACTTGATTCTTTTTTTAAAAATTTTTCTAAACAGTTAGAAAAAGCTAAAAAAAGTCCAGAAGAAGGGGGGATGGAATTAAATACAATTGTTCCAACTTCAATTAATTGTCCAGTTTGTTGCAAGAAAATGGGAATAAAAAATGCTGTAACTGGTGTGTTTCTTAGCTGTTTAGGATATAATAATACTGAATCTAAAAATTGTTGCAAAAAAACTATAAACTTAATTTCATTAAATGATTTTGATAAAAAAGATAATAAAAAACAATTATCTTTAAAATTAACTAATCGATGTGAAAAATGTAACATGTCTATGGATAGTTATTTTATTAATCAAAAACTAAAATTACATATTTGTATTAATAATCCTAGTTGCATTGGTTATAAAATTGAAGAAGGGGTTTTTAAAAGTCCTCTTTATTTATCTGAAACAATTCAATGTGAAAAATGTCAGAACAAAATGATGCTTAAAATAGGTCCATTTGGTAAATTTTTTACATGTATAAATAAAATATGTAAAAATACAAGAAAGATTTTGCCTAATGGTGAGATATCTGATCCAAAATTAGAACCTATTCCTTTTCCAGAATTACTATGTAAAGAATCCAACGCATGGTTTGTTTTACGGGAAGGAATTTCCGGTATTTTTTTTGCTGCAAACACTTTTCCTAAATCACGCGAAACTAGATCTCCATTTGTAGAAGAATTAGTGCGATTTCAACATTTATTACCAGAAAAAATACACTATTTATCTAGCGGTCCTACAATTGATGAAAATGGAAATAAAACTATTGTTTGTTTCAATAGAAAGACTAAAAAACATTATATTACTTCTAAAAAAGAAGGAAAATTTACAGGTTGGTCAGCTATATTTATTAATAAAAAATGGTGTATAATAAATAAATAATATTTATAAAAAATAAGATGATATCTGATTAAAATATTTTTTAAAAAATATAATTTTTAACTTTATTATATTAAATAATATGCACGTATTTTTTCAGTAATTAATCTGACAAATTTTGGGCTGCTAGTTATATTTCCAGAATGACAATGATTATATTCATGACCTCCTGTAAAATTGCTAATTAAACACCCAGCTTCTCGAACTTGTAGTTTACTTGCTATAAAATTATTTGGTTCTAAATTAAAATCAAATAAACAATCTATTTTTCCCGCTGCTACATAAGCAGCATCAAGTACAGTAGAACCAGTACATCTAAAAGAAATTCCACATAAAATTAATTTTTTATATATTTCAAAATAAGATAGTGTTTCACTGTAAATTTTATTCGGTAAATTAACAGCAACTGTAGTGTAATTTAAAGTGTTAATTTTACTACATCTGGTTCGGTATCCATTTAATTGAGAACCCTGTCCTTTTACTGCTGTAAATAAATCATTTTTTATGGGGTCGTATATTACAGAAATTTCAGTCTTACTTTTTACAACTACAGCAATAGAAATACAAAAATATGGAAAATGTTTGATAAAATTATTTTTTCCGTCTAATTCATTGATAATCCAAATAGTATTTTTTTCATTCTGTTTAAAAATAATATTTTCATTTTTTTTTAAGATAATATGGTGAGGATAAGATCTATAAATAATTTCACTGATTATTCTATTAATTTTATACATTATATTTTTTATAAATATTTTATTTTTATCTACATCTTCCTTAATAAATTTATGTGCATCATAATTTTGAATAATAATATTTCCTCCTTTTCGTACTGCACGAATAGCAATATTTAACATTGGATGCATAGAAAACCCCTAAATTTTTAAAACTGATTAGAATAATACCATGATTTAAAGATCTTTGATATTTATTGAAGATTGTTTTTATTAAAGAGAAATTTTATTTTTTTAGATATAAAAACAGTATCAAGATTAATAAATTTATTATATTAATGTATAATATTAATATATAGAATAGTAATAATATATTATTACTATTTTTTTTGTTAAGGTAAAGTTTTAAATGAAAAGATATTTTATACTAATTAATTTTAGGTATTTAGATGAATAAGAATATTAATATATTCAAAATTTCAGAATCTAAAATTAATTTATTAGATTTAAATCGTCAAGATTTAAGATATTTTCTTACTTCTTTAGGCGCGAAAAGTTTTTGTACAGAACAAATCATGAAATGGATTTACAATCATTATTGTAATGATTTTTATAAGATGTTTAACATTAGCATAAAAATAAGAAATAAATTATATGAAAAATCTTATATTTCTGCATCAGAATTTATAGAAGAAAAAATTTCTTATGATGGGACAATAAAATGGATTACTTCTATTAACAACCAAAGAATTGAAACAGTGTACATTCCGGAAAAAAAACGTTCTACTCTTTGTATTTCTTCACAAATAGGATGTTCTTTAAAATGTAATTTTTGTGCTACCGGAAAAGCAGGTTTTCAAAGAAATTTAAAAGTTTCTGAGATTATTGCTCAAATTTGGCAGGCAAATAAAATATTAAAAGAAAAAAATATTACAAACCATGTTACTAATATAGTGTTTATGGGTATGGGTGAACCTTTATTAAATTTAAATAATGTTGTATCTGCATTAAAAATAATTTTAGATGAATATGGTTTTGGTTTGTCAAAACGTCGTATTACTTTATCTACCTCAGGAATAGTCCCAGCATTAGATAAATTAAGAAATACAATTGATGTTTCTTTAGCAATTTCTTTACATGCTCCGAATGATATTATTAGAAATCTTATTATGCCAATCAATAAAAAATATAATATTTCTTCTATTTTAAATTCTACACTAAAATATTTAAAATATTCAAAAGCTAATCGAGATGGAGTAACAATAGAGTATGTTATGCTAGATGGAGTTAACGATTCTAATGAAAATGCTCAACAATTAGCTACTTTATTAAGCAATATACCTAGTAAAATTAATTTAATTCCTTGGAATTCTTTTTTAGGTTCATCTTTTTTATGCAGTAATATTCGTCGAATTAATATTTTTGCAAATATTCTTAGAAAAAGAGGATTTACTGCAATAATCAGAAAAAATAGAGGACAAGATATTAATGCTGCATGTGGTCAATTAACCGGTAGTATAATAAATCCTCTTAAAAAATAATTTAATTTATTATTCTTCCCTTTATATATAAAAAAATATGAATAAATCGAAAATTATTAATAGAAGAAAATCAGATCGTATTTATGTTGGTAAAATACCTATTGGAAATAATGCACCTATTTCAGTTCAATCAATGACTAATACTCGAACTACAAATACTTTAGAAACTATCAATCAAATTCTAGAATTGCAAAAAGTAGGAGTAGATATTATCCGTATTTCTATACCGACTTTAAAAGCTGCAGAATCATTTAAAGAAATTAAAAAACAAGTAAAAATTCCATTAATTGCAGATATACATTTTGATTATAGATTAGCGTTAAAAGCTATAGAATATGGAGCAGACTGTCTAAGAATTAATCCTGGAAATATTGGAAATATAAAACGAGTATCAGAAGTAATTACTTATGCAAAAGATAAAAATATACCAATTAGAATTGGTGTAAATGCAGGGTCTTTAGAAAAAGATATATTAAAAAAATATAAAACCCCTACCCCAGAAGCTTTAGTAGAATCTGCTATGAGGCATATTGAATATTTTGATACTTTAAATTTTAATCAATTTAAAGTTAGTGTTAAAGCATCTAATGTATTTTTAGCAGTTGAATCATATCGATTATTAGGAAAAAAAATTACACAACCTTTACATATCGGAATAACAGAAGCAGGAGGTTTAAGAAATGGAACAGTAAAATCTTCTATAGGTATTGCTTTACTATTATTAGAAGGTATTGGAGATACAATACGAATTTCATTAGCCGCTAATCCTATTGAAGAAGTGAAAGTAGGTTATGATATTCTAAAAGTCTTAAATTTAAGATCAAGAGGAGTTAATTTTATTGCATGTCCTACATGTTCTAGACAAGAATTTGATGTAATTAATACAGTAAATCAATTAGAAAAGAAATTAGAAGATATTTCAACCCCTATAGATGTATCAATTATCGGTTGTGTTGTTAATGGCATAGGTGAAGCTAAAACAGCAACTTTAGGATTAACAGGACATTATAAAAATAGTATATTTTATGAAGATGGAATAAGACAGAAAAAAAAAATAAAAAATGAAGAAATTATTGAAAAAATGGAAATTAAAATTCGAAAAAAAATAAAAAATATAGAGAAATTAAATAATGTAAAAAAAAATAATATTTAACTGTATATTTTAATTATTTTATATCTAATATTAAGAGATAATAGTGAAAAAAGAAATTAAATCTATTAGAGGAATGCATGATTATCTTCCAAAAGAATTAAAAATATGGAATTATGTAGAAATTATATTAAAAGAAGTTCTAACTAGCTATTGTTATTTAGAAATTAGGTTACCTATATTAGAAAAAACTAAAATTTTTAAAAGAGCAATTGGCAACATTACTGATGTAGTAGAAAAAGAAATGTATTCTTTTAACGACCGAAAAGGTAATAGTTTAACTTTACGTCCCGAAGGCACCGTAGGATGTGTACGAGCTGTAATACAACATCATTTATTAAATCAAAAAAATAATAAATTTTGGTATTTAGGCCCTATGTTTCGATATGAAAGACCACAAAATGGAAGATATCGTCAATTCTATCAATTAGGAGCAGAAGTATTTGGTTTTGATACAGAAGATATAGATTTAGAAATTATTATCCTAACACATCGTTTATGGAAAAGAATTGGTATTGATTCATATGTAACTTTAGAAATCAATTCAATAGGTTCCAAAATTGATCGTTTTGAATATAAAAAAAAATTAGTTTGCTTTCTTAAAAAACATGAACATTTATTAGATGAAGATTGTAAACGACGATTATATACTAATCCCTTACGTATTTTAGATTCGAAAAATCAAGATATTCAAAAAATATTAAAAGAAGCACCGTTATTAAGTGAGTATATCGATATTTCTTCAAGTAGTCATTTTAAAAATTTATGCAATATGCTGAATTCTCATAAAATAAAATATAAGTATAATCCACATTTAGTACGAGGATTAGATTATTATAATAATACTGTTTTTGAATGGAAAAGCAATCAACTAGGTACACAAGACACTATTTGTGCAGGTGGTCGATATGATCATTTAGTTGAAGAAATGGGAGGTAAAAAAACATCTGCTATAGGATTTGCAATAGGAATAGAACGTTTAGTTTTACTAACAAAATCAATAAAGAATTTTTCTGAAAAATTAGAAGAAATTAATATCTATATTATTTTTATAGGAAATAATAATAAATATCATGCTGTAAACTTATCTGAAGAAATAAGAGATTTATACCCAAAATTAAAAGTTTTTATTAATTTTTTCAATCAAAATCTTAAAAAAAAGATAAAAAACGCTATAAATTCTTCAGCAAGAATTATAATCTTAATAGGTGATAATGAAATTAAAAAAGGATTTTTTTTAGTTAAAGACTTAAAAAAAGAAAAGGAATATCATCTTTTAAAATATGAATTAATGATAAAAATTCAAAAAATTTTTAAATAAATTTAATTTTTTAATTATTTTATATTTTTCATGAAACTCAATTTTTTAGGTAAAAAATGTTAAATAATAAAATAGATCTTTCAAAATATGATCCAGAAATATGGTTAGCAATAGAAAAAGAAAAACAAAGACAGGAAAATCATCTAGAATTAATTGCATCAGAAAACTATGCTAGTAATTATGTCATGAATGCACAAGGTTCACAATTAACTAATAAATATGCAGAAGGTTATCCTGGAAAACGCTACTATGGTGGTTGTAAATATATAGATATAGTAGAAGAATTAGCAATTAATCGAGCAAAAAAATTATTTGATGCAGATTATGCTAATGTTCAACCTCATTCTGGTTCTCAAGCTAATTTTTCTGTTTATACAGCATTATTAAAATTTGGTGATACAATATTGGGTATGAAATTATCACATGGAGGTCATTTAACTCATGGGTCTTCGGTAAGTTTCTCAGGAAAAATGTATAATGTCATTCAATATGGAGTCAATAAAAATGGTGAAATTGATTATGAAGAAGTTTTAAACTTAACTCAAAAATATAAACCAAAAATGATTATTGGTGGTTTTTCAGCATATTCTGGTATTTGTGATTGGGAAAAAATGCGTGTTATTGCAGATAAAGTGAATGCTTATTTAGTTGTTGATATAGCTCATATTGCGGGTTTAATCGCAGCTAAAATTTATCCAAATCCAATTAACTATGCTCATGTTGTTACAAGCACGACTCATAAAACATTGGCAGGACCTCGAGGAGGACTTATTCTTGCTAAAAATGGCAGTGATACTTTATATAAAAAATTAAATTTATCAGTCTTTCCTGGTGCACAAGGAGGACCACTAATGCATATAATTGCTGCAAAAGCAATCGCGTTCAAAGAAGCAGCACAACCTAAATTTAAAGAATATCAAAAACAAATAGTAAAAAATTCTAAAGTTATGGTTCAAAAATTTTTAGAAAAAGGATATCAAATAGTATCAGGAAAAACCAGCAATCATTTATTTTTACTTGATTTAACCAATAAAAAAATTACAGGCAAAGATGCTGATATCGCTTTAAGTAAAGCTAATATAACTATTAATAAAAATACTATACCTAATGATTTGAAAAGTCCTTTTATTACTTCAGGTATACGTATTGGTACACCTGCTATTACTAGAAGGGGGTTTAAAGAAAATGAAGTTTCTGAAGTATCAAATTGGATATCTAGTATTTTAGATAACGTGCATGATGATGATAATATTATTAAAATTAAACAAAAAGTGTTAGAAATTTGTTTAAAATATCCTGTTTATATTTAATCAAAATACCTCAAATATATCCATCTTTGTTAATAATTATATTAATGATTATAAAAATAATATTTTTCAAAAAACGTATTTTTTATTTAGGTAATTTTATTTTGATTTTTTTAACATTTATTTTGTTTTTATTATTCAAATATGGAATTTCACCTAAAAATGGAGATTTAATATAACTTAACAAAGTTTGGATGTAGTACATATTATATTTATCTTTTGGAAAAATATTATTAGCAATCCAACCTCCACATGTTATTTTTTCCGAAATAATAGCTTTTTCTGTTAAAATAGCATGGTTAATACACCCTAATTTAATCGCGACAATAATAATAACAGTTAATTTTTCTTTTTTAACCCAATCAGAAAAAGTTTCTTTATCAGACAATGGTGTATACCATCCACCGGCACCTTCTACTAAAATCCAATTGCTTTTCTTGGTAATATTTTTTAATCCTAAAGATAATTCTATTTTTTTAATATTTTTTTTTTGAAATTTACTTAAGATGTGAGGAGGAGCGTTTTCAAAAAATGAAATCGGATTCACTTCCTTTTCACTTAATATTATAGAACTACTTTTTTTTAGAATAGTCGCATCATTGTTTAAAAAATTACATGTTTTTTTTTGATGTCCAGAAGATATAGGTTTATATCCTGCTGTTTTATATCCAAATGCAGCTGCTTTTTTTAATAAAATGCTACTTGCAATTGTTTTTCCTACATTTGTATCAGTTCCGGTAATAAAAAATTTTTTAATCATGATAAAATCTTATTTTAATAGATAATGTATAATTTAGAAAAAACGATTGCTCTCAACATAATAATTAATATCAGTAAAAATATTTTTTATTATTAATTCAATTTAAAGAAAAACATTATTTTTTAATATAAATACTAATATATTTCTAGATTGAGTAACTCGATATAAGTTATGATGCGTATTTTATAAAATAACGCACAACTATAATATTGAGTTACTCTAAAAATTAAAAATAAAATTATTCTCATTTAGAATAATTGCCTAATATTTTATTTACAACACAAAATATTTTTAAATTTTTAAGAATTTAAGAAATAATTTTCTATATTATATATTATAATATATTTATTATATATTATAATATAGCTGCATTATAGTATTGATCTTTATTAATTTTTAATGACTGCATTATAGTACTGTATTTATCTTTTTTTAATACAGGTTGTTTTTTATATTCAGGGTATAAATTTAATTTTTCAAATAATTCTAAATCATGTTTTTCTTCTGGATTATCTGCAGTAAGTAATTTACATCCATAAAAAATAGAATTCGCTCCAACCATAAAACACATCGCTTGAGTTTGATCATTCATATTTTCACGTCCAGCAGATAGTCTAATATAAGATTTTGGCATCATGATACGAGCTGCAGCAATAACACGAATAAAATCAAATGGTTCTACATTTTTATTATCTTCCATTGGTGTACCCGGAATTTTAACTAACATATTAATAGGTACACTTTCTGGTTGAATAGATAAGTTAGACAATTCCATTAATAATTCAATACGATCTTGTATTTTCTCACCTAAACCTATAATACCTCCAGAACAAATTTTCATTCCAGCATTGCGAACTTTATCTAGTGTATTTAGTCGTTCTTGATATGTTCGAGTGGTAATAATACTACTGTAAAAATTTTCAGAAGTATCTAAATTATGATTATAAAAATCTAAACCTGCATTTGCTAATTTTTTTGCTTGTGAATTATTTAAAGTACCTAGAGTCATACACGTTTCCATTCCCATTTCTTTTATTTCTTTAATAATTTTTTCTAAATAAGGCATGTCTTTTTCTTTTGGATTTTTCCATGCAGCACCCATACAAAATCGACTAGAACCTGAGGATTTAGCTTTTTTTGCAGCACTAAGAATTTGTTCTATTTCTAATAATGGTTCTTTTTTTAAACCTGTTTTATATCTAGCACTTTGTGGGCAATATTTACAATCTTCTGGACAAGATCCCGTTTTTATCGAAAGTAAAGTGCTGATTTGTATTGTATTGGGATTAAAGTTTTTTCTATGTTCTTTTTGAGCTTGAAATATAAGATCAAAAAATGGTTTTTTAAAAAGTATTTTTGTTTCTTCTAGAGTCCATTTTTTTTTCATATTACCTCCAAAAAATTATGGTTTTATTTTAGTAAACGTTTATACTTAATTATCTAATATTTTATATATAAATCATCATGAGTCAATTTGATACATTTTTTGATTACAAACATATTTGGCATCCATATTCTTCTATGATTAATCCTCTTCCTTGTTATACTGTTATATCTGCTAAAGGAGTCTATTTAAAATTAAAAAATGGTAAAAATATAATAGATGGCATGTCTTCATGGTGGTCTGCAATACATGGATATAATCATCCCATTCTAAATAAAGCATTAAAAAAACAGATAAGAAAAATGTCTCATGTAATGTTTGGTGGAATTACACATCCCCCAGCAA